>NZ_CP123990.1:1508333-1810000 GCF_029919115.1 Variovorax paradoxus
AGGCCCTCGGCCCCTGGTTTCACAACCTGCACCTGCCGGGCGGCGTGCAGACCCTGCCCAAGCACTTTCTGGGGGGGGACTTTCCCAACTTCAAGTGGCAGGAGATCAAGCCTTTCGTTCCCGAAGACCTCAGCGGATGGCGCGTGCTCGATGTCGGGTGCAACGCGGGCTTCTACAGCTTCGAGCTGGCCCGGCGCGGTGCGTCGGTGCTGGGCATCGATGTCGACGCGCACTACCTTGCGCAGGCTCGGTGGGCCGCCGGCCAGCTCGGGCTGGAGTCGCAGGTGGAGTTTCGCGAAATGCAGGTGTACGACCTGGCACGTTCCGACGAAACCTTCGACCTGGTCTGGTTCATGGGCGTTTTCTATCACCTGCGGTATCCGCTGCTCGCACTCGACCTGCTGGCCGAGCGCACGCGCCGCATCATGATGTTCCAGACGCTCACCATGCCGGGCGACTCCGTCTATACCGAAACGGCGGACTGCAACATCGACGACCGCACGCCGCTGCTCGAAAGCGGATGGCCGCGCATGGCCTTCATCGAGCACCGGCTCGCCAACGACCCGACCAACTGGTGGGCGCCCAACCATGCCGGCGTGGAGGCCATGCTGCGTTCCAGCGGGCTTCGCGTCGAGGCCCGGCCGGGGCATGAGATCTACCTGTGCGTGCCCGATGCACAGGCGCAGGGTGCCCGCGCCATCTATGGTTCGCAATACGAGTCGGCCACGGGAGCGATCCGTGGCGGCGGCTGAACCGGCCACGGAAGGCCAAGCATCGGAGGCGCCGGTAGCGGGCGTGGTCGACCGCAACATTGCCGCGCTGGTGCGGCGGCGCCAGCAGCAGAAGATATCGACCGGCCTGCAGGACCGGATTGCCGACGCCATTACCCGCTTTGCCGGCAGCATGAAGTTCGTGTACCTGCACCTGCTGATCTACGGGGGCTGGATCGTCATCAACCTGGGGTGGGTACCCATGGTGCGCGCATTCGACCCGACCTTCGTGGTGCTGGCCATGGTGGCGTCGGTCGAGGCCATCTTCATCTCCACCTTCGTGATGATCAGCCAGAACCGCATGGCGGCGCTGGCCGACCAGCGCGCCGACCTCGATCTTCAGATCAGCCTCTTGGGCGAGCACGAGATCACGAAGGTCATCACCCTGGTCACGGAGATCGCAAAGCGCATGGACATTCCGGCGGCGCACGACCCGGAGCTCGACGAGCTCCGCGAGAACGTTTCGCCGGAGCGGGTGCTCGACCGCATCGAGCGCCCTTCGAAAGAGCCCGGGCAGCCGGAGGGGTAGGGCAGCCCTTCCGGACCCGCCCGCTCTTTCTACTTACTTCTTGCCGGTGATTCCCTGCGCCGTCGTCAGGTGGCCGTGAACCACGGGCAGCGTCTTGGCTGCATAGGCCTTCAGGTCCGCATCGGCCGCATTGCGCTGCACCTTCTGCAGCATTTCATGCGTCTTCTTGTGGTCGGAAAGGCCCGCCATCGACATGTACTGCTTGTCGAAGGTTTCGCCGCTCAGGGCCTTCAGCGCGGTTGCGGTGGCCTTGTGCTTGGCGTCGGGCTCGGTCGGCAGCTCCACGCCTTTCTTCGATGCGATTTCCTGCAGTTCGCTCAGCGCCTTGGTGTGGTCGTCGACCATGGTCTTGCCGAACTGCTTCACCTCGTCCTTCGAGGCTTTCTCCTGGGCGAGCTTTCCGGTTTCGATCTCGGCGAGATTGGCCTGCGCAATGTCTCTCATAAAGCGCTGATCGCCCTTCGACGGCTTGCCTGCCTGGTCCGACTTGCCGGCGGCGCTGCGTGTTTCCGTGGCCTGGTCGCCGCGCGAGCTCGCGCTCTGGGCGGCGGCGGGAAGAGTCGCAGCAAATGCGCAAGCGGCCACTGCGGCCATGCCGAAACGGAAGGCAGTGCTTTGGATGGTCATCGATGTACTCCTTGAAGGTGATGATTTCGGGCCCGCCCGTTGGAGCGGGATCCGCTCCTTGCGGGGCAACGCGCATGCCCGGCGCGATGCGGGCATGCCGCTTGCCGCCCGCGTTTGTCCCTGTTCTTCCCTTCATTCTTTTCAACGCCCTGGACGTCCTGTCATGAAAAGATCGCAATCGCGCATGGGCCATGCGAGCGAGTGCTATGAACTGCTTGAATTCCTGTCGCGCCGCCAGATGCCCGTGGTGTGCTCGGAACCCGATGACATTCACAAGATCCTTGCACTGCGCAGCGCGTCGCTGCTGCAGGCAATGACGGAGCCGACGGTGGTGTTGCGCACCGGCGAGCGGCGGATCGAACGCGCCATCGTGACCGCGATCACCGCCGAAGGCCGCGCGGCCTGCATGATGCGCAGCGCCAATGCGCTGACGCCCGGGCGCCGCTGAGGGCGCTTGCCGCCGCTTGTTGCGGCGGATGCTTCAGAGCTGGCCCTGGCCGTCGCCCGTGCGGTCGTGCACCCAGCGCATGGCTTGCTGCTGCGCATGGCGCAGCGCCTCTGCTTCGGTGGCGTAGGCGATCTCGTCGGTGTCGTTGGGCAGCATGGTTTCCTGGGTGGCCGTTCCCTCGCCGAGGCAGACGACCTCGGGGCGGTACACACCCGTGGCCATGCGGCGGGCGCAGTACGCGAAGCGCCAGCCGCGGTAGAAGAATTCGTGGCGCTGCTCTTCGTTCATTGCGGGTGCTCCGCCGCGGCGGATGAATCGGCGCCGCGGATCGCGCTCCATCCGGCGGGCGTGAGCGCGCGGACTTCGCCGAACTGCCCGTCGCAAGAGTCCGGCGGATAGAAGCGCACATCCACGTGCCCGGTGGCCGCGAGCCGGCGCAGCACGCGCACCTTGGACGGCCGTGCCACGAAGATGGGAAGCCGCTTGCGGGCCAGTCTTTCGAGATAGCGGTAGGACATGCGGTACCCCTCTCTTTACTGCTGCAACTGCTGCAATTGCGGAATGGCCTGCACGCCGCGTTTGAAGCTGTCCACGGGCGCTCCGAGCGCGCTGCGTCCGTCGGGTGTCAGGGCGAGAAAGCGGCCCACCTCGCGGCCTCCGGCATCGGGCTTGAGGGTCAGCGCCGCAACCAGCCCGGCGGCCCGCAGCACCAGCAGGTTGTCGATGTCGTGGGTGTCGGTCAGCGTCGCGGGCGCGGGATGCTTTGCGAGCACACGCAGAAATTCAATGGACATGTTTTCTCCTTTGCGGGCTAGGCCGCAGCTCCCAGTTCTCCCCCATGGACGCGGCGGCGCTCGAAGGGGTCGATGTTCATGCTCTGGCGGTACTTGGTGACGGTGCGGCGCGCAATGCGAAAGCCCTGCTGCGCCAACTGGCGTGCCAGCGCCGCATCGCTTAGCGGCGCCACGGGTTTTTCGACGGCAATGAGCTCGCGGATGAGCCCCTGCAGTGCCACCGGCGCGCTCGCGCCCCCGGCGGCGTGCTCGAGCCCGCGCGAGAAGAAGTGCTGCAGTTCGAAGATGCCGACGGGCGTGGCCATGTACTTGTTGTGCACGGTGCGCGAAACGGTGGACGGATGCACGCCCACTTCTTCGGCAATTTCGCGCAGCCCGAGCGGCTTCATGGCGAGCGGGCCGTGCTCGAAGAACATCTTCTGCCGCTCGACGATGGCGCGCGCCACCTCCAGAATGGTGGATGCGCGCTGCGACACGCTGCCCACCATCCAGCGCGCTTGCTCCAGGCATTCCTTCATGGCGGCGCACTGGCCGGTGCCGTGTTTCTCGCCATGCTGCTCGAGCAGTTGCGCGTAGGCCGAGTTCACCTTCACGCGGGGCAGGGCGCTGGCGTTGAGCGAGGTCCGCCAGGTGCCGCGCACCTTCTTCACGGTCACGTCGGGTATCACGATGCGCGCCGCCGTCTCGCCGAATTGCCAGCCCGGGTGCGGGCTCAGGCGCCGGATGCAATCGATTGCGCACTGCACTTCCTGCGGCGCCGCATCGAGCGCCTTGGCCAGTTTGCCGACGTCATGAGTGGCAAGCAGGCCGATGTGCGCTTCGAGAATACGGCGCGCGAGTTGCCGGATGACTGTTCCCGATTCGTTCGCATGCGCTGGAGAAGCCTCGAGTTGCAGGCAAAGGCATTCGGCCACGCTGCGCGCCGCCACGCCCGCAGGGTCGAGCGCCTGCACGCGGCGCAGGGCCGTGCGCAGTTCGCGCTCCGCATCCGCGCCGGTTTCTCCGAGCGCGGAGCCCACCTCTTCGAGCGAAATGCGAAGGTAGCCGTCGTCGTCCAACGCCTCGACCACGGCGCGCGCAAATGCCATTTCGCGCGCGGAAATGCGCAGTACGCCAAGTTGCCCGTGCAGGTGGGCGCGCAGCGAATCCGGCAGCGGCACGCGCTGCATCAGGTCGAAGCTCTCGTCATGCGACAGGTGCCTGTCGCCCGAGGCCGGGGCCGCGGTAATCCTGTCGAAGGCCGCCGCCGCTTCGATGTCGGCGGCAGCATCGGCCGCGGCCGGCACGGTTTCGGCGATGGATTCGTGGCCTTCTTGCGCGAGCGGTTCAATCTCGAGAAACGGGTTCAGCTCGGCTGCGTCGCGCAGCGCCTGCGCGTACTCCTGCGAGGACATCTGCAGCAGCCGAACGGCCTGCTGCAGGCGGGGGGAAAAGATAGGGGCCTGCACCTGGCGGGCCTGCAAAACAATCGACGTGTTCATGTTTCTCCGTAGCGCCTCCGGTTCTCGGGGCGGGATGGCTGCGCAACGGTCGTGCCAGGGTATTTCTCGCTCGCATGGGTCGAAAACTAGTTTTAAAGTACGCATAAAAGGGTTCGCGCGCGCCTTCGGCGCCGGGGTGTTGGAAGCCTTGCGGCAAATCTTGCGGTTCTCCGGGGGCAGACAGGGGTGGGGCGTTTGTCGGAAACTCATGCAATGAAAAATTCATCGGGAGACAGGGGGCAGCCCGCGGCGTGGCCGGCGCTGCTGACCGGCGCTTGCCTTGCCATTGCGGGGCTCGCGGGGCTGGGACTCGCGTTTCGGCAGAAATCCCGCACCGCACGGGCTGCGGAAGAAAAGCTGGCGCTGCATCGAGCGCGCTTGGCTCGCCAGGCACTGTGCGCTCAGCGCCTTGAACACGATCTTCGAAGCCCGGTGGGCGCCATGGCCGTGGCCTTGGAGCTTTTGCGGACCTCCGACGACACCGACACCCAACGCGAAGCCCTGGAAGTGCTGGAGCGGCAGGTCGCGCGTATGACGTCTCTGACAGAGCAAGTGCACGAATTCGCACAGGGCTTGGACGATTGAACCGTCCGGCGTTTCTTGCCGGGCGGCGCAAGATTCGAAGTGGGACATCTACGCGCGAAAGAAATTGCGCGGGAAATTCGAGGCAAGCACTCATTCGCAGTGCAGCACAGGCGTCAAGCCAGGTACGAAGTTGGGCCACACACTTATTGTTGAAGACGACGAAGATTCGGCGCGGATGATTGCCGCCCTGGTCGCGCGCGAGGGGCACACCGTGATGTGCGCGCACTCGATCGCCGCGGCGCGCCGCCTGGTTGCCATGCAGCGGCCCGATCTGCTGCTGCTCGACCTGCACCTGCCCGACGGAAGCGGCTTCGACCTGCTGGACGACCCCGAGATCGTGAGCGACACCATGCTGGTCCTCATGACGGGGCAGGCGAGCCTGGAGACTTCCATCAGGGCGCTGCGTATCGGCGCTGCCGACTACCTGGTAAAGCCGATCAATCCGCAGCACCTGAAGGGGCTGCTCTCACGCCTCATTGCTCCTTCGCAATTGCGCGCTGAACTCGACGAGGTGCAGGAGCTCTGGCGCGAGACCGGGCGCTTCGGCCACCTGATCGGCCGCTCGCAGGCCATGCAGCGCGTGTACCGGCAGATTTCGCGCGTGGCCGGCACCGCGGTGACCGTGTTCATCCACGGAGAAAGCGGCACCGGCAAGGAACTGGTGGCCCGCGCGGTGCACGACCTGAGCCGGCGGCGCGAGCAGCCGTTTCTTGCCGTGAACTGCGGTGCGCTGTCGCCGCACCTCGTCGAAAGCGAAATCTTCGGCCACGAGCGCGGCAGCTTTACCGGGGCGGAGCGCCAGCACCAGGGCTTCTTCGAGCGCGCGCATGGCGGCACGCTGTTTCTGGACGAGGTGACGGAAATGCCGCTCGAGCTGCAGGTAAAACTGCTGCGCGTGCTGGAGAGCGGCACCTTCATGCGGGTGGGCTCCACCCAGGTGCAGCAGACCGACGTGCGCATCATCGCGGCCACCAACCGCGACGCCGGCGAGGCGGTGGCGCGGGGCACCATGCGCGAAGACCTGCTGTATCGCCTCAACGTATTTCCAATCGGGCTGCCGCCCCTGCGCGAACGCGGCGACGACATCGCCCTCATTGCCACCAGCTTCCTGCAAGACCTGGCGCGCCAGGAAGGTGGCAGCAAGCACTTCACGCCGGGCGCGCTGGCGCGGCTGGCGGCGCACCGCTGGCCTGGCAATGTGCGCGAGCTGCGCAACGTGGTGCAGCGCGCATGGGTCATGGCGTCCGGCAACGAGATCGACGAGGAGTGGCTGCCCGCAGGGGACAGTGCGGGCGCCGGGCCCGAGCCCGAAGCAACGCGCGGCCGAGCGCTCGCGCCCCCTCCGATCAATGGCCAGCGGGATGCCGCTGTGGCACCTCCCGAGGCGGGGGAGGACCAGATCGTGATCGAAGTGGGCACGCAACTCTCGGAGGTAGAACGGCGCGTCATTCTTGCCACCTACGAGCGCTGCGGGCGCCACAAGGAGCGCACCGCCGCGCTGCTGGGCATCAGCATGAAGACGCTCTACAACCGGCTGAAGGAGTACCAGCAATGAGAAGGCGCCTGCGGCTGCGCCGGCGTGTTCCGACGGGAGCATGAGGACGGACCCGCGGCGGAGGACGCGCCGCGCATTCGCGCGCGATAGCGTTCCTTCCAGCCGCGCAGCCGCAACCTGTAGGCCGCGGCGCCTGCGGGATCGAAGTCGGTTCCCAGATAATTCGCCGGGTTTTCAAGTGGATGGCAGGCGAAATAGCTGCTGAGTTCGTTCATGCGTGTCTCCGGGTGCGTGAAGGTTCTCGCTAGGCGAAAGGTCTCGCGCAAGGCGTTCACCGCCCGGCAAACTGCGTGCCGAGGTGCCGCCGCCGGGCCGGTACGCCGTTTGCCGGAGAGCAAGTAGGAGAAAGCGCTTTGGATGAAATGAACCCCGACCATGCCGAGGAAGCGCTGGGCGATCAGATCGACGACGCCGTGCCGTCGCGCGGCTATCGCATGCTGCCCGTTGTCGGGCTTGGCGGCTCGGCGGGCAGCATCGAGGCGGTGGGCGAGTTCCTGGAGGGCATGCCCACCGACACGGGCATGGCCTTCGTGGTGGTGCTCTACCTGCCCGCGGCGCATGAGAACGCACTGGCGCAGGTGCTGGCGCGCTCCACCCGCATGCGGGTGGTGCCGGTCGGCGGCAGGGAGCGCATCGAGCCCGACACGGTGTATGTGGTTCCGCCCGGCAAGACGCTGCGCACCCGCGGCGAGCTCATCGAACTGGCGGCGCTTCCGCCGGGCCAGGGCCGCCACATGGCGGTCGACTTCTTCTTTCGAACGCTGGCCGATACCCACGGGCCCCACGCCATTGCGGTGGTTCTTTCGGGTGTGGACAGCGACGGCACCATCGGCGTCAAGCGGATCAAGGAGCGCGGCGGCCTGACGGTGGCGCAAGACCCGCAGGAAACCCGCCACAACGGCATGGCGCAGTCGGCCATTGCCACCGGCATGGTCGACTGGGTGCTGCCCGTGCGCGAAATGGGCGCGCGCATTCACGCCTACTACCGCATCGAGCGGCAGCTGAAGCTGCCGCCCGAGCAGCTGCCGGACGGCGAAGACGACGCACCGCCCGCGCCCGATGTGGACGAGGCGGCCTTTCGCGAAGTGCTGGCCTTCGTGCGAAGCCGCAGCGGGCGCGATTTTGTCAACTACAAGCGGGCCACCGTGCTGCGGCGCATCGGCCGCCGCATGCAGGTAAACGGCGTGAGCGATCTTGCCGCCTACCTGGACTGCCTGCGCACGCGCCCCGGCGAGGCCGGCGCGCTGCTGCAGGACATGCTGATCAGCGTGACCAATTTCTTCCGCGACGGCGAATGCTTTTCGGCGCTGGAAGGCATGGTGCACGAGCTGTTCCGCAGCAAGACCTCGGCCGACACCATCCGCGTGTGGGTGGTGGCCTGCGCCACGGGCGAAGAGGCCTATTCGATTGCGATGCTGCTCAGCGAGCACGCCCGCATGCTGGAAAGCCCGCCGACCATCCAGATCTTTGCCACCGACCTGGACGAGGACGCGGTGCGCGCCGCCCGTGAAGGCATCTACCCCATGGTCAGCGAGGCGGATGTGTCGGAAGAGCGGTTGCGGCGCTTCTTCATCCGCGAGCAGCGCGGCTACCGCGTGCGCCGCGAGTTGCGAGAGATGGTGCTGTTCGCGGTGCACGACGTGCTGAAGGATTCGCCGTTCTCGCGCATCGACCTGGTCACCTGCCGCAACCTGCTCATCTACCTCAACCGGGAGGCGCAGGCCCGCGTGTTCGAGACGCTGCACTTTGCGATGGTGCCCGGCGGCCGGTTGTTCATCGGCGCATCGGAGGCGGTGGACGAAGACAGCCCGCTCTTCGCTGTGCTCGACAAGAAGCACCGCATCTACGCGCACCGCCATGCGCCCAAGGCCGCGTTGCCGGTGCCCACCGGCCGCAGCAGCACCGCGCTGGCGCTGGACGCCAAGCGCGCGCTGCCCGTGATTCCAGGGGCGGCCTTTGCGCAGCTGCAACGCAGCGCAATGGCGCCGCTCTCCGATGGCCGCAGCATGACCTGGGGCGAGCTGCACCTGCGGCTGCTCGACCGGCTGGCGCCGCCTTCCATCCTGCTGGACTCGGACCACGAGATGCTGCATATCTCGCCCGCGGCAACGCCGTTCCTGCACTTCAGCGGCGGCGAGCCGTCGCGCAACGTGCTGCGCGCCATCGTGCCTGACCTGAAGGCCGAGCTGCAGACCGCGCTTTACCACGTGAACGAAAGGCGACAGCCGGTGGAGGTGGCGCCGGTGCGCGTGCGGCTGAACCATGGCGAAGCCGAGGTTTCGCTCCATGTGATGCCGGTGGAAGAAATCGGCGGCGGCCTGCTGGTGCTGCTGCGCCAGGCCGACCCCGCGAGCGCGCGCGGCAGCATTGTGGTTCCGCGTGTGGATGCAGAGCCCCTTGCCGAGCACCTGGAGCGCGAGGTGACGCGTTTGAAGTCGCAGTTGCGCGAAACCGTGGAGCAGTACGAGACATCGACCGAGGAACTCAAGGCGAGCAACGAGGAACTGCACGCCATGAACGAAGAGCTGCATTCGGCGACCGAAGAGCTCGAGACCAGCCGCGAAGAACTGCAATCCATCAACGAAGAGCTCACCACCGTCAACCACGAGCTCAAGAGCAAGGTGGACGACCTGGGCCAGGCCAACAGCGACATGCTGAACCTGATGGATGCGACCGCCATAGCCACGGTGTTTCTGGACCGCGAGTTCCGCGTGACCCGCTTCACGCCCAGCGCGGTGGCCATCTTCAAGCTGATTGCCACCGACGTGGGGCGGCCGCTCTCCGACCTGACCACGCCGCTGGACTACCCGCAGCTTGCGGCGGATGCGCGCAAGGTGCTCCAGACGCTGCAGCCTTCGGAGCGGGAGGTGGGCGACGCCGCCGGCAACTGGTACCTGGCGCGCGTGCGGCCCTACCGCACCATCGAAGACCGCATTGCGGGCGTGGTGCTCACCTTCGTCGACATCACCGAGCGCAAGGAAGCGCAGGAGTCGCTGCGGCAGTCGCAGGAGCGCTTCAGCGCCATCGTCAACCAGGCCTCGGTGGGCGTGGCGCAAACCCGCCTCGACGGCGAAATTACCTTTGCCAACACCTGCTATCACCAGCTCATGGGCTACGGCGAGAACGAACTCGCCGGCGTGAGCGCGCTCGACCTGGTGCACGCCGCCGACAAGCCGGCAATCTCGGCGCTGTTCGCGCGGCTGGCACAGCATGGCGAGCCGTTCCAGAGCGAGAGCCGCAATGTCCGCAAGGACGGCTCCTTCATCTGGCTGCACAAGAGCGTGACCGTGCTCACCAACGCGGGCGGCAAGCCCGACTCCGCGCTCATCGTGTGCAACGACATCAGCGAGCGCAGGGCCGCTGAAGAAGCGCTGCGCGAAAGCGAGGAGCGCTTCCGGCTGATGCTCGAAAACGCGGTCGACTACGCGATCTTCTCGGTCGACATGGAGCGCTGCGTCAAAAGCTGGAACACCGGCGCCGAGCGGCTCCTCGGCTATACCGAGGCCGAGATCCTCGGCCGTTCGGCCGACATCATCTTTACCGAGGAAGACCGCGCGGCGGGCGCCCCGCAGGAAGAGGCGCGCACCGCGCTCACCGCCGGCCGGGCGGCCGACGACCGGCTGCACCAGCGCAAGGACGGCTCTCGTTTCTGGGCCAGCGGCGCGCTCATGCCCATGCACAACGGCGAGGGCGCGGTCATCGGCATGGTGAAGGTGCTGCGCGACCAGAGCGAGCAGCGCGCGGCGCAGCAGGAGGTGGAGCAAAGCCGCGGCGAATTGCTCGATGCGCTGCGCGCCAACGAGGCCGCGCGGCAGGCGCTCGAGGCCGCCGATGCCGCCAAGGACCGCTTTCTGGCCGTGCTTTCGCATGAACTGCGCAACCCGCTCGCATCGATCAGCGGCGCCGCCGAACTGCTGGCACCCGAGGAGCTTCCCACGCAGGAGCAGGCGCGCGCCGCGCGCGTAGTGCGGCGCCAGGCGGCGGCCATGAAGGTGCTGCTGGGCGACCTGCTCGATGTCTCCAGCCTGCGCCGGGGCCGGCTGGTGCTGCGCCGCGAGAGGGTCACGGCGCAGAGCATCGTCGATGCGGCGCTGGAGGCCACCCGCCCGCTGATGGAGCAGGGGCGCCACAAGCTCGAACTGGACATCTTCGCCGCCGAGATTCCGCTCGACGCCGACCCGATGCGCCTGACGCAGGTGATCTCGAACCTGCTGTCCAACGCGGCCAAGTACACGCCGGAAAGAGGCGAGATCCAACTGGCGGTGCATGCCGATGCGGATGCCGGCCATGCGATCTTCACCGTCACGGACAACGGCATCGGCATGGACCCGGACACGGTCGACACGATGTTCGAGATGTTCACGCAGAGCGTGCACGCGCACGAGCGCTCGGCGGGCGGGCTGGGCATTGGCCTGGCGCTGGTGCGCAATATCGTCGAGCTGCATGGCGGCACGGTCACCGGCGAGAGCAGGGGGCTCGGCCATGGGAGCCGGTTCACCGTGCGTATTCCGCTTGCGGAGCCGCTTGCATCCGACACCGTGGCGGGGCACGTGAAATCCGAGCCTGGCTCGCCGGATGCTGCGTCAGAGGCCGCTCCGCAGCGCGTGCTGCTCGCGGACGACAACGTGGACGCCCTGTGGGGCATGGCGCGCATGCTGTCGATTTCCGGCTTCAGCGTCAAAACCGCCGACAACGGGGTCGATGCACTTCGGGTGGCGGAGCACTTCCGGCCCGATGCGGCCGTGCTCGACATCGGCATGCCCGGGCTCGACGGGCACGAGGTGGCGCGCCGGATTCGCGCACAGCCCTGGGGGCGCGGCATGCTTCTTGTGGCGGCCACGGGGTGGAGCCAGCCTGAGGACAAGCTTGCCGCACTGGAGGCGGGGTTCGACGAGCACCTGGTGAAGCCGGTGGCCGCGGCAGACGTCCAGCGCCTGCTGCGGGCGCGCGACGGGGCAGCGGCGGCAAGCGGCTAAAGGGGCGACTAGCGGGCGCGCAAGCCGGGCACGCCGCTTGCCCTGCAGGAAGACAACGTACTTATTCGTGTACTTCTGCTGCTCAGGAATGCTGAACTCTGTTCCCCAAAACCAAGCCATCTTTATTGGCGCTTCCGTAGGCGGCGTCTATGCAATGCTCGATCTGGTCGCTGAATTGCCGGCCGACTTTCCCGCGCCGATTTTCTTCGTGCAGCACATCGGCGCCCACCGCAGCCACCTTGCGTCCCTGCTCAACGACCGCGGTCCGAACCGCGCCGTCGAGGCAAAGCAGGGCGACGTGGCCGCACCCGGCACCATCTACATCGCACCGCCCGACCACCACATGCTGCTCGAGGGCGGCGTGGTTCGCCTGACCCGCGGACCCAAGGAACACCATGCCCGCCCCGCCATCGACCCGTTGTTCCGTTCCGCCGCGCTGGATTGCGGCCCGCGCGCCGTTGGCGTGGTTCTTACCGGCAGGCTCGACGACGGCAGCGCCGGCCTGCGTGCCATCAAGGACTGCGGCGGCATTGCCGTCGTGCAGGACCCGGCCGAAGCGCATGAGCCCAGCATGCCGCAAAGCGCGATGGCGGCGGTGCAGGTGGACCACGTCGTCGCGTTGCGCGGCATGGGCAAGCTCCTGTTCCAGTTGGCGCAACCGAGGCCCGACCTGCCGGCCTTCGAAGCGCCTGCCGCGCTGCGCCGCGAATATGCCGTGGGTCTTGGAGACCGCACCGTGGAAAACCTGAAGGTGATCGGCGAGCCCTCCATGTTCAGCTGCCCCGACTGCGGGGGCGTGCTGTTCGAGCTGCACGACAAGCACCCGGTGCGCTACCGCTGTCACACGGGCCACGCCTTCAGCGCACGCAGTCTTGCGGCCACGCAGGAAGAGGTGACCGACGCCGCGCTGTGGACCAGCCTGCGCGCCATGCAGGAGAAGGAAGCCATGCTGCGGCGGCTGGCCGAGGTCCAGAAGGCGGACGGCGTCGGCAACGCCGAGAACTCGCTGCGCGAAGCCGACGAGCTCGCGGCGGTGAGCGCCGCATTGCGCAAGCTCACCGTGAGAGCGCCCAGCCCGGCCAGTTTCGACGCGAGCTGAGCGGTTCAGGCACGCGCGCTACTTCTTCGGCATTGCCGGCCCGTTGGCGCCGTTGGCGCCGTCGGCCAGCGCCGGGCCTTCGCCCATGCCCAGCTCCGCGCCCGTGAGCGGATCGCCGTCGGGGCGCGACTGCGTGCGCGCCGCCATCTGCTGCAGCACCGGTGCATCCGCATCGCTGAGCTCCACCGTGGCCAGGCCGTCGCCGCCGTCCACCGGCCCCGACTCTTGCGTGACGGGCACGAAGTCCCACCGCTCGCCCTGGTTCCAGGGGCCGCGCAGGTCCGCATCGCTCTTGGACATGCGGAAGTACACGTTGGTGAAGCGCGGGTCGCCGGGCAGCTTGCCCGGCGGGAAGTTGGGCTCGATGGAATACAGCGCCTTCTCGAAAGACTTCTGGTGCGCGATCTCGCGCGTCATCAGGAAGGTCAGCGCGTCCTTCACGCCCGGATCGTCGGTGAGGTTGATGAGGCGTTCGTACACGATCTTGGCGCGCGCCTCGGCCGCGATGTTGGAGCGCAGGTCCGCCGTGGGCTCGCCGATGGTGTCGATGTAGGCGGCCGTCCATGGCACGCCGGCCGAGTTGACCAGCGGCGGGCCGCCGCCGTAGAGCACCTGCGTGATGTGGCTGTCGTTGCCCGCGCCGGTGATGGTGCGGTACATCTCGCCTTGCTCTTCCACGCCTTCGGCCAGCCGCCCCTTCGCACCCTTGTTGAGCATGCCGACGATGGTGCCGATGATCTCGAGGTGGCTCAGCTCTTCGGTCGAGATGTCGAACAGCATGTCCTTTCGCCCGGGGTCGTCGTCGCCGAGCGCCTGGGTGAAGTAGCGGCATGCCGCGGCCAGCTCGCCTTGCGGGCCGCCGAACTGCTCGAGCATGAGGTTGGCGAGGCCGGGATTGGTCTCGCTCACGCGTACCGTGTATTGCAGTCGCTTGTTGTGAGAAAACATGGGGACTCCTTGCGTTGGTTGGGTCTGGGTCTGTTGAACGAACGGCCGCGCCCTTCGGCACCACCGCGCTTTTCTTGCGGCAAGCGGCGTGCCCCCCACGCGTGCGGCAAAGACTGACAAGGCGTTGCGAAGCAGCCTTGCTTGGCCCCTTTGCACGCACCACAAACATCGGCCTTGTTTCTTCCACCAACTCGTTTTTTCAGGAACCAACATGCCCGTCAAAAGCCTCTCCGATCTTTTCATCCACGAGCTCTCCGACACCTACAGCGCAGAAAAGCAGATGACGCGCTCGCTGCCCAAGCTGGCCCGCGCCGCCACCGACGAGGGCCTGGCCTCGGCCTTCGAAACGCACCTGGAAGAGACGCGCGGCCAGGTCGAGCGCATCGAACAGATTGCCGAGCTGCTGCAGATCAAGATCAAGCGCATCAAGTGCGAAGGCATGGCCGGCCTGGTCGAGGAAGGCGATTCGCTGATCGATCAGATCGAGAAGGGCCCGGTGCTCGACGCCGCCTTGATCGGCGCGGCGCGCAAGGTGGAGCACTACGAGATCGCGGGCTACAACTCGCTGTGCACGCTGGCCAAGAAACTCGGGCACACAGAAGCCGTGTCGCTGCTCGAAGCCTCGCTGGCCGAGGAAACCGCCACGGACGGCAAGCTCAGCGCGCTGGCCGAGGCGCAGGCCATGGAAGAGGCCATTGCCGAGGAGTGAGCCAGGAGCCCGCTTTCCTGCCCGCAACCCGCCGTAGAGGCGGGCACGCCGTTTGCCCCATGTGAGGTCGGCGCGCAACGGTTGCGCGCACAGGCCCGCACTGTGTTCGCGGAGCGAAGGAAAGCATGTCAATGAACGATCAAGAAGGGCGCATTCGCAGCCGGCGCGGCTTTGCAGGAATGGACCCCGAACGCCAGAGAGAGATCGCCAGGAAGGGCGGGCGCACCGCCCACGAACTGGGGCTCGCCCATGAATTCACCCCCGAGGAAGCCCGCAATGCGAGGGCCAAGAGCCTGAGCGCGCGGGCGCAGGGAGCCGCCGCGGCCACGCCGCAGCAGGAGTAAGTAGATTAGATAGCGGACCGCCGCGGTCAGGCGATTGCAGCGCGCAGGGCGGCGGGCTCGAAGGTCCTTGCAAGCACGGCATCGAACCCGGCGATTCCACCCTTGTCCTGCTGGTCTTGCGCCAGCGGTGAACCCCACACGGCCACCATGCGGCCTTCGAAGCCGGCGTCTCGCGCGCGCCGGCCCATCGCCAGCCCCGAGCCGGTCGAGGTCCGCACGTCGACCACCGCGATTTCAGGCGCTCGCTTCATGAGGACGTTGTAGCCGCCGTCGCTGCTTGCGGCAAGGTCGACCTTGTAGCCCGCGTCCGAAAGAAGCCCACTCAGCACCGCCAGCAGCTTGGCATCGTCCGACACCACCAGTGCTCGGCCGGGTTCGCCTGCGGCCCGCTGCGCGTGGACGACGAGTTCGCTCATCCGGGCCGAGAGCTGGCGGACCTGCCTCGACACCACGACCGCCGCTTCGTGCAGCACGTCGTGCGGAAGTTCGACCCGGGCGAGCACCTCGCTCGCGGACGAGATCGCGGCCAGCGCATTGCGCGCGTCGTGCACGCAGCGGCTCAGATCCTTCGAGTCGTCGACCATGGAAGATTGGGACATGTGAATCTGGAACATTGAAGGCGACACTTTCCATGGCATACGGCGTGCCCGGCGCGAGGGCAAGGGCAAGGGCAAGGGCAAGGGCAAGGGCCGCCGCGCGTTCCGCTATTTGCCGCAAGTTTTGCCGGCACGCAAGGCTCGGTATGCGGCTTACAGCGGCCTCGGCGCCAGGACGACAAGGTGCGCCGCGGTGTCGGCCATCATGAATCGCAAGCCCGCTGTGCAATGCCGCCGAGCAGGTATCCAGGAGTAAAGAATGACCCGTCCTCCCGAACAATCGCCCGTGAACATCGACCAGAACCGCGCCGTGGGGCAAGACAGCCCTGAAGAGGGAAGCGAGATCGGCCGCGAGGCGAACAAGCGCCACGGCTATCCGGGCTCGCGCGACATCGGCACCAATGCCTCGCAAAGCATGCAGGTGGGCGAGAAGCCTCCGCCGAGAGATGCGCCAAAACCGCACAAGGGCGAAACCAATCCGGACGCGCGCCGCTAGGGCGCACTGGCAACCCCTGGGTCAGCCGACCACGGCCTCCAGGAATTCGATCAGCGCCTTCGACGGATCGTCCCGCGCCAGCGGGATCATCTCGATGCCCCACTGCGCGAGCACGGCCTGCTGCACCTCGTTGGCCGAGGGCGAGAAAAGGTACGAAACCGGCTGCGCCACGTCGGGCACCGACTGCTTCCACAGCCGCGAGAGCTTGTAGAACAGGTAGCGGATGTTCACGTCCGCGAGGCTGTAGCCGATGAAGACCACCGAGCGCCCGAGCACGTCGGCGCGCAGCTTGATGTCCAGCGGCGACTCGAAGTCAAGCCGGGCGAAGTAGCTGCTTTCGTCGAGCACGATGGAGGCGTCGTCCTCCAGGTCGCCGTGGAACTTGATGATCTGCGTGACGCCGGGGTGCAGCTTGGCAAGGTCGGCAACGCTCACGATCTTGGTGTACTTCACCTTGTGGTGCTCGAAAGCGGTCTCCAGCCAGCGGTCGTAGTTGGTGGTGTAGATGATCGGGAAGCGGCCCTTGGCCAGCAGCTCATGGATGCGCGAGCTTTCCACCCGAACGTCGCCGCTGTGCCACTCGCGGTCCATCCAGCTGCGCAGCGGGCCGATGCTGCCATGCCGAAGGCGGAAGTATTCGGCCAGCGTCAAATAGCCCCCCTTGTCGCCGAAGGAGTGCGCATCGATGCCGAGCTCGCGTGCCATGTGCTCGATGAGCGCCGACCACGGCGGCAGGCCCAGCCCCATCGAGATGCCCGCGCCCACGAACAGCACGACCTTGCCGCGCCGGTGGGCTTCGCGCAGCTGGGCGAGCTTTTCGTCGTCGGGCTTTTGCACCGCGATGCGCAGCGCCGCGGCCCGCGGCTTCGAGCGGGACTTTGAGCGCTTGGCGGTGCGTCGCGAAGGCGCGGTAGAACCCATGGAAAGACGAATACGTTGTGAAAGGCACATGCAGCATGCCGGTGCGGAGCGCCGCCGCCTGTGGGCGCTATCCGACGGGGCCTGTGGGCGTCTGCTGGCGCGGTGCCTTTGCATGCAGCAGATGCTTGCTGCCGTGTTCCACTTTTTACGGGGCAGACAGGCATGAACAAGGATTCGGTCAAGCAGATCCGGCCCGGAGCGTTCTCGGAGTCGGTCGCGGGCGAAGAAGACCCGGGCGCATCGGTGGACCTGGTGCAGCCCCCGCCGATGCAGCCCGGCGACGAGGCTCCGCCCGGCGCTCCCGGTACCGGCGAAACCGTGTGCCGCCTGTGCGGCGGCAGCGGGCGCCGTAACAGCGGCGAAAGCTGCCCCGAGTGCGGCGGCACGGGCAAGGTGAACGTGGGCGTTGGCGGCGGGTGATCGAGAGGCCGCGGGCTTCAGCCGCCCCGGTCGTCCGGCGCCAGCCGGGCCACCCAGGAGCCGATGCGCCCCCGTGAATAGGCCAGTGCGTGGTAGAGCGACAGCGCACCGCGCGCCCAGTGCACGTAGAGCGAACGGCCGCCCGCCCGTCGCGTGGCCGCGAACAGCTGCCGACTCCATCGGGTGATGGCGGCGCGCATGCGGTAGATGAGCTTTCGGCGCCAGGGCAACGTCCGGCCGGGGCGCACCCGCTTGACGGGCTGCAGAACGCCTCCCCTCCAGCCGCGCCGCTGCCAGCTGAGGCGATAGGCCAGGCCTTCGCGCCGCTGGCGAAAACCCGCGGCCTGCGTTTGCGCAAGAAACGCCGCATCGACCGGCGTCAGTTGCAGGCGCCCAGCGGCCATGGCGCTGGCAACGAGTTCGTGCAGCACCGGCGAGCGAACGATCACCACGTTGGTTCCGCGGCCGTCCGACGCGTAGGGCTCCACCCATGCATCGCCGAAGGAGATGTCCGCCGTTTCCGAAACCACGTCGTCGCAGAAATTGCAGGCCTCGTTCTGGAAGAAGCCCGATCCCCAGTCGCCCTCCGCCAGGTGGAACCAGTCGCGCTGCACGCTGCGGCCGTCGCGCAGCACGAACTGCGCGGTGTACCAGTTGGCGGGCCGCCGCTCGTTTTTCAGCCGGTATTCCACGCTGCGGATGTCCGCGACGTTCACGCCCATCTGGTAGGCGAAGCTCTCGACCAGGCGCGCGCTCTTCATGTGGCCGCAAACCAGGCCCAGCGTGAATGCAAGGCGCTCGCGCATCAGCGGGTCTTCGCGCCGCAGCAGCTGCACGGCCTTGATGAAGCAGGGCACGCCGACCACGGCATAGCGGCCCGGAACGGCGCGAATCGTCTCGAGCACTTCCGACATTTCGACCGGGTAGTAGCGCGACTTGGCGCCGGTGCCGATCTCCTCGGGCGTGCGCGACAGGCCGTAGCGAAAGAAGCGGTCGCCACCGGACGGCAGCACATGGGCCACCGCATCGACCAAGCCCGCACGCAGCAGCTCCGCGGCGGTCCAGCTGACCATGCCGCCGGAACTGCCTTGCGCGCGAAAGTCTGCTTCGTCGGCATGCCCCACGTAGGCACCGTCGAAGCGGCCCACCAGTGGATCGTCATGAACGGCACCGGGGAACAGGTCGGCCGCGAGTTCGGTTTCGTTGCGCGCCGATGGAGAGAAAGGGCAGGTGCGAGAGAAGGCCGTGGGGCCCATGCGCAGCCACTCCGCGGGGCCCTGGGGCTTGAGCTCGCCATACCCGTCGAGCCGCATGAGGGGCGCCTCGCTGCCGGTCGCAGAGGGTGCCGGCTCCGCGCTGCGCGACTGCGCGACGCAGCTGCCGCACCCGATGCAAAGGCCCGAGCGCACGATGCTGGCGGGTGTCGGCTGCAGCCGCCGTTCATGCATGGGCGCGCTCCCGTGCGGGCGCATCCGACTCCTCCCGCAGCGCTTGGTGGAGGAAGCCTGCCGACGAGGCACGCAGGGCCGCGATGCGAGCCTCGACCGAAGGCGCGAGCGGTTCGGACAACACCGCGTCGCAGTGCGAAGCCGGCGTGCCGGCATCCGCCAAATGATGCTGCGCGCCGAGCGCAAACAGCAGGTCGCGGATCTTGATGGCGCGGTAGGCCGAGTCCTCGCAGAGAAACGGCTTGCGGTTTCGCAGCGCGAAGACGCAGCCGTGAAAGAAGTTGGTTGCCACCGCGTCCGCGTCGGCCATGAAGCGCGCGAAGTCTTCGGGGCCGGCGGTGAGCCACTGGGTGTCGGCCCAGTCGTTGCGGTAGCCGATGCTCACCAGGCGCATGTTGCGCTTGCGCGCCCACTCGCGCATGCGCACCACGAACCAGTCGCTGAAGTTGTGGCCGTACACGGCCACATGGCGCGGCGCCTGCCCGCTCTTGCGGGGCCGATCGCCGGATGCCGGCGGCGCGAATTGCAGGCAAGGGTCGAGCACCAGTTCGGGTGTGTGCCCCAGTGCCTTGCCCAGCAGCGCGCGCGAGTTGGCGTCGCGCACCGACACGCTGTGAAATTTGTGCAGCATGCTTGCCCACTGTTGCAGCAAACCTTGCTCGGCCGGGTAGTTGCCGAAGCTCGCCGCATAGGCAACGAGCCGCCTGGTGCGGATCCGCTCGCCGAAGAAAAGCGGGCAGCGCCCATACCAGGGATGGGAGAGGTTCCACACCTCGTCGCTGCCGACCACCACCGCGTCGAACGCCTCCATGTCCTGCGGGTTCTCCAGCACAAATGGGCGCGAGAGCGGGAGCGAGGCGATCGACGCCAGGAACTTGCGTGTCTTGTGCGCATAGAGCTTGCGGTCCGCACCAGAGACCGGGGTGGGCAGCACCGGCTGAAGGGCGCAGCGCCATTCGGCCATGTTCACGCGGTGCGAGTGATGGTCGAGCAGCACGGCGCGGTGGCCCATGTTCCGAAGCGCTTCTGCCAGCAGGCGCGCCTGCCAGTACGAGCCGTAGTTGATGCAGCGATGAAAGGTGAGCACGCCGATGTTCATCGGCTGCGCTGCGGGAGGCGCCGGCGCATGGGCTGACGAATCGAAGGCAAGGACAAGGGAGGTGAGGGCGGGCGGTTGCATCGCTCCGAAGCTAGGCATTGCATCGCGAGCGACACGTCGGACGACGTGCCGTCGGCCGGTGCGAGCACCCTGTGGCGATGGCAGTCGTCCTACTTGCCGGGGGGCGGCGCCCCGTGCCCAGCGTGGGGCTCGGCGCCCGTGGGGTCCGCAAGCTGCACCGCCTTGCCGTTTTGCCAGTTGTCCGCGCCTTCGGCAATGGCGGGAGCGGGTATGTCTTCGCGGTTCTTTTTCTTCTCCGCGGAATCGACGCCGAAGCGCTTGTCGCGCTGCGCCACCATGTCGGCGTTGGCTTGGCCGTCGGCGGTGAATCCCATCATGAGCTGCGGCACGCCGGTAGGGAGTTCCTTGTGCATGTCTGTGTGCCAGGTGTGAAAGGTCTTGCCGTAGGTGCCGATGAGTTTCTTCATGAGCTCGTGTTCGGCGGCCTGCGGAATGCCGGGCGCGATGAGCTGCCCGGACTTCACCTCGTGCACATGGCTGTGCCACAGGGCCTTTTCCTGCGGCGGAAGCGACTTGAAGAGCCGCTCGCTCACGATGTATTCGACGCCCATGATCCTGGCGTTCTTCACGTTGCCGTCGTAGATCACGCACTGGATCAGCTCTTCGTTCAGCACCGAGCAGTAGTGGTGCGCCTCCATCTGGGCCTGCATGTTGCCGCTGTAGAAATGAAAGCCGTCCAGGTACGCGTTCAGCGCATCGAGCGGCGGCTTGTCCTGCAGGGCGGCGGCGCCGGCTTCTAGCGTGGCAGTTTTTGCGCTCTTGCCGGCACCCGGCGATTCGACGGCGGAACCGGTGTTGCTGCCGCCGCAGGCCGTGAGCAGTGCGCCCAGGGCAAGCGGAAGGAGAAATCGCAATGGCATGGCTTGCATGGTGGGTTCTCAAGAAGGAGAAGAGAAAACCGCGACCATGCGCCGCGGGCGCCCGTCGGCGGCAAGATGCGGCCGACGCGGTGTGTAGGAACAGCGCGAAAACCCTGCCGTGTGCGGGCTTGTCCGGCGCGCACGGTGCAAACCGCAAAAATCAGGGAAAAAAACCGACTGCAAATCCGGAATATGGCGGCCACAAGGGGCAGAATTTCAAGATCGAATGCCGCCGCGCGGCAGGCTCCGGGGCTGCGGCTCCCGCAATGACATCCCAATGCCCAAATCGAATCCGCCTTCGCCTTCCTCCGCCGATGAACGCAAGCTCACGCCCAGCACGCTGAGTTTTCCGGTCGTCGGCATTGGCGCCTCCGCGGGCGGGCTGGAGGCGCTGATCCGCTTCTTCGAGCAGATGCCGGCCGACGCGGGCATGGCCTTCGTCGTCATCCTGCACCTGTCGCCCACGCATGAAAGCAATGCGGCCGCCATACTGCAGCGCTCCACGCAAATGCCTGTGATGCAGGTCACGCAGCCGGTGCCGGTCGAGGCGGACCATGTGTACGTGATTCCGCCCGGCGTCGACCTGACGATGAACGACGGCCACCTGCAGGCCACGCCCAGCGAGCGGATCAAGGGCCTGCACCTGGCCGTGGACGTGTTCTTTCGCACCATGGCCGAAGTGCACAAGGAGCGGGCCGTCTGCATCGTGATGTCGGGCACCGGCAGCGACGGCGCGGTGGGGCTCACGCGCGTGAAGGAGCACGGCGGCATTGCCATGGCGCAGTCGCCCGAAGACGCGGCGCATGACGGCATGCCGCGCGCCGCCATTGCCACCGGCATGGTCGACATCGTGCTGCCCGCGGCCGAGATGGGCGAGCACCTGGTCCAGCATTGGCTCAACGCACAGCGCATTCGCATGCCCTACGACGGGCATGCGGAACTCGTCCAGGAGCCCGACACGGGCGAGGCGGCCAGGCGGGCCGAGAAAGCGTTGCAGGAGATCATGGGCCTGCTGCGCACCTACACGCGGCACGACTTTCGCCACTACAAGCGCGCGACAGTGCTGCGGCGCATCGAGCGCCGGCTGCAGGTGAACCGCCTGGCCGACCTGCCGGCCTACCGCAACTTTTTGCACGACCATCCCGAAGAGGCGACTCCGTTGCTGCAGGACATGCTCATCAGCGTGACCAATTTCTTTCGCGACCCCGAAGCCTTCGAGGGGCTGGAGCAAGATGCGCTTCCCAGGCTGATCGAAGCCAGGCAGCCGGGCGAGCAGGTGCGCGCCTGGGTGGCGGGCTGCGCCACCGGCGAGGAGGCGTATTCGCTGAGCATCCTGCTGCGCGAGCAGATCGACAAGCAGGCCAAGCCGCTGGACATACAGATCTTTGCCACCGACATCGACGGGCGGGCCATTGCCACGGCGCGCCGGGGCCTTTATGCGCAGGGTATCGCCGAGGACATTTCGCCCTCGCGGCTGCAGCAGTTCTTCGTGCCCGAACAAGACCAGTACCGCGTGGCGACCACGGTGCGCGAGCCGGTGCTCTTTGCGCTGCACAACCTGCTGCGCGATCCGCCGTTCTCGCGGCTGGACATCATCTGCTGCCGCAACCTGCTGATCTACCTGGACCGCGCGGCGCAAGCGCATGTGCTGGAGATGTTCCGCATTGCGCTGCGGCCGGGGGGCTACCTGTTCCTGGGCACTTCGGAATCGATCGACGCGGTGGGCAGCCTGTTCACCGCGGTCGACAAGAAGAACCGCATCTACCGCGCGAACCCAGAGTTGCCGAGCGGGCGCCACATGCCGCTCATCAGCGATGCGCCGTTCAAGCCAGGCGCACCCAGCCCCATGGAAGCGCTGCGCTCCCCCAAGCGCGCCGAACGCTTGAGCTTTGCCGAGCTGCACCAGCGCGCGCTCGAGCAGTTCTCGCCGCCCAGCGTGCTCATCAACAGCGAGCACGAGGTGCTGCACCTCTCTAGCGGTGTCGGCCGGTTTCTGGAGCGCGCCGGCGGCGAGCCATCGAACAACCTGCTGAACAACGTGCGGCCAGATCTGCGGCTGGAGCTGCGCACCGCGCTTTTCAAGGCCGCGCAAACTGACCGCAGTGTTGAAACGCGGCTGGTACAAAGCCGGGACGACGGGCGGCAGGTGTTCCTGAACATCACGGTGCGCCCGCTGCAGCAGGGCGAGGGCGAGAGCGAAGACAAGAACGCACCGCGCCTCACGCTGGTGGTTTTCGACGAGGTGGAAGACAGCATGCGCCCCGAAGGCGGCGAGCCGGCCGATGCGGCGCGCGAGCTGCTCATCGGCCAGATGGAAGACCAGATCCGGCAGCTCAAGCTGCACCTGCAGGAAACCATCGAAGGCGCCGAAACCTCGACCGAGGAACTGAAGGCCTCCAACGAGGAGCTGCAGGCCATCAACGAAGAGTTGCGCTCCGCCACCGAAGAGCTCGAGACCAGCAAAGAAGAGCTGCAGTCGATGAACGAGGAACTCGTGACGGTGAACTTCGAGCTCAAGATGAAGGTGGAAGAGCGCGGGCACATCAACGACGACCTGCAGAACCTCATTACGTCGTCGGAGATTGCAACGGTGTTCGTGAGCCGCGGCATGCACATCAAGCGCTACACGCCGCACGCGAGCAAGCTGTTCAACCTGATTCCGTCGGACCTGGGGCGCTCGCTGTTCGACATCACGAGCCGGCTCAACTACCCGGAGCTTGCGGAAGACACGGCCGCGGCCTTCAAGGACCTGCGCATTACCGAGCGGCACGTTGCCAGCGTGGACGGGCGCCACTTCATGGCGCGAATACTCCCGTACCGCACGGCAGAAGACAAGATCGAAGGCGCGATCCTCAACTTCTTCGACATTACCGAACTGCGTGCCGCGGAAGAGAAGGTGCGCGCGGGCGAAGAGCGGCTGCGCATGGTGGCCGCCACCACGCGCGACTTTGCCATCATCACCTGCGACGAGCAGGGCCAGATCACCACCTGGAACGCAGGCGCCCAGCGCATCTTCGGCTACAGCGAGGAAGAGATGATCGGCCGGCCGCTGGCGGTGATCTTCACCGCCGAAGACCAGGCCAACGGCGTGCCCGAGCGCGAGATGCGCCGCGCGGTGGAACTGGGCCGGGCCGAAGACGAGCGATGGCACCAGCGAAAGGACGGCAGCCGTTTTTTCTGCAGCGGTGTCACCACGCCCATGGAACCCGCCGCGGGCGGTGGCTTTGCCAAGATCGCGCGCGACATGACGGGCACCAAGCAGCATGAGCTCGCCCAGGAGCACCGGCTCTTTAAGGAGAAGAAGGCCAGCCTCAGCGCGCAGGCGGCCAACGAGCTGAAGGACAAGTTTTTGGCGGTGATGTCGCACGAGCTGAAGCAGCCGCTCAACCTCATCCAGATGAATGCCGAGTTGCTGATGCACATGCCGGCCACCGCGGAGGTGCCGGCGGTGCGGCGGCTGGGCGAAACCATCAAGCGCGCCGTGGCCAGCCAGACGCGCATCATCAACGACCTGCTCGACCTTTCGCGCATCCGCACCGGCAAGCTGCGGCTGAATCGCGTGCCCGTCGACCTGGGCGAGCTGGTGCAGACCACGGCGCAGGCCGCGGTGAACGATGTGGCCGGCAAGAAGCTGACGCTGGACGCGAACTGCGAAGCCGGCGTGCTGTGCAACGGCGACCGCATACGCATGGAGCAGATCGTGTGGAACCTGCTCAGCAACGCCGTGAAGTTCACGCCCGGCGGCGGCCGCATCACGGTGCGCGTTGCGGCCGACGAGAACTTCGGCAAGCTGATCGTGGCCGACACCGGCTGCGGCATTGCGCCGGAGTTTCTGCCGCACGTGTTCGGCATGTTCAACCAGGCCAGCAGCGACGCGACGCCTCCCAATGGCGGGCTGGGCATCGGCCTGGCGTTGGTTCATGAATTGACGCGGGCCCACGGTGGCCGCGTCGAAGTGCATTCACCGGGGCTGGGCCTGGGGGCCGAGTTCAGCGTGTGGCTGCCGCGCGTGGGAGCGGCGGTCGAAGTGGTGGTGGAACAAGCCCCGGCCGAAGTGAGCCTGCGCGGCTGGCGCGTGCTTGCGGTGGACGACTATGCCGACGCGCTGGCCCCGTTTGCCGAGGTGCTGAGGCTCGAGGGTGCGATTGTGGATATTGCGCCAAGCGCAAAAAAGGGCCTGGAGCTGCTCGAATCGAATGCCTACGACCTGCTGGTGTCCGACCTCGGCATGCCCGAGATGGACGGCTACCAGTTCATTGCCGAAGTGCGGCGGCGGCCGGAGACCCGCGAGCTGCGCTCCATTGCCATGTCGGGCTTCGGCCGGCGTGCCGACGCACGCCGCGCGCTGGAGGCAGGCTTCAATGCGCACTTGCCCAAGCCCGCCTCCATCGACGAGCTCAAGGCGGCCATCGGCAAGCTGCAGTGAGCGTGTGCAGGTGTGCGCGGGTCAGGCACCGTGCCGCAGCAGGAAGCCGCTGGCAGGCGCAATCCATTCGACCTCGTTGCCGGCATGCACGGCGGTTGGGTCGGCTGCGCCGGTGAACAGCGTGCGTTCCTCGGGCAGCAGAAACTGAAGCGCGGGAGCTGAGGTGCCGCCGGGGCCGGGAAGGGCCACCAGCGTGGCGCCGCCCAGGTCGAGCGATTCGCCAGGAGCAGGCCACAGCACCACGGCGCCAGGCCACGATGATCGCAGGCTTTCGAGCGCTTCCTCGGCCGCCTCTGTGCGCGGTGCGGTCGAGAGCAGCCATCGCACCTCTCCCGGCGCCGCTTTGCGCAGCAACTCGTTCGCCGCCGTGCCGTGGGGCAGCGGGTCGATCAATGCCCACGGGCCCCTTTCGCCGCCGACGAAATAGCTGTTCGATCCCGGCTCCGCCGACGACGCGCCGGCGCCCGTGATCCGCCGCACGCGCGCGGACAACTGCATGGCCAAGCCGGCCTCGAGCGCATAGCGCGCTTGGCCGTTGCCGTGCGGGTCGAGGCGGCCGATTTCCTGATAGGCCGCCTCGTCGATGTTCACCGCGCGGCGCCCCGCGGGTCCGTCGGCCAGGCGAGGCATGTTCAGCACAATGCCGGCCAGGCCGCGCGCATGCGCCATGCAGCTGGCGGTGCTCTCGAATGCGGCGAGCTGCTCGAGCGTGCGGCGCGTCACGTTCATCAGCTTGAGCCCGCGGTCTGGGTGCACCGCATCGGCCGGCTTGAGCCACATGTGCTCGACGGTCTCGCGGCCGTCCGGCTTCACGCTTTGACCGGCGGGCATCTGCGCGATGAAAAAGCGGGTGTCGAAGCGTCGCGGCATGCCTGGCGGCGTGAGCCAGTGGCTGAAGTAGGCGAGCCGGTCGACCGCGAGGCGCCAGCCTTGCGCATCGCACATGGCCAGTAGTGCGTCGGTGCCTTGTTCGGCTGCATGGCGCATGGCCTCCAGGCGGGAAGCGGGCAGGCGGTCCAACTCGACCACGCGGTCTTCGGCGTCGCTTACGAACAGCACGCCCGCTTCCTCGAAGCACTCGCGCACCGCGGCGGCGTAGTAGTCGAGGCCGCCTTCGGCCACACCAAGCCGCGCGCTCGCGGCTGCGTCGTCGAGGCCCTTGCACATCAGGTGCAGGCTGCGGTCGTGCGTGTCGACCACGCCGCCGGGGAACACGCTGGCGCCGCTGTTCTGGTCGTCGGCTTTTTCAGCGCGGCGCAGCATCAGCACTTCCATGCCATGGGCGCCGTCGCGCAAGAGAATCAACGTGGCCGCAATGCGGATGGGGCGGGGCGCGGGCCGGGGCGGGTTTGCCGGGGTCGTCTCCGAAGGCTTGGCATTCATGGGCGACGATTGTCGGCCAACGAGCGCCGGGCCTGCCTTGCTGCGTTCAGTCCTTGGGCGTCAGCTGTCCGGCCGCGCCGCCCGCGGAAGAGTTGGCGGACCTGCCGAGCGATGCGCCTTCGTTGACCTTGGGCGTGGCCACCGGGCCTTCGGATTTCTTCGTGGCCGGGGCCCGCTGGCTCGTTGCGGGCTGAACGGTGCGCGGGCTGCGGATGGGGTTTGGCTTGGATGGGCTCATGCGTACCTCCTGAATGAACCCACGTTACCGGCGCCGCCGTGGGCACCGGTGTCGGACAGCCTGCATGCCGGCGTAGGACGCGGCGCGAGCAGCGCCCTAGATGGCGCGCTGGTTCACCCGCTGGGCGAGCTGTTCGGCGCTTTCGCGGCGCTCGCTGTAGCGGTCGACCAGGTAGCCGGCCGCATCGCGCGTGAGCAGCGTGAACTTCACGAGTTCTTCCATCACGTCGACAACCCGCTCGTAATACGAAGAGGGCTTCATGCGCCCGGCTTCGTCGAATTCGAGAAAAGCCTTGGCGACGGAGGACTGGTTGGGAATGGCCAGCATGCGCATCCAGCGCCCGAGCACGCGCAACTGGTTGACCGCGTTGAACGACTGCGAGCCGCCCGACACCTGCATGACGGCCAGCGTCTTGCCCTGCGTGGGGCGAACGGCGCCGATGCTCAGCGGAATCCAGTCGATCTGCGCCTTCATGATGCCGGTCATGGACCCATGGCGTTCTGGCGAGCACCACACCATGCCTTCGGCCCATTGCGCCAGGTCGCGCAGCTCTTGTACCTTGGGGTGGTCGTCGGGAGCGCTGTCGGGCAGGGGCAGCCCGGCCGGGTTGAAGATGCGCGTCTCGCCGCCCATGGCTTGCAGCAGCCGCGCGGCCTCTTCGGTCAAGAGGCGGCTGTACGAGCGGTCGCGCAGCGAACCGTAGAGCAGCAGGAAGCGCGGCGCATGGCGCGCCGGTGCGTTCCTGGAGAGCCGCTCGAGCGTGGGCCGGTCGAACAGCCCGGCATCGATGTTCGGTAACTCAGGCAGCGGGTTTGACACGGCGGCCCTCCGCGTCGATGACGGCTTCGCCGTCTTCCTTGTTGAACGCGCCCTTTTGCGGCGAGGGAAGAATGTCGAGCACTTCTTCGGAAGGGCGGCACAGCCGCGTACCCAGCGGCGTAGCCACGATGGGGCGGTTGATCAGGATGGGATGCGCAAGCATGACGTCGACCAGTTGTTGATCCGTCCACTTTGGATCGGCCAGCCCGAGTTCGGCATAGGGCGTTCCCTTTTCGCGCAGCAATTCGCGCGGCGCCATCTTCATGGCGGCGAGCAGTTCGAGCAGCGTCTCCTTGCTGGGCGGCGTCTTCAGGTATTCGACGACGCGGGGCTCTTCGCCGCTGTTGCGGATGAGCGCCAGCGTGTTGCGCGAAGTGCCGCACGCAGGGTTGTGGAAGATGGTGATGGAGGGGTTGGGCGATTGCATCTTTCTGATTATGCAACTATTATTGAATTATGGAAGAACATGATGTCGTCAAGTCTCTTGCCGCACTGGCCCAGCCCGTGCGCCTGCAGGTTTTTCGTGCGCTGGTGGTGGCAGGGCCTGCGGGGCTTACGCCCGGTGCCTTGGTCGAGGCGCTCGAAGTGCAGGCGACCAGCCTGTCGTTCCACCTCAAGGAGCTGACGCATTCAGGCCTTGTGACGCAGGAGCGCAGCGGCCGCAACCTCATCTATCGCGCAGCCGTTGAACAGATGAACGCGCTCATCGGCTACCTCACCGAAAACTGCTGCCAGGGCGAGGCTTGCCTGCCAGCGGTGGCCCAGGCATGTGCGTGCTGAGATGAGCACCCATGCCGCTACGGCCCTTGCATCTTCCGCTCCGCCACCCGCCATCGGCTTCTTCGAGCGCTACCTCACGATCTGGGTCGCGCTGTGCATCGTGGTGGGCATTGCGCTGGGCCAATGGCTGCCCGGCGTGTTCCGCGGCATCGCCTCGCTCGAGGTGGCCAAGGTCAACGTGCCGGTGGGCGTGCTGATCTGGGTGATGATCATCCCGATGCTGCTGAAGATCGACTTCGCAGCGCTCGGGCAGGTGAAGGCGCATTGGCGCGGCATCGGCGTTACGCTGTTCATCAACTGGGCGGTCAAGCCGTTTTCGATGGCGCTTCTAGGCTGGATCTTCATTCGCCATGTGTTCGCGCCGTTGCTGCCGCCATCGCAGCTCGACAGCTACATCGCGGGCCTCATCCTGCTGGCGGCCGCGCCGTGCACGGCCATGGTGTTCGTGTGGAGCCAGCTGTGCAAGGGCGACCCGTACTTCACCCTCTCGCAGGTGGCGCTCAACGACGCGATCATGGTGGTGGCCTTCGCGCCGGTGGTTGCGCTGCTGCTCGGGCTCTCGTCGATCACCGTGCCCTGGGACACGCTGCTGGCGTCGGTCGGCCTGTACATCGTGGTGCCGGTGATCATTGCGCAAGTGCTGCGCAAGCAACTGCTCAAGAAGGGCACGGCGCACTTCCAGGCCGTGGCGGCGCGGCTCGGGCCGTGGTCGATCTCGGCGCTGCTGCTCACGCTGGTGCTGCTGTTCGCGTTCCAGGGCGAAGCCATCATCGGCCAGCCGCTGGTGATTGCGCTGCTCGCGGTGCCCATCCTCATCCAGGTGTTCCTGAATTCGGGCTTGGCCTACCTGCTCAATCGCAAGCTGGGCGTGGCGCACTGCGTGGCCGGTCCGTCGGCGCTGATCGGCGCCAGCAATTTCTTCGAGCTTGCGGTGGCCACGGCCATCAGCCTGTTCGGCTTTCAATCGGGCGCTGCGCTGGCCACCGTGGTGGGCGTGTTGATCGAGGTGCCGGTGATGCTGCTGGTGGTTGCCGTGGTCAACCGGTCGCACGGGTGGTACGAAAAAGGTGCCAAGGCGCGCTGACGGGCAAGGGCAGGCAGCGCACGTCTCCATCGCAGGGCGTGTTCTCCGACAAGATGAAGGCGGCTTTCGGGCCATGATTCGTCGACTTCCTTCTTGTTTCATGCAGCGCCCGTGAAGATTGCGACCTTCAACGTCAACGGCATCAACAGTCGGCTTCCACGCCTGCTCGAGTGGCTTGAAGAGTCCCGTCCCGACGTCGCCTGCCTGCAGGAGCTCAAGTCGCCGGACACGAATTTTCCGGAGGCGGCCATCCGCGAGGCGGGCTACGGCGTGGTGTTCCATGGCCAGCGCTCATGGAACGGCGTGGCCATCCTCGCGCGCGGAAGGGAGCCGATCGAAACCGGCCGCGGGCTCGACGGAAACTCCGAAGACAGCCAGAGCCGCTACCTCGAAGCCGTGGTGAACGGCGTGGTGATCGGTTGCCTGTATTTGCCCAACGGCAATCCGCAGCCCGGCCCCAAGTTCGACTACAAGCTCGAATGGTTCGAGCGGCTCAATGCCCATGCCAGCCGGCTCTACGGCTCTGGCCTGCCGGTAGTCCTGGCCGGCGACTTCAACGTGGTGCCGACCGACGCCGACATCTACAACCCGGCTTCGTGGCGCAATGACGCGCTGCTGCAGCCCGAAAGCCGCGCCGCCTTCGCGCGCCTGCTCGCTCAGGGCTGGACCGACGCGATCCGTACCCGCCACCCCGGCGAGGCGATCTACACCTATTGGGACTACTGGCGCAACCGCTGGCCGCGCAACGCGGGGCTGCGTATCGACCACTTGCTGCTCAACGAAGAACTCGCGCCCCTGCTCGCCGACGCGAATGTGGACCGCGATGTGCGCGGCCGTCCCGGTGCCAGCGACCATGCGCCGGTGTGGATCGAACTCGAATTGCCCTTCTAGAATTCTTTCCGATGCCAAAAGGTGTTCCCAATCCAGCGCCCATGTACGGGATCTATGCCCGCCCGTGGGGCTTCGAGGTTTCCATCGTCAGGCGAGGGGTCAGGTATTTCCAGCAGTTCGGCAAGGCCAGCTACGGCGGTACCGAGCATGCGCTGCGGCGGGCGCAGGAATGGCGCGATTCCATTGTGAGAAGCGTGCCCCCCGTTGCGCGGCGCGAGCGGGCAGAAAAGCTCCGGGCCAGCAACACCACCGGCGTGCCCGGTGTCTTCTGCCTGGTGTCGCCCGACGGAAGAGGGCTGTCGTGGCTTGCCAAGACCTACATCGCGGCCGAAGAAATACTGCGCGCCAATTTTCCGATTCACAGCTGGGGCGACGCGGCGCGCAACCTGGCCATCCAGGAACGGGCGAAGCAGCTGAAGCACATGACCGGCCTTGCGGCCCTGCATCCGGCTGAAGAAGCAATCCGCAAGTCGCACGGCGCGGCGTCCACGGTTTCGGGGCCTCCCAAGCGCTCCCGCTCCGAGATCATGCGCAAGTCGAATTCGAGCGGCGTGACCGGCGTGCACTTCAAGCGGCCAAGGGCCGACCACCCCGGCTATTGGCTGGCCATTACCTATACGGCAGGCAAGGGCAGCGTGAGCAAGGCGTTCTCGGTCAAGGCCCATGGTTACGATGAAGCCAAGAGGCTGGCCGCTGCGGAACGCACTCGTCAGTTGGCCCAAAAGGGCATCGGATGATCCGGCGCTTACATTTATGCGCTAACCTGCCGCCCGTATAAGTAAATTTGATTAATTGAATTCCACTGCCGGAACGACCACCCGTGACTACCCAAACAGCGGCGAACGCCAGGTCTCCCGAGCCTGATTCCGGGTTCGTGATGGCTTTCCAGCCGATCGTGGACTTCGAGCGCAGGGAAATCTTTGCGCACGAAGCGCTGGTGCGCGGCACGTCGGGGGAGGGCGCCATCGAGGTGCTGTCGCGCGTGAGTCCGCGGCACCGGTTCGCGTTTCACGAGGCGTGCCGCATCAAGGCCATCGAGTCCGCTTCCGCACTGGGCATGCAGACAAGGCTCAGCCTGAACGTGTGGCCCAACGACATCACGGAGCGCATCGACTGCTTTCACACCGCCATGGACACGGCCCGGCGGTGCAACTTTCCGGTGCACCGCCTGATGTTCGAGATTGCCGAGTGCGAACATGTGGCCGATCTGCCGGCGCTTGCTGCAGCCTTTCGCGCCCACAAGGCCTACGGCTTCACTTCCGCCATCGACGACTTCGGCGCCGCCTATGCGGGATTCGAGCTGCTGGCCGGCTTCCAGCCCGACCTCGTGAAGATCGACATGGGCCTGGTGCGCAACATCCACACCGATCCGGTCCGGCTCAGCATCGTGAAAGGCTTTGTCGGCACCTGCGCCGAGCTTGACATCCGGTTGGTGGCCGAAGGGGTGGAAAGCTCCGAAGAGGTGCACGCGCTGCAGGCGCTGGGCGTGGGGCTGTTCCAGGGCTTCCTGTTTGCCAAGCCGGCCGTTGCCATGCTGCCGCCCGTGGCATGGGATGCCGCCTGAGCCGCACTGAAGCAGCGCCGGCACCACGCGTGCGGCGCTGAGCCCTCAGACGTTGCTGGTTGCGCGGACCTCCTCGATGGTGGTCTTCCCGGCCAAGACCTTTTCGATGCCGTCCTGGCGCAAGGTGCGCAAGCCCTCGCGCAGGGCCGCTTCCTGCAGCTCTTCGGCGCGGGCGCCCCCCTGAACCAGGCGGCGCAGCGTTTTCGAGATCACCATCAGTTCGTGGATGCCCACGCGCCCGCTGAAGCCGGTGTTGTCGCAGTGCTTGCAGCCGGTGCTTGAATAGGCGAGCAGCTGGCCGTTCTGGCCGTAGTGGCGGTGCCAGCCATGGCGTACCGACTCGCGCTCAGCCGGGGTATCGTGCACGCCGAACGAGTGCATGTAGTCGGCCAGCAGTTCCTCTGCTTCTTCAGGGCGCATCGGCCGGCTGGTCACGCAGTGGCTGCAAAGGCGGCGCACCAGGCGCTGCGCCAGCACCGCCAGCAGCGAGTCCGCAAAGTTGAACGGGTCCATGCCCATGTCCAGCAGCCGGGTCACGGTTTCGGGCGCGCTGTTGGTGTGCAGCGTCGAAAGCACCAGGTGGCCCGTCAACGAAGCCTCGATGGCGGTCTTGGCGGTTTCCTCGTCGCGTATCTCGCCGACCATGATCACGTCCGGGTCGGCGCGCACAAAGGCCCGCAGCGCCTTGGCAAAGGTCCACTCGATGCGCGGATTGACCTGCACCTGGCGCAGGCCCGGCTGGGTAATTTCGATGGGGTCTTCAGCCGTCCAGATCTTTCGCTCGGGCGTGTTGATGTGCATCAGCGCCGAGTGCAGCGTCGTGGTCTTGCCCGAGCCCGTGGGGCCCACGCAAAGCACCATGCCGTAGGGACGCTCCACCGCCCTGGTGAACTCCGCGAGGTTGCGCTCGGAAAGGCCGAGCTGCTCCAGCGCAATGGGCTTGGCCGAAGCCAGGATGCGCATGACCACGTCTTCCAGGCCGTTGGTGGTGGGGATGGTGGCCACGCGCAGCTCGATGCGGTGCTGCGGCGAGTATTTGGCAAAGTTGATCTTGCCGTCCTGCGGCTTGCGCTTTTCGCTGATGTCCAGGTCGCACATGATCTTCACGCGCGCGACCACCGCGTTGCGGTAGCTGGCCGGCAGTTCCAGGTGGGTGCGCAGCCGTCCGTCGCGGCGAAACCGGATGCGGGTCTTTTCTTGCCCCGGGTAGCTTTCGATATGAATGTCGGACACGCCTTCGCGGTGCGCGTCGACGATCATGCTGTTGATCATTCGCACCAGCGAGTTGTCCGACTGCTCGATGGTCTTTTCTTCTTCGACCGCGGGGGCGGGACGTTCCTTTTCGAGGGTGACCAGCAGCTCGCTGGTGGCGGCGGGCTCGAACTCGAGCGGCCGGGACGGGTCGTGCACGACGGTCGGATCGAGAACGGTGTCGCTGCCGATTTTTCCGTAGGCCTTGTAGAGCACCGTGTCCAGCACCAGGCATTCGCCGATCACCGGCACCACCTTCAGTTGCGAGATGAATTCCACCTCGTCGATGGCGGCATGCCGGCTGGCCGGGTCGTCCATGGCAAGGATGAGGCGGCCCTCGTGCAGCATGAGCGGCATGACTTGCAGGCGGCGGGCAACCCCGTGGCTGATGGTGCGCAAGGCATCGATGGAGACCGGAAATACGTGCAGGTTGACCAGCGGGTAGCCCATCTTGCGCACCAGTGCGGCCTTCAGCTGCTCCCGCGTGACCACGCCCATGCGAACCAGTGTTTCGCCCAGCGGCACGCTGCGGTCGAGTTGCTGCTGGGCCAGGCCCGCGCGCAGCTGCTCTTCGGTAATCGTGCCCAGCGCCATCAGCGCCTGGCCGATGCGCAGGATCGGCATGCGGCTTTGAATTTCGAGAGCGTGCAGCAGCTGCTCGGGCGTGACGATTTCGGTCGGCGACATGAATTTGAATCTCCTATGAGGCGATTCTGGGGGGCTCAAGCAGGCTTGTCAGCAGGAGCACACCGCATGCGAAGACCCGTAGCCGCACAACATCACTACCAAAGTTCTCAACTGAAGCGCGTCAATCCGAAAAGCCGTATGTATTGCGCCCCGCGGACTTTGCGCGGTACAGCGCCGCATCGGCATTGGCGAGCAGGTCCGACGGCGTGGCGGGCGGCTCGTTCGCGGGGTGGAACGCCACGCCGATGCTGGTGGTGACCCGAAGGCTCCGCCCATCGATCTCGAACGCCGTGCCTCCTATCTGCTCGACGATCTTTTGCGCGATGGCCGCGGCCGCTTCTCTTGTGTGCAGGTTTTCGAGCACCACCACGAACTCGTCGCCGGCAAGGCGCGCCACGGTGTCGGTGCTCCGCACGCTGGCCAGCAGGCGGCGCGCGTATTCCACCAGCACGCCGTCGCCCGTTGCGTGCCCGAGGGTGTCGTTGATGGTCTTGAAGCGGTCGACGTCCAGGAACAGCACCGCCAGCCCGCTTTGCGTGCGCTGCGCCCGGGCAATGGCGCCGGGCAGGAACTCGTTGAACGCGAGCCGGTTCGACAGGCCGGTGAGCGTGTCGGCGCGTGCCAGGTCGCTCAGCTTGCGCTCCACCGCCTTCAGCGCGCTGATGTCGAAGCTCAGCGAGAAGATGCCGCGCGTAATGCCGTCGGGCCCCGTGTCTGGCACATAGCTCACGCGTGTGATGCGGTCCGAATCCTTGGTGCGCATGTAGCCTTCGAATTCGACCCGCTCGCCCGCCAGAGCCCGCTGGATCATGGGCTTGCGCGAGATATACAGCTCGGGGCCGGCCACCTCGCCGATGTGGCGGCCGAGGATGGTGGAAGGCTCCACGCCCAGCCAGTCCCGGTAGGTGGCGTTCGCGAAGGTGATCTTTTCCTCGCGGTCGATGTAGGTAATGAGAGCCGGCAGGTTGTCGGTGATGGTGCGCAGGCGCATTTCGCTTTCGGCCTGCCGCACTTCGGCCTTCTTCAACGCGGTGATGTTGAAGGTCATGAGATAGAAACCCATCACCTTGCCGTCCAGGTCCTTGTCCGGAATCAGGTTGACCTGGAAATAGCCGGTCTTGCCATGCAGCGGCGTGCGCACCGGAAACCTCACTGCCTTGCCCTCGCGCACCATGGGAAGGTAGGGCTGCTGCTGCCGGTACACGGTGTCGCCCACGGCCCTGCGCAGGTTCACGCCGATGAGCGGGCCGTCGTCCAGGCCCGCCATGCGCCGCGCCCGCACGTTCGCAAAAAGGCAGTTCTCGTCGCTGTCGAAGTAGCCGACAAGCGCCGGAATGTTGTCGGTTACGTCGCGCAGCCGCTTCTGCTGCTCGGTCAGGGCCTTGCGGATGTTCACCTCGTCGGTGATGTCGAAGGTCATCGCGAACACGCCTTGCACCACGCCGTTGGTGTCGCGGTCGGGAATGTAGTGCGCCTTGAAGGTGCGGTCGCCAATGCCTATGGCCGGGTCGCCCGATTTTTCGATGACCACGGTTTCACCGGCAAGCGCGCGCCGGTAAGAGTCGGCAACCACCGCGAAATCTTCGGAGCCGCGCACCTCCGGCATCGAGCGGCCGATCATGGCCCTGTCCTTGTGCAGCGCCTTGACCTTTGCGTTGACGAAGGTGTACCTGAGCGACGAATCGACGTGCGACACCAAGGCGGGGATGTTGTCCGCAATGATGCGGACCTGCGCCTCGCTGTGGGCAAGGCTCATTTCGATCTGCTTGCGCTCCGTCACGTCGGAGGTCATGGCGTAGTAGCCGCGAACCTGCCCGGCCTGGTCGCGGTCGGGAATAAGCTCCGTCTGGTAGTAGCGGTCTTGTTCGCCGAGGCGCGCGTCGCCCCGGCTCTCGAAGCTGACCGCCTCGCCTGCCATCACGCGGCGAACCGCGGCGTCCAGCGCCTCGTTATCGCCCGGGACGCTGGCCGTGCGCCCGATGAGCTGCGCGGCGCCCCGGTCGAGCTTTCTGCAGAGCGGCGCGTTCACGAAGGTATAGCGGCCTTGCGCATCCACGTGCGACACCATCGCCGGAAGGTTGTCGGTAATGTCGCGCAGGAACTTCTCGCTCGTCTTGCGCTGGCGCATCAACTCGTCGAAAGTGCGCGCAAGATCGCCTATCTCGTTGCGAGGGTAGGTGCGCGGCACGGTACTTTCCATGGCCGCGTTGTCGACGTCCAGCATGTGCCGGTGCAGGTACTTGAGCGGCCTGAGCTGCCGGCTGACCACTCCCAATGCAACCGCGCCGGCCACCACCGCGAGCACCAGGGCGCCCACCCAGGCGCCACGCTCGATGGCGCCCACGCGGGCAAACGCTTCCGCGGTGGGGTACATCGCCCCGATGATCCAGTTGGTCTGCTGGATGCGCTTGAAGGCATACAGGCCCGGCACCCCCGCATGGTTGACGCCTTCGGCCGCGCCTTCGTAGCCCTCCAGGGGGCGGTCGATCTCGGGGTTGCCCATGCCCTTGAGACCTGTCTGGTTGATGATGAGCTCGGTGCGGGGGTGGTCGATCACCACGCCGTCCGTGCTGGTGATGAAGAGGTAGCCGGTTTCGCCGAACTTCACATCGCCGAGCTCGCCCAGCAGGTTGCGCTCCTTCAGGTTGATGGCGCCCGAGATCACGTATTCCACCGCGCCCGCAGAGTCCAGCACCGGCTGGGTGATTGCGATTTGCGCCAGGCCGCTCAGCCGGTTGAGATAGGGCTCGGAGATGACGCTGGCCTTGGACGCGACGGTCTGCCGGAAGTACGGGCGGTCCTTGATGTTCACGCTGCCTTGTTGCTGCGCGCCGCTGAGGCTGGCAATCAGGTCGCCGTCGGCTGTAAAGAATGCGACGTTGCTGAATGCCTTGCGCAGCGGCTGGTGCTTTTCAAGAAAGGCCTGCAGTGCCGCCGTGTCGGTGAAGCGCTGCGACTCGACGCTGTTGGCAAAAGTCTCGAGCAGGGTGCGCCGGCTGATGAACTTCTGGTTGACCGTGTTTGCAACGGCCGACAGCCGCGCGAACTCCTCGCTTTCGATCGAGGCCTTCATGCTCGCCTTGACCAGATGCAGGGCCACCGCGCCAATGGTGAACGTGGCCGCCAGGACCACCAGGGCAACGCCAAGGCCGAGGCGTGTATTCAAGCTGATGCGAATGTTCCGTAGACCTGATAAGTTCATTGGCGTGGACAGGCACCGCGATGGAATCCGCGCTGCGCATGTAGTGTGTCAGAAGCAGAATTTCCCGAAGTTCACGCAATCCCCCATATGTTGCTGCGCTGCCCCGTGCGGCCTCACATCTCGTCCCGCTTGAGCAGGTAGTCGAGCGTGCCCACGCGAAACCACCGGTAGCCATACGATTCGATCACCATGCAATGTTTTCCTTTGGCATTGGCGCGGCTGTGCGCGTTCGACAGCAGATTGATGAGTTGCCCGCCATGCAGGCCCAGCGCCTTTGCATCGAGCTTGATCTCCAGCGGATTCGCATCGAAATTGTGGATGAACAGCACCGCATTGCCGCGCCATTCGTAGCGCACCACCAGCACCGCATGTTCCTCGTTGGGAATCACCTCGAAGTCGCCCCATCCGATCTCGGGCACTTCCTTGCGCATGCGAAACACGCGCTCCATCCAGTTGAGCAGCGAGTCCGGGTCGCGCCGCTGCGCCGCCACGTTCACATGCTCGAAGCCGTAGGCACCGCCCGTAACCACCGGAAGCACCGGCTTCGACGAGGTGGTGAACCCGCCCTGTTTCTCGGTGGACCACTGCATGGGCGTTCGCGCGCAGTTGCGCTCCGGCAGGCTCAGGTCGTCGCCCATGCCGATCTCGTCGCCGTAGCGCATGACGGGCGTGCCCGGCAGGGTGAGCATCAGGCTGTAGGCCAGTTCCAGCCGCCGCCGGTTGCCGCCGAGCATGGGCGCAAGGCGGCGGCGTATGCCGCGGTCGTAGAGCTGCATGTTCTTGTCGGGGCCGAAGGCCTCGAACACGCGCTTGCGCTGCGCGGGGCGCAGGCGCCCCAGGTCGAGCTCGTCGTGGTTGCGCAGGAACATGACCCACTGCGAAGTGGCGGGGCGCTCCCGGGTGGCCTCCAATGCCTTGACCAGCGGCCGCGTGTCGCCCACGGCCATGGCATAGAACAGGTTCTGGTTCACCTGGAAGTTGAACATCATGTGCAGCCGCTCGCCCTCGTCGCCGAAGTACGCCATGTTGGTCTTGGGCAGCACGTTGGCTTCGGCCAGGATGATCGCGTCCCCACGGCGCCACTGAAGCAATTCGCGAAACTGCCGCAGCATGTCGAACCGCTCGGTGGGGTACACGACCTTCGGCCCCTTGGCACCGATCACGAACGGCACGGCGTCCATGCGAAAGCCCGAAACGCCAAGCTGCGTCCAGAAGCCCATGATCTTCAGGATCTCGGCCTGCACCTGGGGGTTGGCCGTGTTCAGGTCGGGCTGGAATTCGTAGAAGCGGTGAAAGTACCAGCGCCTTGCAAGCTTGTCGAAAGTCCAGGTGGATTTCTGCACACCCGGAAAGACCACACCGTCGGTGGAGCGGGGCGGCTTCTTGTCCGACCACACATACCAGTCGTGGTATTTTGATTTCCGGCTCTTGCGCGCATCCTGAAACCACGGGTGCTGGTCGGACGTGTGGTTGACCACCAAGTCCATCAGCACGCGCATGCCCAGCTGCTCGGCCGAATGCGTGAACTCGACGAAGTCGCCGAGCGTGCCGAAGCGGGGGTCTACGTTGTAATAGTCCGAAACATCGTAGCCGTCGTCCCGGCCGGGAGAGCGTGCCGAAGCGGGGGTCTACGTTGTAATAGTCCGAAACATCGTAGCCGTCGTCCCGGCCGGGAGATGGATGGAACGGCATGAGCCACAGCGTTGTCACGCCCAGGCCGTGAAGGTACTCCAGCCTGCGTGTCAGGCCTTCGAAGTCGCCGCAGCCGTCCCCGTTGGAGTCCATGAAGGTCCCCACCGAGAGGCAGTACACCAGGGCGTTCTTGTACCAAAGGTCGTTGATCATGCCGGGGGAACCTCCCAAGATGGAAGCCTCGCAACACAGAACACACGAAAGGAAACCCGATGTCGGCCGATGCTTGGTGGAAGAACGGAATCGTTTATCAGATCTATCCGCGTTCGTTCCAGGACAGCGACGGAGACGGCATCGGGGACTTGCGCGGCATCCAGAGGCGGCTTGATTATCTGGTCGAGCTGGGCGTGGATGCCGTCTGGATATCGCCTATCTACCCCTCACCAATGGCCGACTTCGGGTACGACATTTCCGACTACTGCAACATCGATCTGCGTTTTGGCACGCTGCAGGACTTCGATGCGCTGGCCACCGAGTGCAGGGCACGCGGCCTCAAGCTGGTGCTGGACTTCGTACCCAACCACACGTCGGCCCAGCACCCCTGGTTTGTGCAGAGCCGGGGCTCGCGCCACAACCCGAAGCGCGACTGGTACCTTTGGCGCGACCCGGCTCCCGGGGGCGGTCCGCCCAACAACTGGCTCAGCAATTTTGGCGGGCCCGCATGGACCTTCGACGAAGCCAGCGGGCAGTACTACTGCCATTCGTTCCTGAAGGAGCAGCCGGATCTCAACTGGCGCAACCCCGAAGTGCGCCAAGCCATGTACGAGGTGCTGCGCTTCTGGTTCCGGCGCGGGGTGGACGGCTTTCGCATCGACGTGCTGTATCACCTCATCAAGGACGAGCTGTTCCGCGACAACCCGCCCAACCCGGCCTACCAGCCCGGGGCCGACCCGTCGCACCGCCTGCTACCGCTCTACACCACCGACCGTCCGGAGATGCAGGACATCATTGTCGAGATGCGCAGCGTGGCAGACGCCTTCAGCGACGCAAGCTCGGCGCGCGTGCTGATCGGCGAGCTTTATCTTCCGCTCGAACGGCTCATGGCCTACTACGGCGCAACCTCCGAAGGCCTGTTGCAGGGCGTGCAGCTGCCGTTCAACTTCCAGCTCATCACGGCGCCCTGGCATGCGTCCGAAATCGACCGCATCGTGCGCAGCTACGAAGCGGCGCTGCCGCAAGGCGCGGCGCCCAACTGGGTGCTGGGCAACCACGACAAGCCGCGCATCGCGAGCCGCGTGGGGCAGGAGAGGGCGCGCCTCGCGGCCATGCTGCTCCTTACATTGCGCGGTACGCCCACTCTCTACTACGGCGACGAGATCGGCCTGACGGACGTTCCCATTCCGCCCGAAGAAGTGCAGGACCCGTTCGAGAAGAACGAGCCGGGCAGGGGCCTGGGGCGCGACCCGCAGCGCACGCCCATGCAGTGGAGCCGCGCGCACGCCGCCGGCTTTACCGACGGCACGCCTTGGCTGCGCCTTGGCGGCGACTGGCACATGCGCAACGTGGAGGTGCAGATGGGTGACCCTGCCTCCATGCTGCAGCTCTACAAGCGGCTGATTGCGCTGCGGCGGCACGAGCCCGCCCTGCATGAAGGCAGCCACGAGCAGCTGGACGCAGGCGCCGATGTGCTGGCCTACGCAAGAACCTCGGGAACCAGGCGGCTCGTGGTGCTGCTGAATTTCGGCATCACCGAGACCACGATCTCGGGCGAGCTGCTGCCGGCCGAGGTCGTCGTGCTGGCCTCGACGCAAGCGGACCGCACCGGCACGGTGAAAGGCAGGCTCACGCTGCAGCCTCTCGAGGGCGTGATCGTCGCGCAGTAGCTGGGCAGGGCCCGGCGCTACTTGCCCGACGGATAAGTCTCGGGCACTCCGGCGCTGTCGGTGGGGGCGCCGCGATCCAGTGGCTCCACTGCATGCGTGCGGTCGATGTGCAGTAGCGCATCGAACTGCACCGGCAGCCGCGCGAAGAAGTAGTGGCTTTGCCGCTCCGTCTCGGGCCGGTAGATGACGCCGATGGCGCGTTCCAGCCGCTGCTCCCTCAGCGCGAAGAAATGGCTTCCTTCGCCGCGCAAGGGCAGCATGAAGCGCTCCAGACCCGTCTCGTGCATGAGCCATTCGTAGCTGTCGGGGCGCGAGGGAACAACCTGCTTGCGCTCGGCTGGCGCGCCCCAGTCGGACGCCGCCATCACGGTGCCCGTGTGGGTGGTGAAGCCCACCAGCACCGCGTCGCGGCCCTGGCGTTCGCGCACCAGCTGGCCCACGTTGAGCTCGCCGCGCTCTTCGCCCATTTCGGTGGCGCGCGCATCGCCCAGGTGCGAGTTGTGGGCCCACACCACGATCTTCGGGCGCTCGCTGCCGCGCCAGAGGTGGCGCTCGACTTCGCCCATCGTCTCGACCATGTGGCGGTCGCGCAGGTTCCACGATGAAACGTCGCTCAGGTACATCGAGCGGTAATAGGCCTCGGCATTCTTGACGAGCCGGGCGTTCTGCTCGGCGTTGAAGGCGTCTTCCTCGTTGGCCGCGTTGCCGCTGCGCCAGGCCTCGCCGGCGGCACGCCGCATCTCGAGCAGCATGTCGACCACCGCCTGCTGGCAGGAGGCCGTGTTGCCGAGGCCCGCCATCAGGCCGTAGTTTTGCCCGCGGTCGCCGAAGCGGTCGAAGCATCCGTAGCGCTCGCGCGCGAGCCGGGCGGCATCGGGATCGGTTCGCTCGAAGTACGCGAGCACGGCTTCCATCGAGCTCGAGAGACTGTAGAGATCGAGCCCGTAGAACCCGGTGTTTCCCTGCGGCGGGGCGGATTCATTGAAGGCGCGCTGCCATTCGACAAAGCGTGCAACTTCTTCGTTGCGCCACATCCAGGTGGGAAAGCGCCGGAAGCCGGCCAACGCTTCGGCTGCACTGGCGTCGTCGCCGGTGCCTCTTACATAGCGGTTCACGCGATACGCATCGGGCCAGTCGCCTTCGATGGCCACGGCGTTGAAGCCTTTTTCAGCCAGCAGGCGGCGCGTGATGTTCGCACGCTCGGCATAGAACTCCTGTGTGCCGTGCGAGGCTTCGCCGAGCAGCACATAGTGCGCATCGCCGATCAGGTCGAGCAGGGCGTCGTGGTCGCAGGGGTTTCCTTCCAGCGGATGCGCCGCCGAGCGCAACGCTTCCACTTCCTTCGAAATGTTGGATGGCTTCATCGTGCAAGGTCCTCAGGCTGTGGCGCGCGGAGGCGGCGCCCTTCCGCTTCTTCGAGCAGGCGGCAGACTTCTTCGTCGCTGGTCTGCGAAAAATCGAGATACCAGCGGCCGACACCGAGGAATGCATCGGGTACTTCAGGGCACACCACGTCGTCTGCCTCGCCGTACAAGAGTGCGCAGGCTTCGGGCGATGCCACGGGCGCCGCAACAACCACGCGGGTCGGCGCCTGGCGGCGCACCGCGCGCACGGCCACGCGCATGGTGGCGCCGGTGGCAAGTCCGTCGTCGACAAGGATCGCGATGCGGCCGCGCAGATCGGGCGCGGGGCGGCCGCCGCGGTAGGCGCGCTCGCGCCGTTCGAGCTCATGCCGTTCGTTGCGCACCACTTCATCGACTGCCTTCGCGCCAATGCCAAGCTCGCGCACCAGGTCGTTGTCGAGCACCTGTTCGCCGCCGCCCGCAATGGCGCCCATGGCGTATTCCTCGTGTCCCGGAACACCCAGCTTGCGCACCACCAGCACATCGAGCGGCGCCTGGAGTGCCTTGGCCACCTCGTGGGCTACCGGCACGCCGCCGCGCGGCAGGGCCAGCACGGTCACGTCCGGCCTGACTGCGTAGATGGCCAGCTCTTGTGCGAGCGCCTGGCCCGCATGCTCCCGGTTGCGGAAAAACTCGAATGACATTTCGGTGTCCTTGCGGCCACCTTAGGTTCGCCTGCGCGGAAACGCTGTAGGGGGATGCTCACATCGGCGTAGGCGTGCTCTGCCCCGGCCCCGAGCGGTAGCGTTTCGCCGTCTCCCAGGCGTTGACGATCAGCTCGCGCGCCTTGGGATGCTCGGGGTCGGTTACCACCCATTCCGGATACGCGTGCGGAAGGCCGGCCGCCGTCACGCGGATGGCATCGAATTCGATGGGGGAGAGCGGCGTGCTTGCGCTTGCGCGGTGGGTCAGGGTCTTGTGCAGGCCCGCTTTCCATGCATCCGGCAGGTGATCGACGGCGGGCAGCAGCGCCAGCGCGATGTGCGCCGCGCGCGGGCTCAGGGCTGCGGCGTCGGCGCGCAAACGCGCCAGGCACTCGGCACCGCTCATTTCTCACCTCCGGAGCATGCGTGCATGCGGGCTGCTCTCACGCCGCCTGGATCTCGATGCGCCGCGGCTGTGCGTGTTCCGCCTTTGGAATGCGCAGCTTCAGCACACCCTGCTTCAGTTCCGCCGAGATGGCGGCCGTGTCCAGCTCCTTGCTGAGCGTGAACACGCGGCGGAAGCGAGCCAGGCCTACCTCCGTGTGGCTGGATTCCAGCCCTTCGGGAACGGCCAGGTCCGACTCCGCCTCGATGGTCAGCGTGTCGGACGCCACGTGCAGGCCGAGCTTCTCGCGCGAGACGCCGGGCAGGTCGGCAAAGAGCGTGATGCCGCCGCTGTCCTCGATGACGTCGACCGGCGGCGTCAGGGCGGCGTCGCTGTAGCGGGCGCCCTCCTTGCGGGCGAGCTCCTTCGATTCGGCGACGCGAGGCGATGTGGTGGTGTTCATGATCGTCTCTCCTTTCTTTGTCTGTCACTGAACGGTGATGCGCCGGGGCTGCGACGAAGCGCGGCGCTGCACGGTGATGTGCAGTACCCCGTCGCGGTACTTGGCCTGCACGGCATCCGGGTCGGCATCGTCGGGCAAGGTCAGCACCCTGCGGAAGGCGCCCTCGAAGCGTTCGTTGATGTGCACGGCCGCCTTGGCATCGCCCTGGGGCAGCGCGTTGGCGCGCGTGCCGGCAATGGTGAGCAGGCCGCGCTCGAGGTTGACCTCCAGGCTGGACGGATCGACACCCGGCGCAAACGCATAGATCTCCACGGTCTGCGGCGTGCCGCCGATGTTCAGCGCAGGAAAGCCGTTGCGGCCGACGCCGCGGATGGTGGGAGACAGATCGAAGGCCTGCTGCATCTCGCGCTGCAGGCGATCCATCTCGGCGAACACGTCGCGCGGAAACAAGGATCGGTACATGGCGAAAACCTCCATTCAAGAGTTGAACAGGGCGCCGGAGGCCTCTCTCCAGCGCTTCCGATCAGCGAAATAGGCGCAGCCGGAGTTTTTTCAAGGGGTTTTTTCAGAGGTGCGGCAGCGGCGGGGCGAGGCTATGAATCTGCAGCCCGCGATTGAAAAGACCATTCATCAAACCTCTTGAAGCGCGGCGCGGCGCACCTAATTCGAACCTCGTCGAAATCGTCAGTCGTCATTCCAAACCTAGAGGAGATTTGTCATGTCGATGGACCTGCTCAAGCAGATTGCCGCATCCCGCCTTCCCATGTCTTTCCGGACGCCCAAGGAGATCGACGAGGTCAGAATTCTTCGCCAGGCCGGGCTCGTGATTGCCTTTGTTCCGGCACCCGCCGACCCGCTGAAGCTGTCAGGCGCCGAGCCTGCCGCACAGGTGCTTGCCATTACCGAAAAAGGCCGCGAAGAACTCTCGCGAATCCGCTATCCGGGCGAAGCGCCGAAAGGCGGCAAACCGCGCCACATGGGCTTCAGGAACTGGCTCGCCGGGGCGCGCAGCGGGCACGGATTGCAGCAAGGTTTACTGTCACGCAATCACGACTCGCGGCCGTCGCAAACCTTGTAGGCCGCCTCCTTCCTGAACATGCGCGGAAGTCCATCCCGGCGCATGCGCGCTTCCGCGCTGAATCCGATTCGCCAATCCAGCAATACACGAGTGACCCAGCGAAAACAGGAGACAGACATGGACTTCGAAGGCATCTACTGCTTTGATACGGCGAGCGTCCGTTTTGCAATCTACCCGGACGGTCCCGATGGCGCGCGGATCATCGCGCAGATTTCGGAAGACACCCTGCACGACGTGTTCGGTACCCGGAACCTTGGCGACCGGTTGCTCGAAACATGCAGAACGCACTTCGACGCCATCGGTGCCGCCGCACTCAAGCGCTTTCGGGCCAACCCCAACCGGCCCATCGACCTGACGGTGGAAGACTTTTCTTCCCGGCGCTTCCTTCCCCGTTCTGCGGGGGCTCAGGCGTCCTGGTCGCCAGCCTCGCTCGCCGCTTGAAATAGCCGCGCGCACGGCGCGGCCATTCGTCCCCAATCGCGTTATGGGGAACTCTCCGACACGGCAAGGAGGTTTCAGCCGTACCCGAAAAGCCCGAATTCTTTGCAAATTGTGAGTTCAGGCCGTTGGGTTGACGAGAGCGTGTTCCTTCTGGACACCCGGTCGCTGGCCTTCATGCAAGCAAGGAACACCGGTGCCAGTGACTCAGCAGCTTTCCGAGCCCGAGGCGCAAGACGCCTACCTGTTCCGCGAAGGAACGCATTCCCGCTTGTACGACCTGATGGGTTGCCACCTCTCCAAAGAGGGCGGCGCCCGCTTTGCGGTGTGGGCGCCCAATGCGGAATCCGTTTCCGTGGTCGGCGACTGGAACCATTGGTCCGGCGATGCCGATCCGCTCACCCCTTCGCCTGACGGCACGGGCATCTGGCTGGGCCACGCGCCCCACGCGGCGCTCGGCCAGACGTACAAGTACCGCATTCGCTCGCGCTTTAGCGGCTACGTCGTCGACAAGGCCGATCCCTTTGCCTTTTGCGCCGAGCACCCGCCCGCCACGGCCTCGCGCATCTGCGACCTTTCGTATGAATGGAACGACGGCGAATGGATGGCCACCCGCGCGGCGCGCAATGCGCTGGACGCGCCCATGTCGGTGTACGAGGTGCACCTGGGCTCGTGGCGGCGGCGCGACGGGCACTTCATGGGGTACCGCGAAATTGCCCATGAGCTTGCCGACTATGTGAAGCACATGGGCTTCACCCACGTGGAGCTCATGCCCGTGACGGAGCACCCGTTCTACGGCTCTTGGGGGTACCAGACCACCGGCTACTTTGCGCCCACCGCGCGCTTCGGATCGCCGCAGGACTTCATGTACCTGGTCGATCACCTGCACCAGAACGGCATCGGTGTGCTGCTGGACTGGGTGCCTTCGCACTTTCCGACCGACGAGCACGGACTCGCGTTCTTCGACGGCACGCACCTCTACGAGCATGCCGATCCGCGCCAGGGCTTTCACCCGGAGTGGAACTCGAGCATCTTCAACTACGGCCGCGCAGAAGTGCGCAGCTTTTTGGTTTCGTCCGGGCTTTTCTGGCTCGACCGGTACCACCTGGACGGGCTGCGGGTGGATGCGGTGGCATCGATGCTCTACCTCGACTACGCGCGCAAGCACGGCGAGTGGATTCCCAACCGCCACGGCGGCCGCGAGAACCTCGAGGCGATCGACTTCTTGCAGACGCTGAACCGCGCCGTGTACCGCGAGCACCCGGACACCATTACCGTGGCCGAGGAATCGACCGCATGGCCGCGCGTTTCGCGCCCTACCGACATGGACGGCCTGGGCTTCGGCGAGAAGTGGAACATGGGCTGGATGCACGACGTGCTCGCCTACATGAAGGAAGAGCCCGTCCACCGCAAGTACCACCATCACAAGATGACGTTCTCGCTGGTGTATGCGTTCCACGAGAACTTTGTGCTGCCGCTTTCGCACGACGAGGTGGTGCACGGCAAGGGCTCGCTGCTGAACAAGATGCCCGGCGACCCTTGGCAGCAGTTTGCCAACCTGCGTGCGCTGTTCGGCTTCATGTGGGCGCACCCGGGCAAGAAGCTGCTGTTCATGGGCGGCGAGTTCGGGCAGCGGCGCGAATGGACGCACGACGGCGAGCTCGAATGGTGGGTGTGCGACCTCGAAGGGCATGCCGGCCTGCAGTGGCTGGTGTCGCAGCTCAACCGGGTGTACCGCGGCGCGCCCGCGCTCTACCAGCAGGACTTCACGCCCGCGGGCTTCGAATGGGTGGTGGCGGACGATGCGGAACGCAGTGTTTTCGCGTTCGTGCGAAAGGCGCGCGACGGCCATCCGCCGCTGCTGGTGGTCAGCAACCTGACGCCGGTGCCGCGCACCAACTATGTGCTGGGCGTGCCGCAAGGCGGGTACTGGCGCGAACTCATCAATACAGACGCAGTGGAGTTTGGCGGTTCGGGCTGGGGCAACCTGGGCGGCGTCGAATCTGCGCCCGTGCGCTCGCATGGCCGCATGCAGTCGGTGTGCATCACGTTGCCGCCGCTTTCCACGCTGATTTTCGAACACCGCCCATCATGAAAAAACTGTTCGCAACCCCGCAGACGCCCGCAGCTTCGAGAATGCCCGAGGTGCCCCACGGGGACCGGCGCGCGGTGGTCGACGCCGTCTTGCCCGCGGTGGACAACGGCCGCTTTCCGGTGAAATGCATCGTCGGCGAAATGGTCCACGTGAAGGCGCATTGCTTTACCGACGGCCACGACGTGCTGCGCGTGGTGCTGTGCTGGCGGCCGCACGACAAGACCGAGTTCCGCGAAGTGCCGATGAAGCCGCTCGTCAACGACGTGTGGGAGGCCACCTTCTCGCCGCCTGCGCTCGGGCGCTACTACTACACCGTGGTTGCGTGGGTCGATCCGTTCGAATCATGGCGCAGCGAAATGGCGCGGCGTGTGGACGCCGACGACGTGCGCATCGCATCGCAGGTGGGCGCGCTCGAAGTGGCCGCGGCCGCCGAGCGGGCCGAAGGCGCGGACCGGCAGGCGCTTGCGCGCTGGGCCACCGAGCTCGATGCCGTGGCCGCCCACCCGGCCACCGAGGTATCGACCCTGAAGGCGCTGGCGCTGGACGAAGAGCTGGCCATGCTTGCGCGCCGCCACCCCGACCGCCGGCACGAGGTGCGCTACCCCGTCGAGCTGCCGCTGGAGGCCGAGCGCGAGCGTGCCCGCTTCAGCACCTGGTACGAGCTGTTCCCTCGCTCCGCCGGCACCACGCCCGGCGTGCATGGCACCTTCAAGGATGTGGAGGCCCGCCTGCCTGCGATTGCAGCCATGGGATTCGACGTGCTCTACTTTCCGCCGATACACCCCATCGGCCGCGTGCAGCGCAAGGGCCCCAACAACGCGCTGGCCAGCGGCCCCGACGATGTGGGCAGCCCCTGGGCCATTGGCGCGGCCGAAGGCGGGCACAAGTCGATTCTTCCGGCCCTTGGCACGGCGGAGGATTTTCGGCACCTGTATGCGCAGGCCACCGCGCACGGGCTGGAGATTGCGCTGGACATTGCGTTCCAGTGCGCGCCCGACCACCCCTACGTGAAGGCGCACCCCGACTGGTTCCGGTGGCGGCCCGACGGCAGCGTGCAATACGCGGAGAACCCGCCCAAGAAGTACCAGGACATCTATCCCTTCAACTTCGAGAGCGAAGACTGGCGCGGCCTGTGGCTGGAGCTGCGCAGCGTGATCGAGCATTGGATCGGCGAGGGCGTGCGCATCTTCCGGGTGGACAACCCGCACACCAAGGCCTTTCCGTTCTGGGAATGGGCCATCGGGGAGATACGGCGCGAGCATCCCGAGGTGATCTTCCTTGCCGAGGCTTTCACGCGGCCCAAGGTGATGCACCGGCTGGCAAAGCTGGGCTTTTCGCAGTCGTACACCTACTTCACCTGGCGCAACACCAAGCAGGAGCTCACCGAATATTTCACCGAGCTTTCGACCGCGCCGGGCGTCGACTACTTCAGGCCCAACGTGTGGCCGAACACGCCAGACATCCTGCACGAGCAGCTGCAGGGCGGGGAGCCATCGGTGTACATGGCGCGGCTGGTGCTGGCCGCCACGCTGTCGGCCAACTACGGCATCTACGGGCCGGCTTTCGAACTGCGCGAGCACCTGCCGCGTTCGCCCGGCAGCGAGGAATACCTCGATTCGGAAAAGTACCAGCTGCGGCACTGGAACCACGACGACCCCACCAGCCTGGCGCCCTTCATCGCCCGCGTGAACCGCATCCGCCGCGAGAATCCGGCGCTGCAGTGGGACCGCAGCCTGCGGTTCCTGCAGATCGACAACGACCAGCTGCTGGCCTATGCCAAGGTGTCCGAGGGCGGCGACAACATGATCGTGACGGTGGTGAACCTCGATCCGCACAACGTGCAGTCGGGCTGGCTGCAGTTCGATTCGCAAACCGCGGGCATCGACAGTTCGCGCGCTTTCCAGATGCATGACCTGCTGAGCGGGCAGCGGTTTACGTGGCAGGGCGGATGGCATTACATACGGCTCGATCCGCACAGCGTGCCCGCGCACATCTTCGTCGTTCGGCGGCGCCATGGCGACGAGCGCGACTTCGACTACTTTCTGTGAGGCCGCGCCACCATGAACGCACCTGTCTCCCACATTGCGCTTGAAACGGTCGAGATCGACATCAGCGACGATCCGCTTTGGTACCGGGACGCGGTGATCTACCAGCTCAACGTCAAGGCGTTTTTCGACTCCAACAACGACGGCATCGGCGACTTCAAGGGCGTGACGGCCAAGCTCGACTACGTGAAGGAGCTGGGCGTCAACACCATCTGGCTGATGCCGTTCTATCCGTCGCCGCTGCGCGACGACGGCTACGACATTTCGGCCTACGAAGACGTGAACCCGCAGTACGGCACGCTCGACGACTTTCGCGAAATGCTCGACGCGGCGCACGAGCGCGGGCTGCGCGTGATCACAGAACTGGTCATCAACCACACCTCGAGCGACCACCCCTGGTTTCAGGCCGCGCGCCGTGCGCCCGCCGGCTCGCCCGAGCGCGACTTCTACGTGTGGAGCGACACCGACCAGATCTACCAGGGCACGCGCATCATCTTCACGGACACCGAAACATCGAACTGGGCGTGGGACCCAGTGGCCAAGGCGTACTACTGGCACCGCTTCTTCAGCCACCAGCCCGACCTGAACTTCGACAACCCGGCGGTGCTGGAGGCCATCTTCAAGGTGATGCGCTTCTGGCTCGACATGGGGGTGGACGGGTTCCGCCTCGACGCCATTCCCTACCTGGTGGAGCGCGACGGCACCAGCAACGAGAACCTGCCCGAGACGCATGCGGTAATCAAGAAGCTGCGCGCCGCCATCGACGCGCAGTACAAGAACCGCTTTCTGCTGGCAGAAGCGAACATGTGGCCCGAAGACGTGCGCGAATATTTCGGCGACGGCGACGAATGCCACATGGCGTACCACTTTCCCTTGATGCCGCGCATGTACATGGCCATTGCGCAGGAAGACCGGCACCCCATCGTCGAGATCATGCAGCAGACGCCGGACATTCCGGAGGGCTGCCAGTGGGCAATCTTCCTGCGCAACCATGACGAGCTCACGCTCGAAATGGTGACCAGCAAGGAGCGCGACTACATGTACACCATGTACGCCGCCGACCTGCGCGCGCGCATCAACCTGGGCATTCGGCGCCGCCTTGCGCCGCTGATGGAAAACGACATCGACCGCGTGAAGCTCATGAACGGCATGCTGCTGTCGATGCCGGGCTCGCCCATCATCTACTACGGCGACGAGATCGGCATGGGCGACAACGTGTTCGTGGGCGACCGCAACGGCGTGCGTACGCCCATGCAGTGGAGCCCGGACCGCAACGCGGGCTTCTCGCGCGCCGACCCGCAGCGCCTGTACTTGCAGCCCATCATGGACCCGATGTTCGGCTATGAGGCGCTCAACGTGGAGGCGCAGGCGCGCGACAGCAGCTCATTGCTCAACTGGACCAAGCGCATGCTGGCCGTGCGCAAGACCAGCCACGCCTTCGGCCGCGGGAAGCGGCGCTTTCTGAAGCCGGGCAACCGCAAGATCCTGGCCTACCTGAGCGAGTACGGCGACGACATCATCCTGACGGTGTTCAACCTCTCGCGGGCCGCGCAGCCGGTCGAGCTCGACCTTTCGGCGTTCAAGGGCAGGGTGCCCATCGAGATGCTGGGCCGAGCGCCGTTTCCGCCCATTGGCGAGCTGCCGTACCTGCTCACGCTGTCGTCGTACGGGTTCTACTGGTTCAGGCTCACGTCCGATGCCGAGATGCCCAGCTGGCACCAGGAAGGCGTGGCGCTGCAGGAGTGGCCCACGCTGGTGCTGTTCGACGGCTGGACCAGCTTCTTCCGCGACCGCGTGATGCCGTGGCGCATCGGCATGTCCGAGCGCATGCGCGCGCAGTTCGAGCAAGAGGTGCTGCCGCGGCACATCGAAATCCAGCGCTGGTATGCATCGAAGGGCACGACCATCGAGCGCGCGCGCCTGGCGGACCACGCCGTGTGGGAGGCCGGCCCGCAGAGCTGGATGCTGCCCCTGCTCGAACTCGACGGCCCGGGCGGCGGCGCCACCTATTTCATGCCCCTGGCACTGGCCTGGGAAGAGCGCGATGAAGAGCGCATGGCCGGTGTGGCGCAGGCTGCGGTCGCCAAGGTGCGGCAGCAGGCGCAAGTAGGCCTGATGGGCGACGCCTTCTACGACGAAGCCTTTTGCCGTGCGCTGCTGAAGGCCATCCGAAGCGGCATGGAACTGGAAACCGCGCACGGGCGGCTGCGGTTCCGCGCCACGGAGGCGTTTGCCGCCATCAAGGCCGACATCGACAGCCTGCCTGTCGGGCGGCCGAGCGGCGTAAGCAGCAACACCGTGGTCACGGTGAACGAGACCCTGTTTCTCAAGGGCTACCGGCATCTGCGCGAAGGGCTGAACCCCGAACTGGAAATGGGCCGCTTCCTGACCGAGGTGGCGCACTACCCGCATTGCGTTCCGGTGCTGGGCGCGCTCGAATACACCGCCAACGACGGCCGCACCATGACCCTGGCCATGGTGCAGTCGTATGTGTCGAACCAGGGCGACGGGTGGGACCACACGCTCGGCTACCTGGAGCGGTTCCTGCGCGACTTTGCGACCACCAACGGCGCGCTGCCCGACCCGCTGGCTGCGCATGGCGGCTTTCTCGCGCTCATGGCCACGCTGGGGCGGCGTACCGCCGAGCTGCACAAGGCGCTGGCAATGCGCACGGGCGCCGCGGCCTTCGAGCCCGAGCCGCTGCTGGCCGAAGACATTGCCCGCTACACGGCGCAGGCCCGGGCCGACGTTGCCACGACGCTTTCGCTGCTGCGCGAGCGGATCGGCCAGTTGCCCGGGCCGGCACAGATCGACGGCCAGGCGCTGCTCACCATGGAAGATGCACTGCAGGCATCGATTGCCGCACGCAAGCCGCAAGCGCAGGGCGGCATCAAGAGCCGCTACCACGGGGACTTTCACCTGGGCCAGGTGCTGGTGCGCGACAACGATTTCGTCATCATCGACTTCGAAGGCGAGCCGGCCCGCAGCTTCGACGAGCGCCGCGCCAAGGGCTCGCCGCTGCGCGACGTGGCGGGCATGCTGCGCTCCTTCAACTATGCGCGCTGGTCGGCTTTACGGCGCGTGGCCCAAAGCGTGGAAGAGGCCGCCTACCTGGCACCGCCCGCTGCCGCATGGGAGCAGGCCACGCGCCAGGCCTTCATGGACGGCTACTCGCAGGCGGCAGGCGAGGGCAACGCGCAGATCGACACCGAGCTGCTCGCGCTGTTCGAACTGGAAAAGGCGCTGTACGAGCTGCGCTACGAGCTCAACAACCGCGCCGACTGGGCCCAGGTGCCGCTGAACGGCGTGCTTGCGCTCTTGCAGGCAGAGCGGCCCGGTTGATGCTTGCACCGCATTCGCCGCTTTTGTCCGCAACCGCATTTCACGCACCGGAGAGACTCATGGACCGATTTGGCATTCACCTGGAGCCGCTGAACGCAATGCTCTACCAGGTTGGGGCCTTCGTGCCTCGCCTGGCCATTGCACTCGTCGTGGTGCTCGCCGGCTGGCTTATCGCCAAGACGGTGCGCTTTGCCGTTACCAAGGCATTGCGCGCCATCAATTTCAACGTGCTGACGGAGCGCGCCGGGTTGGACAACTTCTTGCGCCAGGGCGGGTGGGGCGGCGACACCAGCAGCCTCTTCGGCGTGCTGGCCTACTGGCTCGTCATTCTTGCGGCACTGCTGGTGGCCTTCAACGGCCTGGGGCTGAGCTACATCGCAGACCTGCTCGGGCGCGTGGTGTGGTTTGTGCCCAACCTGTTCGTCGCCTTGCTGGTGCTGGCCTTCGGATCGTATTTCGCCCGCTTCGTGGGAGAGGCGGTGTCGAGCTACTTTCGCGGTGCGCAGATGCGCGACGCCGTGCTGCTGGGGCAGATTGCGCGCTATGCGGTGATGGCCTTCGTCATCCTGATTGCGCTGGACCAGATCAAGGTGGGCGGCGACATCGTGCGCGAGAGCTTCCTGGTGGTGCTTGCGGGCGTGGTGTTTGCGCTGGCCCTGGCTTTCGGGCTTGCGGGCAAGGACTGGGCTGCGGCGCAGATCGAGCGCTGGTGGCCGCGCGCGCCGAAGGACAAGAGCGTTACTACCACCACGCCGACCATCGTGGTAGAGCCCAGCAAGGGCAGCTCGCCCGGGGAGCGGCCGCCGCGCTGAACGCGCGTTCTCCTTGGTTCTCCTTTCGCGTCTTTCTCCCACATTCGATTTTCGATGACACGCAGCAAACGACCTTTCATTACGGCCGTGTGGCCGGGCCGCCCGTATCCGCGCGGCGCCAACTGGGACGGGGAGGGCGTCAACTTTGCGCTCTTCTCCCAACACGCACAGGGCGTCGACCTGTGCCTTTTCGACGAGAAGGGCCGCCACGAGATCCAGCGCATTCCGATTCGCGAGCGCACCGACGGCATCTGGCACTGCTACCTGCCCGAAGCCCGCCCGGGCCTTGCCTACGGCTATCGCGTGCACGGACCCTACAAGCCCGAAGAGGGCCACCGCTTCAACCCGCACAAGCTGCTGGTAGACCCCTACGCAAAAGACCTGGTCGGCGACCTGCGCTGGGGCGATGCGCTTTATGGCTACACCGTGGGCAGCAAGCGCGAAGACCTGTCGTTCGACCGGCGCGACAGCGCACCGCTGGTGCCCAAGGGCCGTGTGCTCGAAACTGCCTTTACCTGGGGCGACGACCGCCGCCCTTCCGTCCCCTGGCAGGACATGGTCATCTACGAGCTGCACGTGCGCGGCTTTACCATGCGCCACCCCGACGTGCCGACCGAACTGCGCGGCACCTACGCCGGCCTGTGCTGCGCGCCGGTGGTCGACTACCTGAAGCGCCTGGGCGTGACCACCATCGAGCTGTTGCCGGTGCACAGCTTCCTGAACGACAGGCACCTGGCCGAAAAGGGCCTGCAGAACTACTGGGGCTACAACTCGCTGGCCTACTTCGCACCCGAAATGCGCTACAGCGCCTCGGGCAAGGTGAAGGAGTTCAAGACCATGGTCAAGACCCTGCACTCCGCGGGCATCGAGGTGATTCTCGACGTGGTCTACAACCACACCTGCGAGGGCAACCAATTGGGGCCCACGCTATCGATGCGGGGCGTGGACAACTCGTCCTACTACATCGTCAACGCCGAGAACCGGCGCTACTACGACGACTTCACCGGCTGCGGCAACACAGTGAACCTGGAGCATCCGCATGCGCTGCAGCTGGTGATGGACTCGCTGCGCTACTGGGCCGAGGAAATGCACGTCGACGGGTTTCGCTTCGACCTGGCTTCTGCGCTGGCACGCGAGTCGGGCAAGGTCGAAAACCTGGGCGGCTTCTTCGATGCGATCCGGCAAGACCCGACGCTCAATCGCGTCAAGCTCATTGCCGAGCCGTGGGATCTTGGCCACGGCGGCTACCAGGTGGGCAATTTTCCGCTGGGCTGGGCCGAATGGAACGACCGCTACCGCGACGGCATGCGCGGGTTCTGGAAGGGCGATGCCGGCGTGATCGGCGAAATGGGCAAGCGGCTCACCGGCTCCGAAGACCTCTACGGCTGGTCGGGCAAGCAGCCCACGGCCAGCATCAACTTCATTACCGCGCACGACGGCTTCACGCTCAACGACCTGGTCTCTTACAACGACAAGCACAACGAGGCGAACGGCGAAGACAACCGCGACGGCAACAGCCACAACATATCGTGGAACTGCGGCGCGGAAGGCCCGACCGAAGACCCCGATATCGTGGCGCTGCGCGAGCGGCAAAAGCGCAACATGCTGGCCACGCTGCTGCTCTCGCAGGGCGTGCCCATGCTGCTGGCCGGCGACGAGCGCGGCCACACGCAGAACGGCAACAACAACGTCTACTGCCAGGACAACGAACTCGGCTGGATCGACTGGACGCCCACGCCCGAGCGCCAGGCGCTGGTCACCTTTGTAGAGCGCGCCATTGCGCTCAGGCGCGCGCATCCCTCGTTCAGGAGGCGCAGCTTTTTTGCGGGCAAGCCGCGCGAGGCCGAAAGCGTGACCGACGTGATCTGGCTCAAGCCCGATGGCGCCGAGATGCGGCCCGAAGATTGGGGCGACGCCAACGCCAGGTGCTTTGCCATGTACATGTCCGGCGGCGGCATCGTCGATCGCGGGCCGCGCGGCGAGGTGCAGCACGACGACGACTTTCTGGTGCTGTTCAACGCGCATCACGACGAGATCAAGTTCACGCTGCCGCCGGCGCCCTATGGCGCATGGCGGTTGCTGCTGGACACCGCCAGCGGCTCGCCGCCGCCCGCCACCGAAGACGTGGCCGCGCTCGCGCCTGCATGGTCGGAGCCCGCTTACCCGCTGCAGTGCCGCTCGCTGGTGGTGCTGAGCCGGCCGGATGTACGGCCATGAAGCGCGCTCATCGCATGCCCTTCGGGGCCACTGTCAACAGCCACAACGGCGGTGTCGACTTTGCGCTTTGGGCGCCCTCGGCCGACAGCATCGTGCTGGTGCACACGCCGGCCGAAGGCGCGGCCGCTTCGCACGCCATGCAGCGCGATGCGGACGGCTGGCACCGCCTCACGCTGGCCGATGCGCGCCACGGCGACAGCTATGCCTACCGGCTCGCCGACGGCCTCACCATTCCCGATCCGGCCTCACGCTACAACCCGGACGACGTTCATGGCCCGAGCCGCATCGTCGACCCGCATCGCTTCGAATGGACCGATGCGAACTGGCGCGGCCGCCCGTGGCACGAAGCCGTGGTCTACGAAGTGCACGTGGGCACCTTCACCGAAGAGGGCACTTTCGAGGCCGCGCGCGAGCGGATCGGCGAACTGGCCGAGCTGGGCATCACCGCCATCGAGCTCATGCCGCTGGCGGACTTTCCGGGTGCGCGCAACTGGGGCTACGACGGCGTGCTGCAGTTTGCGCCGGATGCAAGCTATGGAACGCCGGACGATCTCAAGGCGCTGGTCAATGCCGCGCACGGGCTCGGCCTGATGGTGCTGGTCGATGTGGTCTACAACCACTTCGGACCCGAGGGCAACTACCTGCACGCGTGCTGCCCCGAGTTCTTCAACGCGGCGGAGCGCACGCCCTGGGGGGCCGCCATCAACTTCGACGGCGACCAATCGCGTACCGTGCGCGACTTCTTCATTCACAACGCCTTGTACTGGATCGAAGAGTTCCACATCGACGGCCTGCGCATGGATGCGATCCACGCCATTCGCGATTCGTCCGAAAAGCACATCGTGAAGGAGATCCGCGAGGCGCTGAACGCCGGCCCCGCACGCGAAAGGCATGTGCACCTGGTGCTGGAGAACGACGCCAACCAGGCTTCTCTGCTCGCACGCGACGGCGGTGGCCTGCCCATTGCCGGCACCGCGCAATGGAACGACGACCTGCACCACGCCGCCCATGTGCTGGCCACCGGCGAGCGCGACGGCTACTACGCCGACTACGCGGACGACCCCGCCTGCCGTCTTGCGCGCGCGCTGGCCGAAGGCTTCATCTACCAGGGCCAGCCGTCGGCATTCCGCAGTGGAGAGCTGCGCGGTGAACCGAGCACGCAATTGCCGTCGACCGCCTTCGTGTCTTACCTGCAGACCCACGACCAGGTCGGCAACCGGGCCTTTGGTGAGCGCATCCATGCGATGGGCGATCCGGCCTTGGTGCGTGCCGCATTTGCCTGCGTGCTGCTCTCGCCGCATGTGCCCATGCTTTTCATGGGCGACGAATTCGCGGCGTCGTCGCCGTTCTTGTACTTCTGCGACTTCGGGCCCGAGCTGGCCTCGGCCGTTGCCGAAGGACGGCGCTCGGAGTTCGGCGGCTTTGCCGCGTTTGCCGACGAAGCGGCGCGTGCCCGCATTCCAGACCCGAACGCCGAAGAGACCTTTGCCACCTCGAAGCTCCGGTGGCGCGAGCGTGGCACGCAGCCGCACTTTGCGCGGCTGTGCGAAATGCAGCAACTGCTCGATGCGCGCCATCGCCTGTTGGTGCCGCACCTGGCCGGCGCCCGACGCGGCGGAAGCTACCGCTGCGACAACGGCGTGGTGCAGGTGCAATGGGAGTTGTCGGGCACCGCGGCCGGCGACGAAGCCAAGCGCCTTCATCTGCTGGCCAACTTTGGTGCGGAAGCCGCCACGCAAGCAGCGGCAACGCCCGGTGCGGTGGTCTACAGCTCAGGCACTGCTGCCGATGCGGCAGGCCTGCGCCTGGAGCGAGGCGCGGTGCACGCAACGCTGGAGGATGTGGCCGGTGGATGATTCGAGCCAATGGCCGGCCGATGCGCTGGAACGCCTTTGCAGGCACTACGGCATCTCCGCCACCTATTTCGACGCTTTTGGGACGCAGCGCCACGCCACGCCCGAGAACCTTGCCGCATTGCTTGCGGAGTTTGGCGTGCGACCGGGCACAGCAGCGGCCGATGCGGCCGAACCGGCGCTACCGCCGGGGCTGGTGGTGGCGGCACACGCGCCGCACTGGTCCGTGCATCTTTCGCGGCACGGCCATTCCGCGGGCAAGCTTCGCTGGCGCTTGCGCGATGAAGAAGGGCGCCTTCGCGAGGGCGAGGCCGATGCGCACGCGCTGCACGACGGCGGTTGCGTGCTGCACCTGGCCGAACCACTCGCGCCCGGCTACCACCGGCTGCAGATCGACGGGCTCGATGGCGAGACCATGGTGGTCGCTTCGCCCGGGCGCTGCTACCGGCCGCCCGCCGCGCGTGACGGCGGCCGCGTGTGGGGGCCGGCAGTGCAGCTGTATGCGCTGCGCTCGCCGCGCAACTGGGGCATAGGCGACTTCAGCGACCTGGACGCGCTGATCGACAGCATGGCCGGGCAGGGCGCCGACGTGATCGGGCTGAACCCACTGCATGCGCTGTTCCCCACAGACCCGCAGCGCGCCAGCCCCTACAGCCCATCTTCACGGCAGCGGCTCAACGTGCTGTACATCGACGTGGAGGCGGTGGACGACTTTGCCGTCTGCGAGCCCGCGCGCCGCCGCGTGGAGGCGCCCGAGTTCCAGGCCAGGCTGGCTGCGCTGCGCGAGGCGCCGCTGGTGGACCATGCGGGCGTGGCCGCTGCCAAGTTCGAAGTGCTCGAGCTGCTTTTCGATCACTTCAGAACGCACCATCTTTTGCGCCCCGGTGGTCCGGACGCAGCCGGCAAAGCCTTTCTCGACTTCGTTGCCGAGCAAGGCGAGCCACTCCGTCGCCACGCGCTCTTCGAGGCGCTGCAGGCGCACTTTGCGGCGGCAGATCCGCAATGCTGGGGTTGGCTCGCTTGGCCGGAGGCCTACCGCGACATCGACGCGACAGCGGTGCAGGAGTTTGCGGCGCAGCATGCGGACCGCCTGCAGTACCACCAATACCTGCAATGGCTGGCCGAGCGCCAGCTTGCGCGCGCGGGTGCGCGCTGCGAGGCGCTTGGCATGGGCATCGGCCTTTACCTGGACCTGGCAGTTTCGGTGGACCGCGGCGGCTCCGACGCGTGGGGCGCACAGCATTGCTTTGCAGTCGGCGCCAGCATCGGCGCGCCGCCGGACGAGTTCAACCCCGCCGGGCAGAACTGGGGCCTGCCGCCGCTGCGGCCGGACCGTCTGCGCGCGAACCACTACCAGCCCTTCGTGCAGATGCTGCGCGAGAACATGCGCCATGCGGGCGCGCTGCGCATCGACCATGTCATGGGGCTGATGCGCCTGTTCTGGATTCCGCCGGGACGCACCGCGCACGACGGCGCCTACGTACGCTACGCGGTCGACGAGATGCTTGCCATCGTGGCCCTGGAGAGCCATCGGCACCGCTGCATGGTGGTGGGCGAAGACCTGGGCACGGTCGAGGACGCGATGCGCGATGCGCTCGCGCGTGCCGATGTGCTGTCTTACCGGCTGCTCTATTTCGAAAAGCAGGGCAGCGGATTCACGCCCCCTGCGGCATACCCGCCCGCAGCGCTGGTCGCCATCAGCACGCACGACCTTGCCACGCTTGCGGGCTGGTGGTCGGGGCATGACCTTCGGCTGCGGCTGGCGCTCGGACTTTTTCCGGACCCGCGGCTGTTCGACAAGCAACTGCTCGACCGCGCGCAAGAACGCATCCGGTTGATGCTGGCGGTGCGCGAGGCGGGGCTGCTGTCGGACGACGAGGCCGCGCAGGCCCTGGCGCTGGCAACGCCTTCGCCGAGCGCCATGCAGGCGATTCATGCGTTCCTGGCCGCGGCGCCGTCGGCGCTGATGGTGTTTCAGCTGGAGGACGTGGCCGGCGAAGTCGAGCAGGCCAACATGCCCGGCACAGTCGACACGCACCCCAACTGGCAGCGCAAGCTCGCATCATCTGTGGAGGCACTGGCGGCAAGCGATGCCATGCAAGGCTTGGCCGGGCACCTGCGCGCTGCGCGGCCGCGCCGCAGCGCAAGCGCGGAGCCGGCGCCGCTTCTGCAAGCACGCGTGCCGCGCGCCACATACCGCCTGCAGTTTCACAAGGGCTTCAGCTTCGACGATGCGATTCGCGTGCTGCCTTACCTGGCGCAGCTCGGCGTGAGCCATGTGTATTGCTCGCCCATTCAGCGGGCCCGCGCGGGCAGCACCCACGGCTACGACGTGGTGGCGCATGCAGAGGTCAACCCCGAGCTTGGCGGCGCCGAAGGCTTCGCGCGCTTTGTCGAGGCGCTGCAGGCCAACGGCCTGGGGCAGCTGCTCGACATGGTGCCCAACCACATGGGCGTGCTCGGCGCCGACAACGCGTGGTGGATGGACGTGCTGGAGAACGGCCCGGCTTCGCTCTTCGCGCAGTATTTCGACATCGACTGGCAGCCGCTCAACGAGGAGCTGACCGGCAAGGTGCTGCTTCCGGTGCTCGGCGGCCACTATGGCGAGGTGCTCTCCAGTGGTGAGCTCGTGCTGCATTTCGAAGCCGCGCAAGGCAGCTTTGCGCTGCGCTATTTCGACCACCGGTTTCCCCTTGCACCTGAAAGCTACCCCACAGTGCTGGCGCGCGCGCTGCCGCACCTGAAAGACCCGGTGCTTGCGGCGGAGCTTGCCAGTCTTTCGACGGCCTTCGGCCACTTGCCCGGCCGCCATGCGCAGGCACCTTCGCAACGCTCGGAGCGCGTGCGCGACAAAGAGCTGTTCAAGACCCGCCTCGCGCAGCTGGTGCAGGCGCATCCCGCGCTGGCGCGCGCCGTGCTTGCTGCGGTGGCCGAGCTCAACCTTGCATCGGACAGCGCGCGCGACGAGCTGCACCGGCTCATCGAAGTGCAGGCCTACCGGCTGGCGTACTGGCGGGTGGCGTCGGACGAGATCAACTACCGGCGCTTCTTCGACATCAACGACCTGGCGGCGGTGCGCATGGAGCGCGACGACGTGTTCGAGGCCACGCAGGCCTTTGCGCTGGACCTTGCCGCGGCCGGCGTGGTGGATGGCCTGCGCATCGACCACCCCGATGGCCTGTATGACCCTGCGCGCTACTTCAGGCAACTGCAGGACGGCTATGCGCGCCGCGCGGGCATCGTGCTGCCGGCCCCGGGGCCCGACGGCAGGCCTCAGCGCCCGCTGTACGTGGTCGCCGAAAAAATCGCCGCGTCTGAAGAAGAAGTGCCCGTTGAATGGCACGTGCACGGCACTACCGGCTACCGTTTTGCCAATGTTGCCAACGGCGTGCTGGTGGACACCGAGGCAGCAGATGCATTGCGGCAGACCTGGCAGCACTTCACCGGCGACGCGCAAGACTTCGATGCCGTCGCCCGCGCAGGCAAGCATGAAGTGATGCGCAGCGCGCTCGCTTCAGAACTGAACGTGCTCTCTACCGAACTGCTGCGCATTGCGCGCGCCGACCGCACCACGCGCGACTACACGCTCAATGCGCTGCGTCGCGCGCTGGCCGGCGTGGCGGCCTGCATGCCGGTGTACCGCACCTACATCGTCGATGCGCCGTCCGCACAAGACGCGCATTTCATCGATGCGGCTACAGATGCAGCCGAACGCCAGAGCCTGGACGCCGACCGCTCCATCTTCGCCTTCGTGCGCCGCTCGCTGCGCGGCGAGGCTGCCGAGCGTGCGACGCCCGCACTGGCCGAGCGCGTGCGCCGCTTCGCGGTGCGCTTTCAGCAGTTCAGCGCACCCGTCGCGGCCAAGGGCGTGGAAGACACCGCCTTCTACCGCTACTTTCCGCTGAGCGCGCTCAACGAAGTGGGCGGCGAGCCGGATCAATTCGGGTTCGATGTGGACGAGTTTCATGCGCTCAGCGCCGACCGCGCGCGCCACTGGCCGCACACCATGCTCGCCACTTCGACGCACGACAACAAGCGCTCGGAAGACGTGCGCAACCGCATCGACGTGCTGTCTGAAATGCCGGACGAGTGGCGCAAAGCGCTGGCGCGCTGGCATGCGCTCTGCCGTGGCGGGCACGAGGCTGCTGCGCCTTCGCGGGCGGATGAGTACCTGCTCTACCAGACCCTGCTCGGTACATTGCCCTTCGGTGGGCTCAGCGCCGAAGCCATGCCGGCGTATGAGCAGCGCGTGCTGCAGTACATGCAAAAGGCCGCGCGCGAATCCAAGTCGCACACGCGCTGGACCCAGCCCGACGCGCAGTATGAAGAGGCGCTGGAAGCCTTGGTGCGAAAGATTCTTTCCGATCGTTCGCAAGGCGGCTGCCTTGCCGACATCCAGCACATGGCCGATCGCCTCTCATGGTTCGGCGCGTGGAACGGCCTGACGCTGACGCTGCTGAAGTACGCCTCGCCCGGCGTGCCCGATCTCTATCAAGGCAGCGAGCTTGTCGACCTGAGCCTGGTCGACCCCGACAACCGGCGGCCGGTGGACTATGAACTGCGCAGCAAGCGGCTCGATCAGCTTCAGGCGATGGCCAGCGAAGCCGATCTGCCGGCGCGGGTGCAGTCACTCGCCGAGGCACCGCACGACGGGAGCGCGAAACTCTGGTTTATCTGGCGGATGCTGTCGCTGCGGCGAGAGCATGCGGAGCTTTTCCGTGACGGCAGCTATGAAGGGCTCGCGGTCGAAGGGCCGTTGGCCCGGCATGTGGTGGCGTTTGCGCGGAGGCATGAAGGGCGGACGCTGGTGGTGATTGCGGGGAGGCTGTTTGCTGGTATCGCGCGGGGCGGGGCGGATGGGGGAGCGCCGGTGCTTCCTGAGGCGGATGCCTGGCGTGGGACGAGGGTGGTGCTGACTGATGGGCTTGGGAGTGCAAGGCTCGCGAATGCGCTGACCGGGGACGCGCTTGCAGCGGACGGCAATGTCGTGCCGCTTGAGGAGGCGTTTCGCCGGATGCCTTGGGCTGTGTTTTCCTTGTGACAGCGGCCTGTCGGACTCAAGCCCTAATTGCGCGAAGCCTTGAAAAATGCGTCGTACGCGGCAGCGGTAAAGCCAGTGACACCTCGGCCGTTCGCATAGAGTTGAGGCACCCCGCTGTTGCCGCCGAGTTGCGCGTAGGCTGATCTGCCTTCCGCGGTGTCGATGTCCACCTCCCGATAACCGATGCCCTTGGCTGCCAAGTAGGCCTTTGCCTGTTTGCAGTAGCCGCACCACTTGGCAGAAAAAAGCACCGTGTCGCGAGGCGGCGCGGCAGATGTTCGGGCAGGGTCGGTGGGCTTGTAAATTGCGCCGCTGGCCATCCGACCTCCGCGCACCGCGCCGCCGAACCTTCGCAAATTTCGATTTCGCGCCATTAGAACCGCGTGTGTGCCGCACTTTTGCATCGAACTGTGGGCTCACGACAGGCTGCTTTGGGCGAGGGCCAATGTCTCAAATGGGCCCAAAGTAGAAGTTCGATTCTCTCCAAAGCGGACTCTCGCCGCTCGCGAAAAACTATTTGGCGTTGAGCCCGCATTGCTCGGAGTTGCTGGACGTCGTGCGTCCCTCTAAGTGCAGGATCAAGGCTTTCCATTCCGTGCGTTTCGAATAACAAGTAGCCAAAAGACCAGACCTCCGACTGCACCTGAACCAAGATAGTTAAGCGAGTCGAACAGTCCCGACTGAGCCCAACGCACGGAGTCGAACGGCATGGCAAGCTCATTCCAAAATGGAACGGCAAGCAAAAGGCCGCCAAGCGCAAATTGCCACCAACGTTTGAGGTTCCAACGTTTCATCGCCGCGTATGCAGGCAGACCGAAAACCAGGGCGCACAGAATTGCTAGCGGAAATCCTGCAATCCAATAGAAAGGTAGTCCGCACCAAGCGAATGTTCCCGCGAGCAAGCCAACTCCACAGGTACCAGCAGTCGCCAAGGCAACGCCGGCACAAGCGGAAAAGCAGAGCAACCCAAGAAATCGAAGCATCCGTGCGCCCTAAGTTGTGGTGTGGCCGGGGCCGCTTTTGATTCGTATCGAGGCTAAGCAAAGTTGCCGCGCAGGGATGCGAGCAACGTCTGCAATTGGCCGGTGGGCGTCATAACGAGAGCGCGCGCTGCGAAGAGTTTCAGTCGTCTTCGCCAGGCGGCGCCCGTTCGATCGTCCATTGTTCTTCAGGACCCGAGCGAGTGGCCTGAAATCCGGGCGCAAGGTCGGCGAGTTGGGCTATTGCAGGGTCGAGTTCTAGGACATGGCCTAGACCAGCAAGCGCAACATCTTCCAGCTCCTCGCTCACCCCGTCTAGGAACTGCCATCCGTGATCATCTTCGTCATGTGAAACCAGTAGGATCGGCCTACTACGGTTCAAGACAGTTTTCGAGAAGACCGTTGCGCAGTTTCGAGGCTGATCGAATGGCCATTTCATGATGTCGCTTGGTATCTCCTGGTAGGTGTGGTCGCGCTAGATGACTGCTGCTGGCCGGCAACCGTCGATGCTTCCTCGGCTCAGTCAGGGCGAGAAACATCCTCTCCAAACATCATGCGGTGACCGTCAATGGTCTCGATTCCAAACTCTCGCATGCCCCAGGGCTCTGTGCAAAGAGCCTTGACCATCTGCACACCCCGCGCAGCCAGATCCTTGTGCAAGCCAGTGACATCGTCGACCTCAATGTAGGCCATATATGAGTGCTCGCCCAGCTCCCGTGCGGCAGGTGTGTCCGGGCACTCTCCTGCCATGATGGTGCAGGCGTCGCGTCTGAACAGACGCCAGCCGGGCACTTCCTTCCATTCGATCGAGAACCCCAGGACGTCGCTGTAGAAATCGGCGGACCGGGCCAGGTCGCGCACTGCGATCACAAGTCGAGGTTGTTTGAGCATGACGAATATGACGAAGGATCGAATGACTACCCGCAGGATTCTGCTTCAGAGATGAAGGTCGGCTTCTGGCCGACTGTAGCTAGTCGCGTTGCCGTCGCGAAACGGCCCGAAGCGGCTGTTCATACACGTCCGCATCGAGCCGCCGGAAATCCCAAACCTACAGCTTCAGAACGAACGCGAGACCGTCCCAGGGATACCAGACAAGGTAGCCTGTCGCGACAGCGGCCGCCGCAGCGGAGATTAAAGGCCGAAGTTCAATACTAGGCCTCGGCGACAGCCGCGATCGAAATCTTCAGGCCCGGAATTCGTGCAGGCAGCTTCGCTCCCTGCCGCGCAGGCGGATTGGATGGAAACCACCTGAGCCACTCCTCGTTCATGCCCACAAAGTCATCCTCGTCCGCGAGGACGACGGTGAAGCTCACCGCCTTGTCCATGGAGCTACCCGCTTCCTCAAGAATCGCTTGCACGTTGGTCAGGCACTGTCGGGTTTGTTCCTGGATTGTGCTGCCCACTATTGCACCTGTGACGACGTCCGCTGGCGAGGTGCCGGAGACGAAAACGAGGCCAGCGGCTTTGACGGCCTGACTGTATGTCTGCGGTGGCTTGGCAGCCTTCGGTGTAAAAACAATATGACGAGCCATTTGTTTCTCCAGCAAAAAAGGGGTGTCTTCCCAACCAGCCGTCGACAACGAGAGACGGCTTCTGGCCGACTGTAGCCGGTCAGATCGTTAGCACAACTACCGTTCGGGACACTGCTCTCGGCCGAGACAGCCGGCCGCACCCTGCAGCGTTATTAATGCGTAGCACTATGAACGCGCAGCACTTCGTCTTTTTCCTTCAATGGCAGAAAGAAGATTCCTGGTTTGAGGCTGGAAAATACCGCTCCCTTTAAGAGCAGAAGTCGAGTTGTTGCATCGTTCTGATGAGCGGCCCTGATCTCACCGAGGCTGTAGTGCATAAGCGGGTCAAGCGGTATGAGCAATTCCCCTGGTACTCGGTCTGCATTTGTAATCAGAGCCTCATCGACTGCCACGCGAAGACGAATGACATTCGCCGAACCAGGGCCAGTGCGCGCCTGGTCATCCGTGACCGGATTGCCCTTCCCGTCAACCATGTCAACGCTGACGACGTGGCCGACCAGTACATGGTCCGCCTCCGTAGCCATTGCGGTGAGGGACATCTGCAGCGGAAGGCTCGCCAGTGCAGCAAGGGGGATCGTTGCGATCAGCGACAAAAGAAGGCGTTTCATCAAGCGTTCAAGCACTTCACAATCTCCATAACATCTGATCGCCGTAGCGCCGCACTACCGAGGGCGAGGACTGCTGTTGGCCGACTGTAGCCTCCCGCGCCGCCGGCAAAAAGTGGTCCCAAAGCGGTCCTCGTTATTGCCAAATAGCGGGCGCTCAGAAGCGACGTGTTGCGTTGAAGGCTGAGCCAAGCAATTGGGTGACATGCTCTTCAAGGCAGGGTTAGACGTTACCGTCGTACTTCTCCTTCAACTCGAAGTACACCTTCTTGCAATGCTCGTAATACTCGCGCTCGTCATCCGCTCTTTGCTGAGCTGGTTCTCCACTTTGAACAGGATCTGCCGCAGCGGCTTCGATGACCTCCAAAGACACGTTGTCTCCCGGCTTTAGGTCGTAGTCCTCAAACCAGACTAGATGATCGTCCTGGATGCCGGGGCCCCGCGAAGTAAGCCCACCAAGACGGAGATGAATGTCAAAGTCTTCGACGGCTCTGTGGGGGCGGCTTGCCGACCCAAGCTTACCAACAGCGGTAATGGTTGTCGTCAGAACGCCCAAATCATCTGCCCCTCCAACTACTGGCTGCTGATCGTTGAGTTGGACTCGAAATGCAAGCATGCTGTGCCTTGTTGACGGGACGTAGAAAGTCGCCTCTAGCGCATTCTGCCGCAGCGCGAAGGCCGGCCTGCCCAGAACAGGCGACTCAGACGCACTTCACTGTGTCGTTCTCTGGTACTCAACGAAGAGCCCGTGCCGGACCTATCGCGTCGTGTCTGGTGCCTCACCCTGGCATCGCGGAACCTGATGGCTCCCGACTCGTAGGGAAGCTCGGCGATGTTGAGCTCAGCGTCCGATGGTCATGCTTTTTGGATTGACGGGCGAATTGGCAGGCAGTCAGGAACGTCCGGTGTTGGCCGTATTCTGCCCTTAGGTTTTCCGCGCCGACGCGCCACTTGGCGTCATGCTCAAAGTCGCGCGCAGGCACCTCTCCTCTAGACAGGCAGCCGTCTTGCCGCAGCCGAGGAGCTCGCCATTGCGGATGCTTGAACGCCTAGACGACGTCTTTTAGCGACTGAGCTCAACTTGGCTCATGGTTCGCTCTCGCAGCAGCTTGCAACAGTTCCAACGATAGGGCCCCCGGCAAGCTGTGCACTTCGCAGTACCAGACTTGGTAGCACCATCGCCCCTCGATCTGCTCAGTTCCGGCAAAGCTGATGGTGTCGAACGCGCACGCGACCACCTCGGGGCGCCAGAGGATGCCCAGCGGTGGTGGCACATTGTCCGGGCGCGCCTCCCACAGGCCGAGTTGCATCCTTCCTTCTATGTCTCGCAGTGCCAGCATTCCGCACAGCCACGGCTGGTCGACGAACTCCCGCTTGCTCAGCCGGGTGCCGCCGCGGTATCGGGGTTTCATCTTCACGCGCACGACGAACTCAATTGCCTTAGAACTTTATACTGTACAAATATACAGTATTTAGCGATGACGAGGCAATGAAAACGTGCCAGCAACGTCGCTTCAGGCGAGGGCCAGGCGCAACGATTCAATCGTCGTATCGGCGGTGCAGATGCGGCGTTGCAGTTCGGCGTTAAGCAATCTCAAAAGCGCGCCGAGTTCGCTGCGGTTCACATAGACCTCTGCCGGGTCGTTCAAGCGCTTTGGCTCGATGAGCCCTTCGAGGCACGCGTATGCGCGGTGCACGTCGTGAATACTGTTGATGTCGTCGCACGCCTGAAGCGCGAGCGACTCGGCGCTGTCTTGCAGCGGGCACGAGCTTGATTCAGCTGCAGCGTCAGGATTTGGTATCGCGTCCGGCGCAGCTGTGAGGTTTTCGGGAGGAGCGGGGAGCGTGGGGGCGTGCTCAGGCTCGCGAGCGGGTGTAGCCATTGATGGCCTCCAAGAGGTGCGGTTTGCTGAAACCGCCGCTCTCGCTGTCAAACGATTGGCGGCGACTCGGACGGGTTGACAGACCGGGCACCTCTTGCGAGAACCGGCAGGGCTCGCGCCCTCCCATCCGAGCCGCCAAAAACTGGAGGCACGAACGAGAAAGCCGCAGATCCTGCGGAGGGACTGCGGCTTTCGTCGCAGAGGTGCTTCAGGCTGTCAAACCTAATCACGCCTTTTTCCTGACGTGACCGGCGCAGTATAGCGAGCAGGCTTTCCTCAAATTCCCAATGAGCCGACCGCCTGCCCGGCATCTGTCCGACATCTCCGCTGCTCGAAATCGCAGACCGTGCCATGAAGAAACTCCCAGGAGAATTCATGGCTCAACTCAACCAACCTGTCGACAAGAGCGGATCTCATGACCGCGGTCATCCCGCACCATCGCCCGCAGACCTTAAAAAGGCTGCCGACGAATTCACTGAAGGGCCAAACGTCGAGGCAAGCCCTTGGGAGCTTCAGGCCGCGCGCGGAGAAACGCCGCTGCAAGGGCCTCGGGCAGAGAGCGCCCTCGACTGGGACGAGTTTCTGGCGCGCTACGGCGAGTGGAAAGAAGCGACGGTTCGTTTCGAGGCCGCCGTTCGCGAGATGAAGGCGGGCTCGGAGCAAGGCCGCTTGCAGGCGCAGCAGCTTGCGCGCGAACTTGCCCGTCTGCACCATGCGTTCATGGAGTCCTCGCAGCCTTACTTCCAGGCGTCGAAGGTCGATTGAGGAGCAGGCTCCCCGCCGCCCCACATGGCTCAGCGGGGAGGCGCTGAACGTTCCCTCTGGCTCTCTTACAGCCCGTAATACTTGTCGACCGTGCCGCTGTACGTGTCGTCGTAGTCGGGCACGCGGTCGCTCGCATACTTGGGCGCGCCCTCGAGCTGCGCCTTGTCCAGCGGCACCACATAGCCGTCTTGCGAAAGGTCGTACTTCAGCATGGGCCAAGGAATCGGATAACGGTCGGTGCCCATGCCCAGGAATCCGCCGAACTCCATCACGGCGTAGCGGACCTGGCCCGATACCTTGTCGATCATGAGGTCGTCGATGGTGCCGAGTTTGTCGCCCGCCGCGTTGTACACGGTGGTCCCCTCGACACGCTCTGAAGAAATAACCGGATTGGAACTTGTCATGGAAGGTTGTCTCCGGCCGGCATTTCTGGGGATGTCGGCGTTGAATGTTGCAAAGCCCAGAGCTGCAACTCTCCGCTCTGCAAAATTCATCCACATCGGTCGAGAGACCGTCGTGTTGTAGGCGCCTTTCGGCCGCCTGCGCGTGTTGCAGCCCGCAAGATGCGCTGGAAGGTCGGGCATTCCATGTGGCTGGGCGCGGGGCAGGCGGCGGCATGGCGCAGGCCGTCGCGCATGGCAGTGAGCTTGCGAATGGTCTTGTCGAGCTCGTCGGCCTTTGCCGCAAGCATTCGCCTGTCGATGCGCGGCACTCCCTCGGGCGCGAACATATGGCCGATCTCTTCGAGCGAGAAGCCCGCGGAGCGCCCCACCGAGATCAGCGCGAGCTTCTCCAGCACGCCCGAATCGAACAAACGGCGCAGGCCGCGCCGGCCGGTGGAGGCGATGAGCCCTTTCTCTTCGTAGAAGCGCAGCGTCGAAGCGGGAACGCCGGATTGCTGCGCCACTTCGGCAATGTCCATGTGAGTTGCTGCCATTACCTCTTGACCTCAAGTCGACTTGAAGTTGCAAAGTCTAGCTTCCGCCCATTCGGGCATGCAAGGAAAACGATCATGAACATCAAGCAGCACACGGAAGGCAACGAGCAGGCCGCACTTTGGAACGGCCGCGCGGGGCGCGCCTGGGTCGATGCGCAGGAGTCGCTCGACCGGTTGTTCACTCCGTTCGAGAACCTGCTCGTGAATGAGGTGCGCGCCGCGCACGGACGCCGGGTGCTCGACGTGGGCTGTGGCACGGGTGCAACCACGCTGGCCATTGCACGAGCGCTCGGCACGGAAGGCCGCTGCACCGGCGCCGACATTTCAGAGCCGATGATTGCCGTCGCGCGGGCACGCGCCGGGCGCGAAGGCGCACCGGCAAGGTTTGTGTGCGGCGATGCGCAAAAGCAGCCCTTCGAGCCGGCGAGCTTCGACATGATCGTCTCGCGCTTCGGCGTGATGTTCTTCGACAGCCCGGTGCAGGCTTTTTCGAACCTGCTGAATGCGGCCAAGGGCGGCGCGAAACTTCGGGCGATTGCATGGCGCAGCGCCGCGGAGAACCCGTTCATGACCACGGCCGAGCGCGCCGCGTCACCTCTGCTGCCGAACCTGCCGGCCCGCAAGCCGGGCGCGCCGGGACAGTTCGCCTTTGCGGACCGGGGCCGGGTCGCGTCCATCCTGGAAGAGAGCGGCTGGGCCGGCATCGATATTCGCGCGATCGACGTGGAATGCACGTTTTCTGAAAGCGATCTGCGTACTTATCTCACCCGTCTCGGCCCCGTCGGCCTGGCTCTTCAGGATGAAACAGACGAGCGCAGGCGCGCACAAGTTGTCGAAACCGTTCGTGCCGCGTTCCAGCCCTTTGTGCATGGCGCCGAGGTTCGCTTCACCGCCGCCTGCTGGATGATCGGCGCGCACGCGGCTGCTGCGTAGCGCTTCAACCCAGCAGCCGCGGCACGAGTTGCACCGTGAGTGCGCCGATGATTCCCTGCGCTGTGACGCAGTGCCACATGAGCCCGGTGTTGTCGATGGTCGCGCGCGCCGTGGGCAGCAGCCGGCCCGCCCAGGAGCGCACCAGCACATAGCCGCCCATCAGCATGATCACGGCAATGTGAAAGGCCTGGTAGCCGAGCAGCATGCCGACCGATGCACTCCAGCCTTGCGCGCGCGGATCGAGTTGCGCCAGCACATGGCCGCCGATGTCGAGCGCGGCTGCTGCTGCGGCGGCCACCATGGCCAGCGCCACCAGCGTGCGCAGCAGGCGCTGGCCGCGTGCATGCGCAGTGCGCGCCATGCGCGTGGCGGCCAGCATGGCGGCCGAGCTTGCCGCGAGCAGCAGGGCCGTGGCCAGCGGCCAGCGCGTGGCGGGCAGGGCGGCACCGGGTGGCGGGCACACGTCGCTTGCCATTGCAAGGTGCACGTGGGTGTAGAGCAGCGAGACGAAGATGGTCATGTCCACAGCAATCAGCACGATCATGGCCCACCATGAATGCGATGTGCTGCCATGCGCGCCCACCGGCAGGTGCACGCCGTGGCCCACGTCCACCGTTGCAACAGGCGGAGGTTGATCCGAGTCCCATAGCCAGCGCAGGATGAATGCAATGGCGAGCACGCCGCACGCAAACGCCGGCACCGTCTGCGAAACCGTGAGAAGCAGAAAGAAGCCTGCGGTGCCCGCCGCCGCGCCCAGCGGCCACCAGCTGTCGGTGGGCAGGCGCAGCAGGTGCAACGGCCGCGCGTCGCGCAGGCTGGTCATCAGCGTTTCGCGGCCGCCGAACACGGTGCGGGGCAGCCAGTGGTGGCCGGCCTCGACCTCTTGCGGCAGTGCGGGGTTCTTCCAGAGTGGATAGCGCGAACCAACCTGCGGAATGCTGCGCGCGCCGTATTCGCGCGGCGGCAGCCATTCGAGAGTGCCTGCGCGCCACGGGTCGCCGTGGTCGCGGGGCGGCCGCCGCAGCGTGCGAAACGCATCGATGAAAAAGAGCAGCACGCCCGCCGCCAATACATAGGCGCCGACGGTCGACAGCATGTTGAGTGCGTTCCAGCCCAGGCTGCCGTCATAGGTGTACACGCGACGCGGCATGCCGAGCATGCCCGCAATGTGCATCGGGAAGAACGCCAGGTTGAATCCGCCGAACATGAGCCCGAAGACCCAGCGGCCCCATCGCTCCGAAAGGCAATGGCCGTTGAAGAGCGGTGCCCAGTAGTAGAACCCTGCAAACACCGGAAACACCATGCCGCCGATGAGCACATAGTGCAGGTGCGCCACGATGAAGTAGCTGTCGTGGGCCTGCCAGTCGAACGGCAGCACCGCCACCATCACACCGGTAAGGCCGCCCAGCACAAAGATGAAGTGAAAGCCGAGCAAGAACAGCGTAGGCGCATTCAGCACGACGCGGCCGCGCCAGAAGGTGGCAATCCACGCGAACACCTGCACGCCGCTGGGGCGCATTCAGCACGACGCGGCCGCGCCAGAAGGTGGCAATCCACGCGAACACCTGCACGCCGCTGGGTATGGCGACGATGAAGCTCGCAGCGGAAACGATCAGCAGCGAGAGGTTGCCAAGGCCCGCGGTAAACATGTGGTGCGCCCACAGCGCAAAGCTCACCACGCCCACGCCGATGAGCGCCAGCACCACCGCACGGTGGCCCACCAGCGGCGTGCCGGCAAGCGTTGCCACCATCATCGAGACCATGCCGGCCGCGGGCAAGAAGATGATCCAGCGGCGTGCCGGCAAGCGTTGCCACCATCATCGAGACCATGCCGGCCGCGGGCAAGAAGATGATGTAGACCTCGGGATGGCCGAAGAACCAGAACAGGTGCTGCCACAGCAGCGGATCGCCGCCGCGCGCGGGTATGAAAAACGGCCAGTCGAATGCGCGCTCCAGCTCGAGCAGCATGGTGGCGGCAATCACGGCCGGAAACGCGATGACGATCATCAGCGCGCTCACCAGCATGGCCCAGGCAAAGATGGGCATGTGCATCAGCTTCATGCCCGGCGCGCGCGTGAAGAGAATGCCCACGATCAGCTCGATGGCGCCCGCAATGGCCGAGATTTCGATGAACCCGATGCCCAGCAGCCACCAGTCGGCGCCGCGCCCGGGCGAAAACTCCTTGCCCGTGAGCGGCGGGTACATGAACCACCCGCCGTCCGGAGATTCGCCGAAGAAAATGGTGCAGAAGAACGCCAGGCCGCCAATGGCATAGGCCCAGAACGCATAGGCCGAGAGCAGCGGAAACGGCAGGTCGCGCGCGCCGAGCATGCCCGGCAGCAAATAGATGGCCACGGCCTCGACGATGGGCACCGCAAACAGAAACATCATCACGGTGCCGTGCATCGTGAAGAGCTGGTTATAGGTGTTGGCGTCGATCAGGCCGTTGCCGGGCACTGCCAGCTGCGTGCGCATCAAGAGCGCCAGGATGCCGGCCAGCACAAAGAACAGCATGGCCGTGGCAATGTAGAACACGCCGATGCGCGTGTTGTTGACCGCCGACAGCTGGCGCCAGCCGGTGGGCGGCTTCCACGCGCGCTCCAGCGCCTCGCGTTCCGCTTCGGGGCGCGGGGGCAGGTTTGCTGGCTCGGTCGCGGCTTGGATCATTTCAGTTGCGCGAGCCAGGCCGCGATCAGTTGAAGGTCTGCATGGCCGATGCGCTCGCCGGACGAGGGCATGCGCGCACCCGGTTTCAGCTGCTGCGTGTGGGCAACCCAGGCGGCCAGTTGGGCAGGCTCGTTGGGCACGGTGCCGGCCCCCAGGTGCAGCCGGCTGCCCACGTGGGTCAGGTCGGGGCCGAGGCGGCTTTCTTCGCTCACGCCGCGCACGGTGTGGCAGGCATTGCAGCGGTGGGCAAGAAAGGCCTCGCGGCCGCGTTCGAGTTCGGGTGACGACGCTGCCGGCGCAACCGCGGGCCTTGCCTGCGCCGCGAGCCAGGCATCGAATGCGGCGGGCTCTTCTGCCACCACATGCAGCGCCATGCGCGCATGCTGCTCGCCGCAATATTCGGCGCATTGGCCGCGCCATGTGCCGGGCCGGTCGGCCTGCAGCTGCAGGTGCTGCACGCGGCCAGGCAGCATGTCCATCTTGCCGCCGAGCGAGGGCACCCAGAAGCTGTGGATCACATCGGCGCTGCCAAGGCCGAAGTAAACGGGCCGCCCGACGGGTATGCGTATTTCATTCGCGGTGACCACTTCGGCGCCGGTGGCGGGGTCGCGGTAGCGCACCTCCCACCACCACATGTGGCCTGTAACGCCGATGATCAGCGCGTTGGCTGGCGGAACGGGGCGCCACGGCGGCCGGTGCCATTCGCTGTAGAAGAAAAGTGCCACAAGCACCACGGTCGGAAACACCAGGCCGCCGCCAATGAGCCACCAGCGCGTGTTCACGGTGCCACTGCGGCGGCGAACGGCCAGCACCAGCAGCAGCATGACCCCGGCAAAGATCAGCGTGCCGCCAATCGCCAGCACGGTGCTCACGTCGAGCAGCGCGCCGGCGACAGGCCCTGCGGCCCGGAGTGCGGATTGCGGCGGGCCTTCGCTCATTCGAGTGCGAGCAGGTAGGCCGCCATGTCGCGCGCCGGAGTGCGGATTGCGGCGGGCCTTCGCTCATTCGAGTGCGAGCAGGTAGGCCGCCATGTCGCGCGCATCGTCCGGTGAAACGCCCATTGCCGGCATGAGGGTGCCGGGTACCAGCGAGCCGGGCGCCACGATCCAGCGCACAAGGTGCTCGGGCCCGTTAGGCACGTGCCCCGCGATGTAGCTGCGGCGGCCGAATGCGGCCAGCGTGGGGCCCATGCGTCCACGGGCCGCCTGCACGTCTGGAATGGCGTGGCAGCTGCCGCACTGGTATTGCGCGAGCAGCAGCCTTCCTCTTTCTACCTGCGCTTGCGGCGCACGATCGAACGGAGGAGGGATGTCTTGCGGCATGCACCCGGCAGAGAGCAGCGCCAGCACCAGCGGCGCGAGCGGCAATACGGCACGATACGGCAGGACGGCCAGCATGCCGCAATTTTGCGGACAGGAACGCGGCTTGCGCCGACACGGCGGCGCCGGAGCGCGTCGGACAATGCCGCCAATTGAATGTTGCCGATGGGTGCACCCAAGACCGTTCTTCTCACCGTTGCCGTGCTGGGCCTTGCAGGCGCGGCGGCGGGTGCGCTGGTGGTGTATGGCGGCCTCTACAACGTGGCCGCCACCGTGCAGCACACGCAGCCGGTGTACTCGCTGCTCGAAACCGCCATGCACCAGTCGGTGAAGATGCGCGCCCGCAACATCGAGACGCCGCCGCTGGACGACGAACGCATGGTGATGCGCGGCGCCGCATGTTTTCGCGACAAGTGCGTGCAGTGCCACGGCGCGCCGGGCGTTGCGCAAGGCGACATCGGAAAGAGCATGCAGCCCTTGCCCGGGCCGCTGGTCGATGCACGGCACCACTGGAAGCCGCGCGAGCTGTATTGGCTGACCAAGCACGGCATCAAGATGAGCGGCATGCCGGCCTGGGAGTACAGGCTGTCCGAGGAAGAGCTGTGGTCGGTGGTGGCTTTCCTTGCCCGGCTGCCGGATTTGACGCCGCAGCAATATGCGGAAGCCACGCGCGTCGAACCGACCGGCGTGCAGGGCGCATCAACGGGATCGGCATGCGGCGCTGTTCCAGATGGCGCACCGGTCCGCATGGGTGAGGCCGACCGCGGCAAGCGGGCGCTTCACCAGTACGCCTGCAGCGCCTGCCACACCATTCCAGGCGTCACGAGCTCTTCGCCGCACGTCGGTCCGCCGCTGGCGGGTATAGGAGGGCGCACTCTCATCGCCGGGAAGCTCGCCAACACGCCCGACAACATGGTGCGCTGGCTGCGGCATACAAGGAAGGTCGATCCGTTGACAGCCATGCCGGAACTCGGCGTGACCGAGCAGGACGCGCGCGACATTGCCGCCTACCTTGCAACGCTGCGCTGAGGGCGGCCTCGGGCCTAGAACTTCGCCGCGGTACGTTCGTCGTCTACGGTGGCAATGCGCAGGCGCGCGCGCTCGTGCCTGATGACGAGTTCGGCGCAGCGCTCCTGGGTGGACGCATCGGCCGGCGGCTGCTCCCTGCAATCCACCAGGAGCTGCGACTCGTCGAAGTCCAGCCCATGAAGAACCTCCTGGCCATGCGAATTGATGGCCAGGAGGTTTTCAGCGGACAACTGGTTGCGCAGGGCCTCTGAAATGGTGAGCGATTGCACAGGCTTCACCGCTTCGTCGTCCCTCCGGTCACTTCTTCATGGCCTTGATTTCGGCCTTGCCCTTTTCATGATCGGCCTTGGCTTGCTTCACGCAAGCATCCTTGGCGTCGCCCTTCTGGTCGTCGCACTTTTCCTTGGCAACGTCGTAGGCCACATCTATCTTGGCTTCGGCCACCTTGCGGGCATTGCCGTCGCTGGGCCTTTGCTTCTGGTCGAGTTCGGCCTTGGCGATTTTTTCCTTGCCCTTGGCCTGTTCCATGCAGACATCCTTGGCGTTGTCCTTCATGGCGTCGCAGGCAGCCTTGTCGGCCTTGTAGTCGGCCGAGATCTTGTCGCGCGCCGCCTTGAACTCGGCCATGGCCGGATCGGTGGCCGCGGACGGAGTAGTGTTCACTTGCGCATGCACCTGGACCATTCCAAGGCACGATGCCGCTGCGCAAACCATAAGCAGTTTCTTCATGATGATCTCCTTGACGCCGGTGGTTGTTCTGCAAGGAAGGATCGGCGTCTGAATTCAATATAGAAGTCGCCCGTGCCCCGTTGGTAGGACGCTTTTCAAAGCAGCCGTAAGCACATGCTGACGCTGCTTCTCTATCGGTTTATCGGCTCAAGCCGTTGCGCTGGCCCAGTATTCCCGCGCCGCGGCCTTCACGGTACGCATGGCCTCGGGATCGCCATGCCAAAGGGCCGAGAGGTATGCCTTGGCCTGCGCAAGCGACACATCGGGCGGCAGGGGCGGCACCGCGGCATCGGTCACCATTTCAAGCAGCATGGGGCGGTCGGCCGAAAAGGCGGCCTCCCATGCCGGCCCGATGGCTTCGGGCGTGTCGACGCGCAACGCGCCGAGGCCGAGCATTTCCGCAAAGCGCGCATACGGAAAATCAGGCAGTACCTGCGAGGCTTCGAACTTGGGGTCGCCGCCGAGCACGCGCTGCTCCCACGTCACCAGGTTGAGGTCGCGGTTGTTGAGCACCATCACCACCAGGCGCGGATCGGCCCAGTCGCGCCACATGCGTGCAAGGGTGATGAGCGCGTTCAGCCCGTTCATCTGCATGGCGCCGTCGCCCAGCATCGCAATAACTGGCCGGTCTGGGTGGGCGAGCTTGGCCGCAATGGCATATGGAACGGCGGGCCCCATGGTGGCCAGCCCGCCGGAGAGGCTGGCTTTCATGCCGCGGCGCAGCTTGACGTCGCGGGCGTACCAGTTGGCGGCGGTGCCGCTGTCGCAGGTGAGCACGGCCTGCTCCGGCAGGCGCGGCGAGAGCTCCCAGAACACGCGTTGCGGGTTGAGAGGCGAGGCCTCCACATGTGCGCGCGCTTCGAGCACCCGCCACCATTTGGCCACCTCGGCTTCGATGCCGCGGCGCCAGGCGCCGTGTTCCTTTTGCTCCAACAGCGGCAGCAGGGCGGCCAGCGTGGCGCGGCTGTCGCCGACCAGGCCCAGTTCGGCCGGGTAGCGCAGGCCGATGGCGCGAGGGTCGGTGTCGATCTGTACGCAGCGCGCCCGGCCTTCGGGTGGCAAGAACTCGGCATACGGAAACGACGAGCCCACCATCAGCAGGGTGTCGCAGTCTTCCATCATCCGTGAACTCGGCCGGGTGCCCAGAACGCCGATGGAGCCGGTCACAAAGGGAAGATCGTCGGGCACCGCGGCCTTGCCCAGAAGGGCCTTGGCAATGCCGGCGCCCAGCCGCTCGGCCACAAGAACCAGTTCGTCGGTGGCGTGCAGGGCGCCCGCGCCCGCGAGGATGGCCACCTTGCTGCCGGCATTGATGATTTGCGCCGCGTGCTCGAGCGCCGGCGCTTCGGGCACCACCGCGGTGGCCGTGGTGCCGATGCCGCTGTGCACGGTGCCGTGCTCGCGCGGAGGCACCGGCACGGCGGGCAGGTCTTGCACGTCGTTGGGAAAGATCACGCAGGTAACGGCGCGCCGGTCGCGTGCAATGCGCATGGCGCGGTCGATCAGGTGGCGGGCCTGTTCCGGGCTGGAGGCCATTTGCACGAACTCATGGGCCACATCCTTGAAGAGCGAGACCAGGTCCACCTCTTGCTGATAGTCGCCGCCGAGGGCGCTGCGCTTCTGCTGGCCGACGATGGCAACCACGGGCTGATGGTCGAGCTTTGCGTCGTAGAGGCCGTTCAGCAGGTGGATTGCGCCCGGGCCCGAGGTGGCCAGGCACACACCCACCTCGCCGGTGAACTTGGCATGGGCGCAGGCCATGAAGGCGGCAAGCTCCTCGTGGCGGCTTTGAATGAATTCGATGGAGCCTTCGGCGCGGTCGAGTGCGCCCATCAGGCCGTTGATGCCATCGCCGGGATAGCCGTAGATGCGGCGCACGCCCCAGTCGTACAAGCGTTGCACCACGAAGTCGCTGACTGTCTGCTTCATTGAAGAGGCTCCATGTCCAAAAGCGCGATGTTGTGCACTTGCCGTGCTGCGGGATGTCGTGCAATGGGCGGCAGGCCCGTCGGTGCAATCCCACAGCGCCGGCTCGCGATGTCGCCAGACTGCTCCCACGCGCATGCCCTGCGTCTTCCGACCTGTGCCGCGGAGGAGCGGCGCAGCATGAGAGGCTTCTTCACCCTTAAGGAGAAAGCAATGCCAAGAGGTGACAAGTCGTCCTATACGGACAAGCAGAAACGCAAGGCCGAGCACATCGAGGAAAGCTACGAGCACCGCGGTGTCGGCAAGGCCGAAGCCGAGAAACGCGCCTGGGCAACGGTAAACGCAGAGACCGGCGGCGGCAAGAAGAGCGGCAGCGGCCGCGGCAAGGCCGAGAACCATGCGCCTTCTCGCAAGGGCGGCCACAAGGGCGGCGCAGCAGCGGCATCGCGCACGGCAGCCGAGCGCTCCGCATCCGCCAAGAAGGCCGCGGCCACGCGCAAGCGTAACGCAGAGCACCGAAGCGGCTGATCCGCAGGCCGAAACCCAAGCCGAAAAGGAGAACCGCAATGACCCGAGTTTCCGAACTGATGACCCGCGGCGTACGAACCCTTTCGCCAGCGGACCCGGTGGCACTGGCCGCCCAGGCCATGGACGAACTGGACATCGGCGCCATTCCGGTGTGCGACGGCCAGCGCCTCCTGGGCATGGTGACCGACCGCGACATCGTGCTGCGCGTGGTGGCCCAGAAACGCCCGTTCGACATTTCGCTGTCCGAAGTGATGACGAAGGACGTCAAGTGGTGCACCGAAGCCGACAACGTCGAGACGGTAATGGACGAGATGGCCGGCTACCAGGTCCGGCGCATGCCGGTGGTGGACCGCGACCACAGGCTGGTGGGCATGCTGTCGCTCGGCGACACGGCCGCCAAGGGCGACATAGGCAAGGCGGGCGACACGCTCAACATCATTTCGCAGCCTGCCGAGCCAGACCGCTCGAAGCAGTCGGCCGCAAGCGGGCCGAGCGGCGGGGGCGCGTCTTGAAAGTTGGCTCAGCGCTGTGCAGGCAGGCGGATGCGGGGGCCGGGTGTGGTGCGCACCAGCAGCGCCTCTTCTGCCTGGCGCAGAAACCGTTGGTTGCGTTCCGGTGTCTGCGAAGCAACGCAGTCGCGCGGCGCCAGCGCTTCCAGGTCGCGCATGCCCGCATCGGCCAGCGTCGCCCAGATGCATTGGTCGCTGGCCACGCCCGTCACGATCAGCCGCCTTGCATTCAGGTAGGCGAGCAGAAGCTCGAGCGGCGTGGCAAAGAAGGCCGATTGCTTTGGCTTCAGCACAAAGTAGTCCTTTTCGCCGGGTAGCAGGGCCGACGTGATTTCGGCGCCCGCACCGCCCGAGGCGAGGGACATTTCCACCAGCTTCGGAAAGTCGGAGCGCCAGCGTCCGCGGTTGTCGTTCACGTAGATGGTGGGCACTCCGACGCGGGTGCAACGGGCTTTCAGCGCCGCAATGCGGCCGGCAATGGAGAGGGCGCCGGGCAAGAGCTTTTCGGCGTCCGGAAAATCCCAGCAGCTGATCATGTCGATGATCAACAATGCCGTGTGGCCAGCGGCGGGTGTGGGGGCAAGGGCAGGGGGCGGCGAAGCAGAGTTAGAGGCCATGTACCGGCGGGTCTCCAGTCAGCGAAGGCTTCACCATTTCAAAAGCGCGCGGCCGCCCCCGTAGGAAAGCTGCGCGTGGCCGCGAAAGTCGCTGCCGAGTCATCGCAAGGTGCGGCGCGTAGGAGGCCTCTTTCACAACGACGCGCGTTATCCCGCCGTGCGGAATCGCAAGCTGTTCGACCATCGGCATCAGGACGGCCAAGGCGCGTAGGCGCTTCGCCCGTCTGAACGCACGGATCGCCGCCGTGCGCCCCGCCAATCGTTCACAAGGAGCTATTCCGATGAACACTTCCCCGATGGAAACTTCCGCTTTCACCCGGCCCTTTGCCATCGTGACCGGCGCATCGTCGGGCATAGGATTGGAACTGGCGCGCTGCTGCGCCAACGAGGGCTTCGATCTTTTGATTGCGGCCGATGAACCGGAGATCGAGGATGCCGCCGTTCAACTGCGCCGCCTGGGCGTGGAGGTGCAACCCGTGCTTGCCGATCTTTCCACCACCGAAGGGGTCGACCGGCTTCTGGCGGCGGCCGGCCAGCGCCCGGTGAATGCGCTGCTCGCCAATGCCGGCCGGGGGCTCGGCCATGCCTTTCTCGACCAGAATTTTGCTGAGGCGCGGCATGTGCTGGACACCAACATCACCGGCACGCTTTACCTGATTCATGCCGTGGGCGGCGCAATGCGCGCACGCGGGCAGGGGCGCATCCTGATCACCGGCTCGATTGCGGGCTTCATGCCCGGCAGCTTCCAGGCGGTGTACAACGGCACCAAGGCTTTTCTGGACTCGTTCTCCTTCGCGCTGCGCGAAGAGCTGAAGGACAGCGGCGTTACCGTAAGCTGCCTGATGCCCGGGCCGACCGACACCGAGTTTTTCGACCGTGCCGACATGCTCGACACGAAGGTGGGGCAGGACGACAAGAAGGCAGACCCGGCCAAGGTGGCGAAGATCGGCTTCGAAGCCATGATGGACGGGGAAGGCGACGTGGTTGCCGGCTGGAAGAACAAGCTGCAGGTGGCTGTTGCCAACGTCACGCCGTCGGCGTTGCTGGCCAAGCAGCACCGCAGGATGGCCGAACCCGGAACGGCGGACCAACGCTAGTCCGGGAGCGCATGCCATGGACACTTCATTCAGCTCGGGAGTCGCCCTCGTGGACACCGTCCTCAAGAGCACCGGCGGCAGCGTGGTGGTGTGGAGCGCCGATCCGCAGGCCTACAGCAGCGACCACGAACGCGCCACGCGCAGCAACTTCGCAGAGCGCCTTGCGGCGTTGAAGGGCTTTCGCTTTGCGGGCGAATACGATGCATCGCGTGCGCATGAAAACACGCCGCTGTACTTTGTGCCGAGCGATACCCTGCCCAGCACGCAGATGGCGCGCTCGCTCGGCATATCGACGCTGCACGACCTGTTCGGGGGCGTGGTTCCATACCCCTTCGTGGCCACCAAGGCCATCACGCATCCGCTGGTGGGCAGGGCCGCTGCCTGCCCCGAAGGGTGGGCGCCAACCTTCGCTTCCGACATATCGCATGCGGCGCTCGACGGCTTCTCCGCCTTTGCTGCAGAGGATGCGCGATGGGCCGGGCGCCATATGCTGGAGAAGGGCCCTGTGCGCGTGAAACCGGTGTGCGCCACCGGCGGACGTGGCCAGACCGTGGTGACCGATGCCGATGCGCTGGACCGCTGCCTTGCGGCCATGGACGAGAGCCAGATTGCGCTGCACGGCGTGGTGATCGAAGAGAACCTGCAGCGGCCGGACACCTTCAGCGTGGGGCAGGTGATGGTCGACCACATGATCGTGAGCTACTTCGGCCGCCAGCGCATGACCACCGACAACGCCGGCCAGAGCGTGTATGGCGGTTCCGACCTGACGCTGGTGCGCGGCAACTTCGACGTGCTGCTTGCCAAGACCAGCCCCAATCCGGCGCTGTGCCTTGCCATCGAGCAGGCGCGGCGCTACCACCAGGCGGTGATCGACTGCTTTCCCGGCTTTCTTGCGTCGCGCGTCAACTACGACGTGGCGCAAGGCGTGGGCGCCGCGGGTGCGTGGCGATCGGGCGTGCTCGAACAGTCATGGCGCGTGGGGGGCGCAACCGGCGCGGAGATGGTGGCGCTCGAAAGCTTCTGGCGCGATGCGGCCCTCGAGCGAATGCGCGTTTCCTGCTTCGAGGCCTATGGCGCAGCGGCGCAGATTCCGGCGGATGCGGCGGTGCACTACCGCGGGATCGACAAACAGAATGGTCCACTGACCAAGTACGCATTGATCCAACCGTATGCCAGCGACACGACATAACGTCATCGATATTCCCGTAGACGGCCAGCACATTGCCGGAACGCTGGTCGCGGCTTCCACGATGGTGCCCGGTGTCCTGCTCGTGCACGGCTGGGATGGCAGCCAGGAGCAATACATTGCCCGCGCGCACGACATTGCCGCGCTCGGCTGCGTGTGCCTCACGTTCGACCTGCGGGGCCACGCACGCCACGCGGCGCTGCGCAAGGAGGTGACGCGCGAGGACAACCTGCGCGACGTGCTCGCGGCCTACGACACGCTGGTGAGCCACCCCACGGTCGACCCCAACGCGATTGCCATCATCGGCAGCAGCTACGGCGGCTACCTGGCGGCGCTGGTCAGCGCCATGCGGCCGGTGCGGTGGCTCGCACTGCGCGCGCCGGCGCTCTACCGCGACCGCGAGTGGCTGGCGCCCAAGGGGCAACTGAGCAGGTCGGACCTGGTGGCCTATCGACGCACGCTGGTGGGCCCCCGCGACAACCGGGCGCTTGCCGCCTGCGAGGCGTTCACGGGCGACGTGCTGATCGTCGAATCGGAGCACGACCAGATCGTGCCGCACCCGGTCATCGAGAACTACCTGGGTGCGTTCAAGCGCGTGCGCTCCGCCACCTATCGCGTCATTTCGGGAGCCGACCACGCGTTGTCCAAGCAGTCTTCCCGCCAGGCCTACGGGCAGTTGCTCGTCTCGTGGATGACCGAAATGACGCTGGGCGCCAGGGCCACCGGCGCAATGACGCGGGCGGTTTCCGAAAGCCCCGCCTAGAGGTTTTGAACATGAACACAAGCAAACGACTTGCGCCGGTGCTGCGAACCGGCCTGATTGCCGGAACCTTTGCAAGCCTTGCCTCCACGGCCGCGCTCATGCTGCGCGGCCGCCGCGAGGCCGGCAGTGCCGTGGCACCCACCAATGCCACCAGCCACTGGCTCTGGGGCGACCAGGCCTTGCAGGTGTACCGGCCCACGCTGCGGCACACGGGCCTTGGCTACGCCACCCACCACGCGAGTGCGATCTTCTGGGCGCTGCTCTATGCGTGGCTGCATGCCGAGCGGCGCCCGCCCCAATCGGTACCGGCCGCACTTGCCAGTGCCGGCGCGGCAACGGCGGTGGCCTGCACGATCGACTACACGATCACGCCGCGCCGGCTCACGCCCGGTTTCGAACACCATCTTTCCAAAGGTTCGATGGCGGCGGTCTACGGCCTCTTTGCAGTGGGCCTGGCAGCCGGCTGCCTGCTCGCGCAGCGCGGGCGCGAGTAGTGGGCGCTGCTACGCACACACAGGCAGCTTTCCTACGTCGCGAAGTTTCCGGTCCCCCCATCGTTCAGCTTCCACTAACCCATTATTCGGAGCCCACGATGCCCACCTCTACCAAGCGAGCAGCACCTGATGCATGCAGCCTTCTCGATACCGACCACCGCAACGTCAAGAAGTTGTTCAAGGAGTACGAGGAACTGACCCATTCGCGAGCCGCCAGCGCGCAGCAAAAGAAGCGCGAACTGGCAACCCAGATCTGCACCGAACTGACGGTGCATGCGCAAATCGAGGAAGAAATTTTCTACCCCGCCCTGCGCGAAGCACTCAGCGAAACCGATCTGCTGGACGAAGCCGAAGTCGAGCACGCCAGCGCCAAGGAACTGATTGCGCAAATCGAATCCGCCTCCGACGTGGACGACAAGTTTGACGCCAAGGTGATCGTGCTGGGTGAATACATCGACCACCACGTGAAGGAAGAGCGCAACGAGATCTTCGTCAAGGCGCGCGCTGCCAAGGGGCTCGACCTGGTCGCCATGCGTGACCAGCTCGCAGCTCGCAAGGAAGAGCTGATGGAAGAGCTCACCGGCGCAACCGCCTGACGACCCGCCTGGGTCGCAGGCCTGCCTTGCTACCCCAACGGCACCTGGCCGCGCGCCGGCCGGGTGCCACGCTTTTGCTTTTCATTGGCCTTGGAGGTCACCATGACAAATCTTGTCTCCCGGCTTTTTCCCACGGCGACCAACATGATTCGCCTGGATCACACGCACGTGCTTTCCACTTTTCACCAGTACAAGGCCAGCGCGCCGAGCCGGGTGAAAAAGGGGCTGGTCAACACCATTTGCACGGCGCTCGAAATTCACGCGCAGCTCGAAGAAGAAATCTTCTACCCCGAGATGCGCAAGATCGACGATGAACGCATTACCGAAGCCATCCACGAGCATTCCGAAATGCGCAGGCTCATCGGCCTGCTTCGCACCATGGAACCCGAGGCGCGCGACTATGACGAGACGCTGTCGGCGCTGATGCGCGACGTGATGCATCACGTGGCCGACGAAGAAACCATCTTGCTGCCGGCGGCCGAAAAGCACCTGGCAGACAAGCTGGGCGACCTGGGTGCGCAAATGACCAAGCGCCGGCTGCAACTTGCGGGCCCGCGCACCGGCGAAATTGCGCTCGACATGGGGCGGGCCGCTTCTGGCAACACCACGGCCATTGCCATGGTCGGGCTCGCTGCTGCGGGGCTTCTGCTGGCACGGCGTTCAGGCCACTTGCGCTGGCACGCGCGCGCTTGATCGGGGCCAGCGGCTACAGCATGTCCCGCATGCGGTAGTACATCATTCCCAGCACGAGTGCCGGGGTGCGCAGCAGTGTGCCGCCCGGAAAGGCCAGGTGCCCGATGCGGGCGAACAGGTCGAAGCGTTCGGCCTGCCCGGCAATGGCCTCGGCCGCCAGCTTGCCTGCCATGCCTGTCAGCGCCAGGCCGTGGCCGGAGAAGCCCTGCAGGTAATAGATGTTGGCGCCGATGCGCCCGAAATCGGGTGCCTTGTTCATGGTGATGTCGACGAAGCCGCCCCATGCGTGGTCGATGCCCAGGTCTGACAGCTGCGGAAACACCGCGAGCATGCTCTTGCGGATTTTCTCGATCAGGTTGCGCGGTGTGCGGGCGCTGTAGCTGTCCCCCGAGCCGAACAGCAGCCGGTGATCGGCGCTGAGGCGGAAATAGTCGAGCACGAAGTTGGTGTCCGACGCAGCCGGCCTGCCGCGCATGAGCGCATCCGCGCGAGCCTTGTCCATGGGTTCGGTCGCAATCATGTAGGTGCCCACGGGCATGATGCGCGCCGATACTTCCGGCGCCACGTCGCCGCCGTATTCAGCCAGGTACACGTTGCCCGCGAGAACCACGAAGCTGCACCGCACCTCGCCCTGCGCGGTCTTGACCACCGGCCGCGCGCCGCGTTCGATGACCTGCGCAGCGGAGTTTTCATGCAGCTGCGCACCGGCCGCACGCGCCGCGGAGGCCAGGCCCAGCGAATACTTGAGCGGATGCAGGTGCCCCGAAAAGGCGTCGAAGGTGCCGGCATCGAATCGCTTGCTGTCTACCCACTGCGCAATGTCTGCGGGCCCGAGCCATTGAAGCGGGTAGCCGTAGACGCGGCCCACGTGGTCCATCCATTGGCGAAGCGCGCGCGACTTCGAAGGCTTGACTGAAAGGTTGAGGTAGCCGGGCTGCCAGTCGCAGTCGATGGCATGGCGCGCCATGCGGTCGCGCAGCAGGTTGAGCCCTTCGACCGAGACATCCCACGCGCGGCGCGCGTCTTCGGGTGTGAACTGCTTTTCGATGGCCTCTTCGCCGTCGGAGCCGAAGCCGACGATCGCCTGTCCGCCGTTGCGGCCCGAGGCACCCCAGCCGACGCGCTGTGCCTCGAGCAGCACCACCGCATAGCCGCGCGAAGCCAGTTCCAGCGCCGCCGAGAGCCCCGCAAGGCCGCCGCCCACCACGCAGACATCGGCCGTGGCAATGCCCTCGAGCGGGCGCGCAGCTTCGAACCGCTCGGCGCGCTGCACGCTTGCTTCGTAATAGGAGTTCTCGACGACGCCGAGTTCTTTTCGCAGCAGCAATCAGGCCACCCGGAAGTTGAGAAACTGCCAGGGGTCTTCATCATCCTTTTCTTCGTTGAAGAGCGGGCTGCGGTCTTTCAGCGGGTTCCAGTCGCCATACACGCCCACCACCTCGCCGAGGTAGGGCGTTGCAGCTTCGAGAACAACACGGTGATCGAGGTCGTCGGGCTCCACCAGCCCGGCATCGGGGTTGCGCAGCGCCCACAGCATGCCGCCCAGGATGCCGGCCACCACCTGCAGGCTGGTGGCGCTGTTGGCGGGCGCCAGTTCGCGTGCTTGCTCGATGGTCAGGCGCGAGCCGAACCAGTAGACGCCCTTGGGATTGCCCATCAACAGCACGCCAAGCTCGTCCATGCCTTCGACTATTTCGTCGCGGATGATCTTCTGGCGATGCTGCAGCTGCCAGTTCTTGCCGGCCACTTCGTGCAGCGAGAGCACGGCGTCATCGCAGGGGTGATAGGCGTAGTGCACCGTGGGGCGGTACACCACTTCGCCGTTCTTGCGCAGGGTGAGGTGGTCGGCAATCGAAATCGATTCCGCGTGCGTTACCAGAAAGCCGTGGTAGGGCCCTTCGAGCGGCGTCCAGCTGCGCACCCGCGTGCCAATGCCGGGCCGCTTCAGATAGATGGCCGCATCGCTGCCAAAGCCATGGCGCGCGGCGTCGGCGGGCCAATGCCGCTCGTGCGTTCCCCAGCCCAGTTCGGCCGGCTGCAGGCCCTCGTCGACGAAGCCCTGCACCGACCAGGTGTTGACGAATTCATTGCGCTGCTTGCGCTGCCGTGCCAACTGCGTGTCGCGCTCGGCAATGTGAATGACCTTGATCTCGAGCTGCTTCGCAAGCGCGGCCCAGTCCTCGTAGCTCGTTGGCATCGATTCGACTTGCGCATGCGTGTCGGCTGCTATGTTGAGCAACGCCTGCTTGACCAGCGCGGACACAAGGCCGGGGTTGGCGCCTTGGGTGATCACGGCCGTGGGTCCGCTGCGCTTGTCCAGGCGCCAGGCCAGCACTTCTTCGCGCAGGCTGTAGTTGGAGCGGCGGGAAGGGGGCAGGCCGGGGTCGTCGTAGCGACCGGGCCAGGGCTCGTTGCAGGTGTCCAGGTAGAAGGCGCCGCGCTCTCGGCAGAGCTTGATGAGCGCCAGACTCGAGACATCGACCGACAGGTTGACCAGGAAGTCGCCCTTGCCAACCAAGGGCTCGAGCACGGCGGCAAAGTTGCCTTCTTCGAGCCGTGCGGGAATCACTTCGACGCCCAGCTCCTTCGCAAGGCCGCTGCGGTCTTCGCCAGACTTCACGATCTTGACGTCCGAGGCCTTCAGGCCGAACAGGCGCAGCAGCAGCGGCAGCAGTGCCTGGCCGATGGAGCCGAAGCCGATCATCGTGAGCCTGCCGTCAAACCGTGCCAGCAGTTCGTTCTTCTTCGTCATGCGCAACCTCGCTGAGTGGTTCTGCGTTTTCAGAAAAATGTGGCGCTGATGGTTGCATCCGCACGTCAGCTTGCCTTTGCCGATGGCGTAGGAGGAGTCCGTGAGCGGATTTTTTTGGCCTGCTCATGGTAGAAACCGGCGACCTTGCGCGCGTCGCGCATTGCATCGATCCGATGGCAGAAAACTCCAATTCCAGAATGTCCGGAATCTTCAACAAACCAACTGGTAATGGCGCGCGCTTCGCATGGCCGCTTTGGCTTGCGTTCGGCATCGCCCTGTTACTTCTGGGTGGCTGCGCAGGCCTGCCTTCGGGCGTGGAGCGCAAGCCGTCCGTTGCCATTTCGGACGGCGCCGACACGCCGCTCGGCCGCCTGGTTACGGCGGCCTCGCCGGCGGGGCGGGGCTTGAGCGGGTTTCGCCTGCTGCCCATGCCGCAGTTCTCGCTGCATGCCCGCATCGAGCTGGCCAAGCGCGCACAGCGCTCCATCGACGTGCAGTACTACCTGGTGCAGAACGACGAAACCGGCCGCTACCTGCTGCGCGCATTGCGCGACGCTGCCGAGCGCGGCGTGCGCGTGCGCCTGCTGGTGGACGACCTCTACACCGCCGGCGCCGACCCGCTGTTCGCGGGCCTGGCGGCGCACCCCAACGCCGAGGTGCGGATGTTCAATCCGTTCCCCAGTGGGCGCGAGCGCCTGGGAACGCGCTGGGCTTCGTCGCTGCTCGACTTCGACCGCGTGCACCGCCGCATGCACAACAAGCTCTTCGTGGTCGACAACGTCATGGCCGTGATGGGCGGGCGCAACATTGCCAACGAATACTTCCTGCGCGACGGCGGCTCCAACTTCATCGACATCGACACGCTGGTGGCCGGCACCGTGGTGCCGCGGCTTTCGTCTCTGTTCGACATGTACTGGAACAGCCCGTATGTGTACCCCGTGGAATCGCTGGTTTCGACCGGCGGGGCCACGCCGCAGCAATTGCGCGATCGATTCGAGCAACTGACCGGCGGGCCGGACACGCTGCACCCCGCGCCGCTGGTTTCTACCGACCTGCTGGGCAACAACGCGCTGGCCAAGGACCTGGACGAGGGCGCGCTTTCGCTCGTCTGGGCGCGCGCCGAAGCCTATGCCGATGCCCCCGCCAAGGCGCTGGGCCCGACCGAAGAAGCCCGCGGGTTGCCGGCCGACGAGGCGCCCGACAGCGTGCTTTACAACGTGCGGCGCTATATAAGAAGCGCCGAGCACGAGGTGCTGCAGACCACGCCTTACCTGATCCCGGGCCGCGGCGGCATGGAGTCGATTCGCCTGGTGCGGCAAAAGGGTGTGAGCTACACCATCGTCACCAATTCGCTGGCCGCCACGGATGAGTCGCTGGTGCACATAGGCTACCGCCGCTACCGGCCGGCGATGCTGCGGCTGGGCGTGTCGCTGTACGAGCTGAGCCCCAAGCGCGTGGAAGAAACCAAGCGATTCGGCATGTACGGTTCGGCAAGCGGAAGGCTGCACGGAAAGTCGGCCGTGGTCGACGGCAACATTGTGTTCATCGGCTCGATGAACTTCGATCCGCGCTCGATGCTGCACAACACCGAGATCGGCATTTTCATTTTCAGCCCGCAAATTGCGCAGCAGCTCACCAGCCTGATCGGCTTCATCCGGCTCGACGGCGCATACCAGCTGCAGCTGGGGCCGCGCGGTGGCATCGAATGGGTGAGCCCGGCGTCTGGCGACGGCGCCGACACCATCCTGCACGTGGAGCCGGAAACGGATTTCTGGTCGCGATGGAAGCTGGAGCTGTTTGCCCCGCTGGTGCCCGAGAGCCTGCTTTAGCGGCGCGCCTGCGCCGCTACCGGGGTGCCTAGTGCTGCAGGCGCCCGCTCAGGTAGGGCTCGGGATCGACGGCGGTGCCGTTCTTGCGGATTTCGAAATGCACCTTCACGCGGTCGGTGCCGCTCTTGCCCATTTCGGCAATTTTCTGGCCCTGGCGCACCACCGCGTTTTCCTTGACGACGATGTTTTCAGCGTGGGCGTATGCGGTAAGAAAGGTGTCGTTGTGCTTGACGATGACCATGTTCCCGTAGCCGCGCAACTCGCCCCCCACGTACACCACGCGTCCGTCAGCCGATGCGACGACCGGGTCGCCAAGGTTGCCGGCAATGTCGAGGCCCTTGTTGCGCACGCCGTCGAAGCGCGCAATGGTGGTGCCGCTCGCGGGCCGGATGAACAGGGCCTGCGGCTGCTGCACCGGCGGCGGCACGTTCACGCCGGTGCGCGGCGGCGGGGCGGGCGTGGTGCAGGCTGCAAGGCCGGCGGCTACGAGTAGCGCGGCGCCGGTACGTAAAACAAAAGTCTGAAGGTGCTGCATGGTTCTCTGTTGGAACGAATTCGTTGCTGAGGGTTCCTTCGGCTCGGCGCGCCGGCCAGTTACCGCCGGCATGCTAGCAAACTCGCGTGAGCCGGCTGGCGCGGGCGACGGGGAGCCGAAAGAATCGGAGGTAACAGGAAAGTAACGGCTTGGCAGTTACTTGAGCGGAATGGGCGTGCCGCGATCGATCGGCACCGCGGTTACGCTGTTCTTCGGCGAGCCGTCGATCAGCAGGTCGGAGTAGGTGAGGTAGATGAGCGTGTTGCGCCGCGCGTCGACCATGCGCACCACCCGCAGCCGCTTGAAAAGAATCGACAGCCGCTCGGTGTAGACCTCTTCGCGCTTGGGCAGCGGCTGCGTGATGCTGACGGGGCCGACCTGGCGGCAGGCAATGGAGGCCTCCGACTTGTCTTCGGCAACGCCAAAGGCACCCGCCAGGCCGCCCGTCTTGGCGCGCGAGACGTAGCAGGTCACGCCATTGACCTTGGGGTCGTCGTAGGCCTCGACCACGATCTTGTGGTCCGGCCCGATGAGCTTGAAAGCGGTGTCGACGTCGCCCACTATTTCTGCGTGCGCCGCCGAGGCCAGCGCGAGGCCCAGGCCGGCGGCAACGGTGGATGCGAGCGCCGCACGGAAGAGGGCGGCAGCGCGCGGTGCCTGGATGGTCATGTGTTTCAAACGATGCTGAGTTCGTGCACGCGGTCGAAGCTGCCGCGCCGCCGGTCTTCGAAGAAGTGTTCCAGGGCCTCGCGCACGGTGCGAAACGCAATTTCTTCCCAGGGAATTTCTTCTTCGGTGAAAAGCCGGGCCTCGATGGTTTCGTGGCCCGGGTCGAAGCGGTCGTCCAGCAGGCGGGCGCGGTAGAACAGGTGCACCTGCCCCACGCGCACCACGCTGATCACCGCGAAGAGGCCCTGCATTTCGTAGTTGGCGCCGGCCTCTTCATCGGTTTCGCGCGCCGCGCCCTGGGCGGCGGTTTCGCCAAGCTCCATGAAGCCCGCGGGCAGCGTCCACTTGCCCCAGCGCGGCTCGATGTTGCGCTTGCACAGCAGCACCTTGTCGCCAAGAACGGGAATGGTGCCCACCACGTTCAGCGGGTTCTCGTAGTGGATGGTGCTGCAGGCGGGGCAGACGGCGCGTTCCTTGGTGTCGCCATCGTCCGGAACGCGGTAGACCACCGCGGTGCCGCAGTTCTTGCAGTGCTTGATGGGTACGCGCAGGATCATGGAGCGTGAGCGTGGGGCTTCAGACGATCTTGACCGTCAGCTTGGGCAGGCCGGCCACTTCGCCGACCAGCGTGTCGCCCGCCACCACCGCCGCCACGCCTTCGGGCGTGCCGCTGTAGATCAGGTCGCCGGGCTGCAGCTCCCAGGCGGCGGAAAGATGCTCGATGGTTTCGGCCACGTTCCAGATCAGCTTGCTCACGGTGCTGCGCTGGCGGTCGGTGCCGTTCACCTGCAGCGAGATTTCGGCGTTCTCGGCGTCGCCGGCCTGCGCCACCGGCACGATGGGGCCGATGGGTGCGCTCTGCTCGAAGCCCTTGCCGATGTCCCAGGGGCGGCCCTGCTTCTTCATTTCGCCCTGCAGGTCGCGGCGAGTCATGTCAAGGCCCACTGCGTAGCCGTAGATGTGCTTGTGCGCGTCGGCGGCCTTGATGTTCTTGCCGCCGGTGCCAATGGCCACCACGAGTTCGATCTCGTGGTGCAGGTTCTTGGTGAGTGTGGGGTAGGCCATGGTGCCGGTCTGGCCCGCATCGACCACTACCAGCGCGTCGGCCGGCTTCATGAAGAAGAACGGCGGTTCGCGGCCGGTAAAGCCCATTTCCTTGGCGTGATCTTCATAGTTGCGGCCCACGCAATAGATGCGGTGCACCGGAAAACGGGCGGGCTGCCCGACCACCGGAACCGAAACGGTTGCGGGCGGGGCGAAAACAAACTCGGAAGCCATTGCGTCTGTCCTTTTCAGCGGAACGGAGAAAAACGGCAGTGTGCCAGAGGCAGGCCAGGGTTGTTCGCGGGCGCTATGCTTGCGCAATGATGAAGCTGCATAACTACTTCCGCTCCTCGTCGTCCTTCCGGGTGCGCATTGCGCTCAACCTGAAAGGCCTGGACTACGACTACGTGCCGGTGCACATTGCCCGCGGCGACCATCGCACGGGCCCCTATTCGGCCATTTCGGCCGACATGCTGGTGCCGCTGCTCGAAGACGAGGGCGAGCGCTTCTCGCAGTCGATGGCCATCATCGAATACCTGGACGAGACCTACCCCGAGCCGCCGCTGCTGCCGCACGACCCGGTCGGCCGGGCGCACGTGCGGGCGCTGGCCCAGTCGATTGCCTGCGAGATCCACCCGCTGAACAACCTGCGCGTGCTCAAGTACCTGGTGAAGGAGCTCAAGCTCGACGACGAGGCCAAGAACACCTGGTACCGCCACTGGGTTCGCGACGGCATGCTGGCCTTCGAGCGGCAGCTTGCGCAGCACCCCGGCAGCACCTTCTGCTACGGCAACACGCCCACGCTGGCCGACTGCTGCCTGGTGCCGCAGATCTTCAACGGCAGGCGCTTCGACTGCGACTTCAGCGGGCTGCCGCGCACCATGGGCGCCTTCGAGGCGTGCATGGCGCTGGACGCGTTCCAGCGCGCCCAGCCTTCGCAGGCGCCCGACGCGGAAGCCTGAGCGGCATGGACGCCGGCATGGACCCGCGCTGGCTTGTGCCCGACTGGCCGGCGCCGCAGAACGTGCGGGCGCTGTGCACCACGCGCTCAGGCGGCGTATCGGCCGGGCGCTATGAAAGCCTGAATCTCGGCGACCACGTGGGCGACGAGCCCGCGCATGTCGCTGCCAACCGCACCCGCCTGCGGCAGGCCATCGGCGTGCGGCCCGTCTTCTTGCAGCAGGTGCATGGGAGTGAGCTTGTGGCACTCGAGGGCGCCGGCAGTGCCTTGCCGGATGGCGCCGCCGCCGATGCCTGCACCACAGCCGAGAGCGGCCTCGCCTGCACGATCATGGTGGCCGATTGCCTGCCCGTGCTTTTCACCGATGCCGCAGGCCGCCGCGTGGCCGCCGCGCATGCGGGTTGGCGCGGGCTTGCGGGCGGGGTGCTCGAAGCGGCAGCGGGGCGTTTTGCCCCGGAGCAGGGCAAGGTGCTGGCATGGCTCGGCCCCTGCATCGGGCCGAAAGCCTTCGAGGTGGGGGCCGAGGTCAAGTCGGCGTTCGAGGCGCACGCACCGGATGCAGCCGGCTGTTTCAAGCCCGCTGCAACTGACGGCAAATGGCTGGCCGACCTGCCGGCGCTTGCACGCCAGCGCCTTCGCGCGGCCGGCGTAGAGGCTGTCTACGGCAACGATAGCAGCGACGGCTGGTGCACCGTCGGCAACCCGTCACGGTTCTTTTCGCACCGGCGGGACGGCATCAGCGGGCGCTTCGCCGCGCTGGTCTGGAAGGCCTGATTCCTTGTTTGCTTCCGCGCCGGTTGCGGCTTTGGCGGCAGCCGCCCGGCGTGCCTCTTCCTGCGCCTCGGCCTCGCGCTGCCTGATCGCGCGGCGGCGGCCCGGGGTTCCCATCAGGTAAACCACCAAGGCCACGGGCGCCAATCCGTACAAAAGAAATGTGAAGATGGCACCCAGCACGGTGCCCGTGGTGCTGGTGGCTTCGGCCACGGCCATCATCACGGCAACGTAGAGCCAGCCGATCACGATCAGGTGGATGAACACAACAAGTTTCAGTCGGTAAGTAGGTGGGCGGCGTTATGAAGGCCTTGTGAAATGCAGCATACTCAAAACACGAGCAGCCATCCGTACCGACTCAGGCGAGGACCAGGAGACACCATGAAGCAACAAGCCACGGGGGCCGATGCGTTCGCGCCCTTCCAGCAGGCACTGTCAGAGGGATGGAACAAGGCGCTGGAATCGTTCCAGCAATCCGCCGCGCAGGGGGCCTCTGCCTTCGTCGGCGGCACGCCGCTGTGGCAAATGCCGCAGACGGCCAAGATGCCCGAGCTGCCCAAGATCTCCATCGACCCCGAAAAGCTTCAATCGATCCAGCAGCAATATGTTGCCGAGGCGACCGAGCTCTGGCGCCAGGGCTTTGCCGCCAAGCCCGAGGGCGACAAGCGCTTTGCGTCCGACGCCTGGGGCGGCAATCCGCTCGCTGCCTTCTCGGCGGCCGTGTACCTGCTCAATGGCCGCACCATGCTGAACATGGCCGACGCCATCGACGCCGACGAGAAAACCAAGGCCCGCCTGCGCTTTGCCGTGGAGCAGTGGATGGCGGCCTCGTCGCCGAGCAATTCGCTGGCGCTGAACGCCGAGGCGCAGAAAAAAGCCATCGAAACCCAGGGCGAGAGCATTGCCAAGGGCATTCAGAACCTGCTGCACGACATCAAGCAGGGCCACCTCAGCATGACCGACGAAAGCGCCTTCGAAGTGGGGCGCAACGTGGCCACCACCGAAGGCGCGGTGGTGTTCGAGAACGAGCTGTTCCAGCTGCTCGAATACAAGCCGCTCACGGCCAAGGTGTACGAGCGGCCCTTCTTGCTGGTGCCGCCCTGCATCAACAAGTTCTACATACTCGACCTGCAGCCCGAGAACTCGCTGATCCGCTATGCGAACGAGCAGGGCCACCGCGTGTTCGTGGTCAGCTGGCGCAACCCCGACGAATCGTTGGCCAACGCCACCTGGGACGACTACATCGAGAACGCCGCAATCAAGGCGATTCACACGGTGCAGGAGATCAGCGGCCCCACCAACAAGTCGGGGCAGATCAATGCGCTCGGCTTCTGCGTGGGCGGCACCATCCTGAGCACCGCGCTGGCCGTGCTTGCGGCACGCGGCGAAAAGCCGGCGGCCTCGGTCACGCTGCTCACCACGTTCCTCGACTTCAGCGACACCGGCATTCTCGACATCTTCGTCGACGAGCCGATGGTGCAGTACCGCGAAATGCAGCTCGGCAAGGGCGGGCTGCTGCCGGGCGGCGACCTGGCCTCGACCTTCAGCTTTTTGCGCCCCAACGACCTGGTGTGGAACTACGTGGTCGGCAACTACCTGAAGGGCGAAACGCCGCCCCCGTTCGACCTGCTTTACTGGAACAGCGACGCCACCAACCTGCCGGGCCCGTTCTACACCTGGTACCTGCGCAACACCTACCACGAGAACAAGCTCGCCAAGCCCAATGCGCTCACGGTGTGCGGCCAGAAGGTCGATCTGGGCAAGATCGATGTGCCGGTGTACATCTACGGCTCGCGCGAAGACCACATCGTGCCGATTGGCGGGGCCTATGCATCGACGCAGCTGCTGCCGGGCAAGAAGCGCTTCGTCATGGGCGCATCGGGCCACATTGCAGGCGTGATCAACCCGCCCGCCAAGAAAAAGCGCAGCCACTGGATTCGCGAGGACGGCAAATTCCCGAAGACGCAGGCCGAATGGCTGGCCGGCGCCACCGAGCACCCCGGCAGCTGGTGGACCGACTGGGCCCAGTGGCTCAAGGGCCATGCGGGCAAGCAGGTTCCCGCGCCGAAGACGTACGGCAACGGCAAGACGTACAAGGCCATCGAGCCGGCGCCGGGGCGCTACGTCAAGGCCCGCGCCTGACGCAGCCCAAAGCAACAGCCGACAGCCGCACGCACAATCCCACGCACCCGCTTCATTCAAATCACTTCAACGGAGAACCTCATGGAAGACATCGTCATCGTTTCGGCTGCACGCACGGCGGTCGGCAAGTTCGGCGGCTCGCTCGCCGGCATTGCGGCCACGGAACTGGGCGCCCTCGTGATCAAGGAAGTGATTGCACGCGCGAACCTCACGGCCGAGCAGGTCGGCGAGGCCATCATGGGCCAGGTACTGGCAGCCGGCGCGGGCCAGAACCCCGCGCGGCAGGCATGGCTCAAGAGCGGCGGCGCCAAGGAAACCCCGGCGCTCACCATCAACGCGGTGTGCGGCTCGGGCCTGAAGGCCGTGATGCTCGCAGCGCAGGCCGTGGCCACCGGCGACAGCGAAATCGTGATTGCCGGCGGGCAAGAGAACATGAGCATGGCGCCGCACGTGCTGCCCAACTCGCGCAACGGCCAGCGCATGGGCGACTGGAAAATGGTCGACACGATGATCGTCGACGGCCTGTGGGACGTATACAACCAGTACCACATGGGCATCACGGCCGAGAACGTGGCCAAGAAGTTCGGCATCGACCGCTCGGCGCAAGATGAACTCGCCCTCGGCAGCCAGACCAAGGCTGCGGCTGCGCAAGATGCCGGCAAGTTCAAGGACGAGATCGTGCCGGTGAGCATTCCGCAGAAGAAGGGCGACCCGCTCGTCTTCGACAAGGACGAGTTCATCAACCGCAAGACCAGCGCCGAAGGCCTGGCGGGCCTGCGCCCCGCGTTCGACAAGGCCGGCGGCGTGACCGCGGGCAATGCCTCGGGCCTGAACGACGGCGCTGCCGCGGTGATGGTGATGACGGCCAAGAAGGCCGCCGCCCTGGGCCTGAAGCCGCTGGGCCGCATCGCAAGCTATGCTACCGCCGGCCTCGACCCGGCCATCATGGGCATGGGCCCGGTGCCCGCGTCGACCAAGGCGCTGCAGCGTGCCGGCTGGAAGGCGGCCGATCTCGACCTGCTCGAGATCAACGAGGCCTTTGCCGCTCAGGCCTGCGCGGTGAACAAGGAAATGGGCTGGGACGTGAACAAGGTGAACGTGAACGGCGGCGCCATTGCCATCGGTCACCCCATCGGTGCGTCGGGCTGCCGCATTCTTGTGACGTTGCTGCACGAAATGCAGCGGCAGAACGCCAAGAAGGGCATTGCGTCGCTGTGCATCGGCGGCGGCATGGGTGTGGCGCTGACTATCGAGCGCTGAGTTTTCCTTGGGGCGCCTCGATCGAGAGGCGCCTTTTTTTTTGCGCTGCCTGTCGTTCAGGGCGGCGCACCCGCCGACGGGGTACCTTTCTCCGCGAATGTCCCCCGGCCTTCGGCCTCCTCCTTTATTTCGCTGCGCAAGGCACCCCGCCAGCGGGTGCGTTGGGCGGAGCCGTGGTTGATCAAATAAAGGAGGAGGGGCGCAGCCCCGGGGGACATTCGCGGAGGGGAGTACCCGGTGGCCTTTGCACCCGCCCTGAAGCCCCGGGGGACATTCGCGGAGGGGAGTACCCGGTGGCCTTTGCACACGCCCTGAACAGCAGCCCTGGACAGCAGACGCCACCTTGTTCACCGCTCAAATTTTCAGCAAACTGTGTATTCCCCTTTTAAAACAACAACTTAAATCGCGTTTACAAGGAAGCACATCAGTTATCCCCAAAGTTGTCCACGGAAAATGGGGACGGCATCGGGTTCTTCACAATCCGCTCGCAAGTCCTTGTTTTATCGGCCCGCGGAGCCGGAATTCAGTCAAACAGCAGCCTGCTCCCCCGCATAGTGCCGGCACAGCGTTTCGACCAGCGCCTGTGCATAGATCGGCAACGCCGACCGGTCTCGCACCAGCAGGTACCGCTCCCGCACACACCACGCATCGCTCAGGTCGATCAGTGCGAGCTGCATGCTCTCCTGATTGCGCCGTGCAGCCGACTCGGGCACCACGCCAATGCCCACGCCGCTGCCGATCATCCGGCACATCGCGTCGAAGCTGCCTAGCTGGATGCGCAGTTTCTGCCGCTTGCCGAGGTTGTCGGTAATCTGCGCCAAAAAAGTCTGCAACGTGCTGCCTTGCTGCATGCCGATCGCGTCTTCGTCCAGCGTCTCGGCAAATGAAATCTTTCGGCGCTTTGCGAAGCGGTGCTTGCGCGAGGTAACGAGCACCAGCCGGTCGGTGCTGAAGTGGATGGCTTCGAGCCCCAGTGTGTCGACGCGGCCGGCCACGATGCCGATGTCGGCGCGGCCGTCGAGCACACCGCGCGGGATCTGAGCATTCGGTTTTTCCTGAAGGTCGACGTTAATGCGGGGGTTGCGCGCAAGAAAGCCGGGCAGTATTTCGGGCAGGAAATCCGTCACCGCCGTGGTGTTGGCGAATACGCGCAAATGGCCGCGCAGGCCGCCGCCGTATTCGAGCAGGTCGGCGCGCAGTTGCTCGGTCTGGTGGAGTACCAGGCGGGCGTGATGCAAGAAGGCTTCGCCCGGAGGTAGCAGTCGCACGCCGCGTGCCTCGCGCTGCAGCAATTGCAGGCCCGCCTGCGTTTCGAGCGCCTTGATGCGCGCACTGGCCGCCGCAAGCGACAGGTGCTGCCGCTCGGCGGCCCGCGTGAGGTTGCCGAGTTCGGCCGTGGCAACGAAAAGGCGCAGGTCGGTCAGGTCGAAGAGCATGGGCCATCGTAACCAAGCCTTCGGAATTTCGGAAGGCTGGGTTCCGAAATCGCAGATTGCGCGCAGGGGTAGGGCGGAACACCATGCGGCCATGGAGACAAAGACATGAGATTTCGCGCACTGGCCCTTCTTTCGTTCGCCGCCGCATTGATTGCTGCAGGCCCCGCAACCGCGCAGCCGTATCCTTCGCGCCCGGTTACCCTCATAGTGCCCCAGGCCGCGGGCGGCACCAACGACATCGTGGGTCGCCTTGTGGGCCAGAAGATCGGCGAGGTGATGAACGCCAGCGTGGTGGTCGACAACCGTCCGGGCGCGGGCGGCAACATCGGCACGCAGCTCGTCGCCAAGGGCCCGAAGGACGGCTACACGCTGCTCATGACCATCAGCAGCAGCCAGGCCATCAACCCCGCGCTCTACAAGAACGCGGGCTTCGACCCGGTGAAAGACTTCAAGCCCGTGGGCCTGATTGGCGCGGTGCCCAATGTGCTGCTGGTCAACCCTTCTTTTCCCCCCAAGGATTTCAACGAGTTCCTGAAGCTTGCGCGGGAGAAGGGCGCAAATTACCAGTACGCCTCGGCCGGCAACGGCACGCTCAACCACCTGCTTGGCGAAATGCTCAACAGCATGGCCGGCATCTCCCTGCAGCACGTGCCGTACAAGGGCGTGGCTCCCGCGCTGAACGACGTGCTCGGCGGGCAACTGCCCATTGTTTTTGCCAGCCTGCCTTCAGCGCTTTCGCACATCAAGGCCGGCAAGCTGCGCGCGCTGGCGGTGAGCGGCGACAAGCGCTCGCCGGTACTGCCCGACGTGCCCACCATCGGCGAGGCGGTGCCGGGCTACAACGGCACGCTGTGGATCGGCCTGTTCGCGCCCGCGGGCGTTCCGCCTGACGTGCTCGCCACGCTGCAAGATGCCACGCGCAAGGCGCTGGCCGCAAAGGACCTGCGCGACAAGCTCGACCAGCAGGGCGTCGAGATTGCGGCACCCACCACGCCGGAGCAATTCTCGAAGCTGCTGCAGGACGACCTCGCCAAGTGGGCGCGCATCGTCAAGGCATCGGGCGCCGCCGTGGATTGATGGACTGACAAGAAAAAGAACCATGAACAATCACGCGCCGGAAAATTCCTCTCCACTGATCGGCGGCGACACACTCGCAAAGCTCCAGTCATGGCAGGGCCGCAGCGAAATGCTCGCCGACGACATCACCGCCGCACCCGTGCGCGCTCTCTCGGCCACGCTGGACCGCGACGACCCGCTGCCCGCCGCCGGCACGCGCCTGCCCGAGCTCTGGCACTGGCTCTACTTCTTGCCTCACCATCGCCAATCCGAAATCGGCGAAGACGGCCATGCGAAGCGCGGCGGTTTCCTGCCGCCCGTGCCGCTACCGCGCCGCATGTGGGCCGGCGGACGGCTGGTGTGGGAGAAGGGCAATCCGCTGCAAGTCGGCGACACGGTCGAGCGCACTTCGACCATCGCTTCGGTCACCCACAAGGCAGGCCGCACCGGCGAACTGGTGTTCGTGCTCGTGCGCCATGAAGTGCGCAACGCGCATGGCCTGGCGCTCACCGAAGAGCACGACATCGTCTATCGCGCCGCGGCCGCGGCCGACGAGAAAACCCCGCCGCCCACGCCGGCGCCGAAAGACGCCGCCTTCAGCCGCGAGATCGTTCCCGACGACGTGCTGCTGTTCCGCTACTCGGCACTCACCTTCAACGGCCACCGCATTCACTACGACCGCCGCTACGTGACGCAGGTCGAGGGCTATCCGGGCCTGATCGTGCATGGCCCGCTCATTGCCACGCTGCTGGTCGACCTGCTGCGCCGCAACGTGCCGGGCGCGCAACTCGCACGCTTCGAATTCCGCGCCGTGCGGCCGACCTTCGACATCGCGCCGTTCCGCGTGCACGGCAAGCCGGCCGAAGGCAGCACCGACAGCAAGACTTTCAGCCTGTGGGGCGAAGACGCCGACGGCTGGCTCACTATGCAGGCCACGGCCGTGCTCGCATGAACACAGGGAGAACAAGCGCATGACAAGACCCCTCGACGGCATTACCGTGGTTTCGCTCGAGCACGCGATTGCCGCACCGTTCTGCACACGGCAACTGGCCGACCTCGGCGCCCGCGTCATCAAGGTGGAGCGGCCCGGCGTCGGTGACTTTGCGCGCGCCTACGACGCCCGCGTGGGGGGCGAGGCGTCGCACTTCGTGTGGGTGAACCGCTCGAAGGAAAGCCTCACGCTCGACCTCAAGCAGCCCGCCGCTCTGGCCGTTCTGCAAGAACTGGTGGCCGGGGCCGACGTGCTGGTGCAGAACCTCGCGCCCGGTGCCGCCGCCCGCATGGGACTGGGCGCCGAAGCGCTGCAGGCGAAGCATCCGCGGCTCATCGTGTGCGACATCTCGGGTTACGGCGAAGACGGCCCCTACCGCGACAAGAAGGCCTACGACCTCTTGATACAGAGCGAAGCGGGCTTCCTGTCAGTCACGGGCACCCCGGACGATCCGTGCAAGTCCGGCAACTCCATCGCCGATATTGCAGCGGGCATGTATGCGTACACCGGCATCCTCGCGGCGCTGCTGCAGCGTGGCAAGACCGGCAAGGGCTCGCACATCGACGTGTCCATGCTCGAGTCGCTCGCCGAGTGGATGGGCTACCCGATGTACTACGCCTACGAGGGCGCGCCACCCCCGCCGCGCAGCGCCGCATCGCACGCCACCATCTACCCCTACGGTCCGTTTCCCGCGGGCGACGGCGGCACGGTGATGCTGGGCCTGCAGAACGAGCGCGAATGGCGCGCGTTCTGCGAGAAGGTGCTGCTGCAGGCGGAGCTTGCCACCGATGCGCGCTTCGACAGCAACGCCCGGCGCAACGAGAACCGCGAAGCGCTGCGCACCATCATCGTGGAGACCTTCGCCGCGCTCGGCACCGCGCAGGTGCTCGAGCGCCTCGATGCCGCGCAGATTGCCAACGCACGCATGAACGACATGGCGGGGCTCTGGGCGCATCCGCAATTGCAGGCGCGCGACCGCTGGCGGCAGGTGGGTTCGCCGGCCGGGGACATTCCGGCGCTGTTGCCCGCAGGCCGCCAGAGCGCGTTCGACTACCGCATGGACCCGGTGCCCGCCGTGGGCGAGCACACCGAGGCCATTCTGCGCAGCCTAGGGCGGGGCAATGCCGACATTGCGGCTTTGCGAGAGGCAGGGGCGGTGTGAGCCCGATGGATGCAGCTTCGCCGCTGGCCTTGGCACGTACGTTCCTGTTCGTGCCTGCTGACCGCCCCGAGCGCCATGCGCGTGCGCTGGCCAGCGGCGCGGGCGGCGTGATCGTCGACCTGGAAGACGCCGTGGCGCCCGATCGAAAGGCGGAGGCGCGCGCGCTGCTGAAGGCTTCTTTCTCTGCCTTGAGCGTGGCGCAGCGCCAGCGCCTGCTGGTGCGCATCAACGCCAGTGGTACGCCATGGCACGACAACGACCGGGCCGAGGTGGGCGAGCTCGTCGCTCAAGGCCTGATTGCCGGCGTGATGCTGCCGAAGGCCGAGCGTGCTGCCGACCTGCAGCAACTCGGTGTAGTTATCGGACCGAACGGCCTGATCGTGCCGTTGATCGAATCGGCCGCGGGCCTGGAAGCCGCGCGCGAACTCGCGGCGGCACCGCAGGTGCTGCGGCTCGCCTTCGGCAATCTCGATTTCCAGGCCGACCTGGGGCTTGCCTGCGATGCGGACGAAGCCGAGCTGGTGCCCGTGCGCCTGGCACTGGTGCTCGCCTCGCGCCGCGCCGGGCTTGCGGCGCCCATCGACGGCGTCACCCCCGATTGGCGCGACATGGCGCGGCTTGCCAACGACGCGGCCCGCGCACGGCGCGGCGGCTTCGGCGCCAAGCTTTGCATTCACCCGGACCAGGTCGCGCCCGTGCATGCCGCGCTCGGCCCAAGCACGGGCGAACTCGCATGGGCGCGCCGAGTGATGGATGCGACCCGAGCCGCGGGCGGCGGTGTCGTCAGCCTCGACGGACGCATGGTCGACGCACCGGTGGTGCGCCTCGCAGAACGCCTGCTGGCACTCGAATCGCAAGCTCCGCCCTGAAGGCGGCGGGGCTTCGGACATTCCAAACCAACAACCTCAAGGAGACAACGAAGTGAAAGCAACAAGGAACTGGAAGATGCGGGCCGTGCTCGCGGTGTGCACGGGCGCCTGCCTCATGGCGGTTCAAGCACCAGCCACCGCGCAGGCCCCCTGGCCCGACAAGCCCATCACCATGGTCGTGCCGTATTCGGCCGGCGGCCCCACCGACGTGGTGGCGCGCATGCTGGCCATTCCCATGGGCAAGTCGCTCGGGCAGACCGTCATCGTCGAGAACACGGTGGGTGCGGGCGGCACCATCGCGCCCGGGCGCGTGGCCAAGGCGGCGCCCAACGGCTACACCATCCTGATCCATCACATGGGCATGGCCACCGCGCCGGCGCTCTACAAGAAGCTCAGCTACGACCCGCTGAAAGACTTCGAATACGTCGGCCAGGTGATGGACGTGCCGATGACGCTGCTTTCACGCAAGGATTTTCCGGCCAACAACTTCCAGGAACTGCTGGGCTATGTGAAGGCAAACAAGGACAAGGTCACGCTCGCCAACGCCGGCGTTGGTGCGGTGTCGCAGCTGTGCGGCATGCTTCTGGCGCATCAGATCGGCGTGCAGCTCACCACCGTGCCTTACAAAGGCGCCGGCCCCGCGCTCAACGACCTCATGGGCGGGCAGGTCGACCTGCTGTGCGACCAGACCACGCAGACCGCGCCGGTCATCAAGGACGGCAATCGCGTGAAGGTGTTCGGCGTGACCACGCCCAAGCGGCTGTCGAGCATGCCCAACATCCCGACGCTCGACGAGCAGGGGCTCAAGGGCTTCGACGTGAAGGTGTGGCACGGCATCTACGCGCCCAAGGGCACGCCGCCGGCGGTGATGCAAAAGCTCAACACGGCGCTGCGGGCGGCGCTGCAGGACGACATGGTCAAGCATCGCTTCGCCGAACTGAGCACCGAGGCCGTGCCGATGGACAAGGTCACGCCCGAAGCCCTGCGCACCCACCTCGCGGCCGAGACCGAGAAGTGGGGCAAGGTGATTCGCGCAGCGGGCGTGCAGGCGGACTGAGCCTTGCCGCGGCCTGCCGGGCGGCGGCTTACGCCAGGTTGAAAGGCAGCTGGCGCAGCGGCTTGCCCGTCAGCCGCGCCAGGGCGTTGGCGAACGCCGGCGCCAGCGGCGGCAGGCCCGGCTCGCCGATGCCGGTGGGCGCGTCGGCGCTCGGCACCACGTGCACCTCGAACTCCGGCATGTGGGTGATGCGGGCCACGGCAAAGTCGCCGAAGTTGCTTTGCTGCACTTCACCGTCCTTCAGCGTGATGGCGCCGCCCGGCAGGCACATCGACAGGCCCATGACCGCGGCACCCTGCACCTGCGCCTCCACGCTGCGCGGATTGACGGCGAGGTTGCAGTGCACGCCGGCGGTGGCGCGGTGCAGAACCGGCTGGCCGTCTTTCACCGAAGCTTCCACCACATAGGCCACCACCGACTGGAAGGACTCGTGCACCGCCACGCCCCAGGCGCGGCCCTGTGCCAGCTGCTTGTTGCCGTAGCCGCTCTTGTCGACCGCCATTTGCAGCGCGGCGCGATGGCGCGGGTGCTTGTCTCCGAAGAGCTGCATGCGATAGGCCACCGGGTCCTGCTTTGTGCTGTGCGCGATCTCGTCGATGAGCGTTTCCATCACGAAGGCGGTGTGCGTGGAACCCACGCTGCGCCACCACAGCACCGGCACGTTGACCTTGGGATGGTGCACGGTCAGGCGCATCGGCAGCGGGTACGGTTCGCGCATGCCCTCTGTGGCTGACGCGTCGATGCCGTCCTTGACCTGGAACGACTCGAACACCGTTCCCGTGAGGATCGACTGGCCCACGATGACGTGGTCCCACGCCAGCACCTTGCCGCGCTCGTTGAAGCCGATGCGTGCGCGGTGCAGGTGCATGGGGCGGTAGTAGCCGCCCTTGATGTCGTCCTCGCGGCTCCACAGCAGGCGCACCGGCGCGGTCAGGCCCGCGGTGCGCGCGGCCTTGGCGATCTGGCAGGCCTCGACCACGTAGTCGCTCGAGCCCACGAAGCGACGGCCGAAGCCGCCGCCCGCCATTTGCACATGCACGCTCACCTGCTCGGGCTTGAGGCCCAGCACACGTGCCGCCGCGGCGGCGTCCAGCCCGGCGCTCTGCGTGCCGACCCAGAGCTCGGCGCGGTCGGCCGACAGCTTCACGGTGCAGTTCAGCGGCTCCATGGGCGCATGGGCCAGGTAGGGGAACACGAACTCGGCTTCGAGCTGTTTGGGCGCCTTGGCCAGCGGTGCCATGTCGGCATCGAACTTGCGCGGGCCGGGCTTGGCGGCCAGTTCGCGATATTGCGCCAATTGCTTTTCGCTGTCGACCTTTTCGACGGCGGAGGTGTCCCACTGCAGCTTCAGCGCATCGCGGCCCATCTTGGCCGGCCAGTAGCCGTCGGCCACCACCGCCACGCCTTCGGCGCCGCGATCGAGCGGCACGCGCAGCACGACCTTCACGCCCTTGACTGCGCGCGCAGCGCTGTCGTCCACCGACTTCAGCCGCGCGCCGAACACCGGCGGATGGGCCACCACCGCGGTGAGTTGCCCGGGCTGCTTGACGTCGATGCCGAAGTCTTGCCGGCCACTGCTCTTGGCGCGTGCGTCCAGCCGCGTGGTGGGCCGGCCGATGATGCGGAAGTCCTTCGGGTCTTTGAGCGTGACCTTCTCGGGCACCGGCAATGCCATGGCGGCTTCGGCCAGTTCGCCGTAGCCCAGCTTGCGTCCGCCCGGGCCCAGCACAGTGCCGGCCTGTGTGCGCAGCGTGGCCACGTCCACATTCCACCTTGCGGCTGCGGCCGACAGCAGCATGGCCCGTGCACGGGCGCCAAGCTCGCGGTATTGCGTGAAGCTGTTCTTGATGGAGTTGGAGCCGCCGGTCAGGTGCATGCCGAACACGGGGTCGTGGTAGGCCGCATCGTTGGTGCCGCTCTTGCTGCGCACCAGGCTCCAGTCGGCATCGAGCTCTTCGGCCAGGATCATCGGCAGGCCCGTCTGCACGCCTTGGCCAAATTCAAGCCGGTTGTGGGTGACCGTGACTTCGCCGTTGCGGGCAATCTGCACGAAGGCAAGCGGCTGCTGCGTGGGCTTGAGTCCGCCGGCCGCTTTGGCCGCACCGTCGGCCTGCGCCATGGCCATGTGCGGAAACGCGCCAATCGCCAAACCGCCCACGCCAGCCAGCTTCAGGAAGCTGCGGCGGGGCAGGGCGGCGGCGTCGTCGGGCTGGCTTGCGGCCAGCAGGCGTTGCAGGGCGCGCGGGAGTTCGCTCGGATCGATATGGGTGGGCAACATGTAGCGTGCTCCTTCAGGCCAGGGTCTTGGCGGCATCGGCCACCGCGGCCCGGATGCGGGCATAGGTGCCGCAGCGGCAGATGTTGCCGGCCATGGCCGAATCGATCTCGTCCGCGCTGGGCTGCTTGCCGGGCGGCAGCGATTTGATGAACGCCGTGGCGCTCATGATCTGCCCGCTCTGGCAGTAGCCGCACTGCGCCACGTCGTGCTTCACCCATGCGGCATGCACGGCCGCGCCGACCCGGTCGCTGCCGTCGGTGGCGGCTTCGATGGTGACGATCTTCTTGCCTTCGGCCGCCGAGATGGGCGTGATGCACGAGCGGATGGCCTGGCCGTCCAGGTGCACGGTGCAGGCACCGCACAGCGCGGCGCCGCAGCCGAACTTGGTGCCGGTCATGCCCAGCGTGTCGCGCAGGGCCCAGAGGATGGGGGTGCCGGGATCGGCGTCGACCGTGTGTTCACGGCCATTGACGTGGAGCGCGCTCATGTTCTGTTCTCCGCAGGGTGGGGTGTGATGGTTTCTTGTGACTACTTGGCGCCGTCGAGCAGCCATTGCGCGAGCAGCTGTGCGTCAGCGTCGGGAACCTGTGCTTGCGGGGGCATCGGCATCGAACCCCACTTTCCGGAACTGCCGGCCTTGATGCTGGCGGCCAGCTGCGCGGCCGTTCCCTTGCCGTCGCCGTACCTTGCGCCAATGTCTTTCCAGGAGGGGCCCACGACCTTGGTGGCCGGCTGATGGCACGCAACGCACGAATACTTCTGGGCCAGCGCCTGGCTGGCTGAAGCTGGTGCGGGGCAGGCAATCCCGGCGGCGATGCATGGCAGCGCCACGAGGGAGGCGAGCACCCCGCGCGAAACGGCGGCGGTGCGGCCGGCGCCGCGATGCGGTCTCTGGTTTTCGGTCATTTCTTTCAGCCCCTTCTTTTTGGGTCGCTCATCGTGCGATGCGCGACTGTAGAGACCGGGGTCTGAAAGAAATAGTGGCCAATGCAGCATGCCTTTTGAAGCTGTGCTTCAAGATAAGGCGCACGCCTCGCCGGCTATGGTGTGTAGCGTTCGGAGGAATCGAGGCTGTCGCTGTTGAACCCGCCCACTTCCAGCACGCTGCCGTCGTTCAGCAAGACGGCCGAGGCTGCGCTGCGTCCGGTGAACATGGGCGCGGCCGTGGTCCACACATTCGCATCGGGGTTGTAGATCTCGGCCGTCGTCAGTCGAACACCGCCGCCGCCGGTGCCCCCGGCGAGCAAGACGCGCCCATCTGCGAGGGTGGTCATGGTGGGCAGCGAGCGCGTCCTGCTGAAGATGCTCGTCGTCCAGCTCGAGGTGTCAGGATGAAAGCGCAAGGCAGTATTGCTGCCGTCAGACATGGCCAGCACGCTGCCGTCGTCGAGCAACACGGAGGTATAGACGTTGCCATTCGGAACTGTGCCCGGCAGCACCGTGGTACTGCCGCTGCCGTTGACAGGAAACAGTTCGGCAGTGTTCACGAACCCGGTTCTGCTGACCCCGCCGATCAACAGCACGGCGTTGCCGCCCGGCAGCAGCTGCGCAGCGTGCTGGCCACGCGCACTCGCCAGTTGCGTGGCCATTGCAGTCCAGGTGCCGAGCGCGGGGTCGTACATTTCGGCCGTCTGGGAGAACGTAAAACTGCCGCCTCTGTCGTAGCCGCCGATGACCAGGACCTTGCCGTTCGGGAGCAGCGTGGCCGTTTGCCGGGTGCGGGCCTCGGCCATGCTGGCGGTCGCGGTCCAGGTGTTGGCGGCCGGATCGTAGATCTCGGCGCTGGCCAGGGTTGCAAAGCCATTCGTATCGCCTCCGGCAACCAGCACGCGGCCATTCGGCAGCACCGTTGCCGACGGATCGGAGCGCGCGGACAACATCGGTGCTGCGGGCGACCAGCTTTCGGTTGCAGGGTCGTAGATCACCACTGAATTGGTGACGCTGCCACTTGCGAACCCGCCGATGACCAGCACCTTGCCGTTGAACAGCCGCACCATCGCAAAATAGTGCCGCGCGAGCGGAACCGCGCTCAGCGTTGTCCAGCTCCCGCGCCCCGTGACGGTGATCCGGATTTGCGTTTGCGCCGAGCCCACGCTGTTGCTTGCGGTAATGGTGTACGTCGCTTGCCGCTGGAGCGCGGTCGGCGTGCCGGTGATTGCGCCGGTCAGCGTGTTCAGGCTCAGGCCCGCGGGCAGCGCCGGCGCAACAGAGAACGCGGAGGCCGCGCCGCCGGTAACTTGCGGCGTGTTGGGAACGATGGGTTCGCTCGTCACGTACAGCGCGTCGGGCGTGGCATAGCTCACGCTGGCGGGCGCCACCAGTGCCGGGTTGACGGCGAGCCGCAGCGTGACCACGGCCGACCCGGCCGCGTTGCTGCCGGTAACGATGTAGTCGGCCTCGGCGGCCGGCGCGGTGGGTGTTCCGCTGATGACGCCCGATTGCGCATCGAACAGCAGTCCGGCGGGGAGCGCCGGTGCGACGGCGTAGCCGGTGATCGGACCGCCGCTGCTGCTGGGTGCATTGGGCGCAATGGTCTCACCCACGGTGTAGACCGCAGACACGACGCGGTAGGTCAGCCCGGCGGGCGCGGCTGGCGTGCTGCGCACTTCGATCTCCACGCGGGCCGTTGTGTTGCCGCCGGCGTTCTCTGCGGTAACCACATACACGGCGGCCGGTGCGACCGCGGTGGGTGTTCCGCTGATGACGCCCGTGGCGGGGTCAAGGGCCAAGCCGGCAGGCAGCGGCGGTGCGACCGAATAGCGCTCGACGGTGCCGCCGCTTGCGCTGGGGCGGTTCGGCACGATCGGCTGGCCCACTTCGTAGACGGCCGAAGTCATCGCGTAGCTCAATCCGGCGGGCGGCTGCGGGCCGGCAGGAACACCGCCGACAAAGCCTATGCCGCCCCCCGAGCCGCCGCCGCATCCGGACAGCAGCGCAACTACGCCCAGGAGCAGGGCAAGGAAGCAGGAGGCAAGGGATCGCGGGCGGGCAGACGGCACGCGCGCGGCTGGAAGGACAAATGAAGATGTCATGTGGCCGTGAATCCGAGAGCAAGGTGGTTACCTGGAGCGCTTCGGGCCGCCGCTTGAACCCGGCAATGCCGCAGGACCGCTCCGCACAGAGGCCATCTCCCAGTTCCCGGGTGCGAATGCATGAAGGATCGCAGCGGGGTGGCCTTTTTTTACGAATTTAACATTTGGCAGCGCACTGAGTCACGCGATTTGCAGCGCGGCCTGTTTGTCTTGCGCCGCCCGTAGAAACATTAATTACATCTCGTCGCACTGGGGTGTATCCGATCGAAATTCCTTGCCGGTAGTGGCCCGAACTGCGTGCGAGTGGCCTTGCTGATTGGGGCTTGCACCGCCGATCCGGCGCGGAGCAAGCCGCCTCAAACGAGGTACCCGATGGGGTATGTCACGACTTAGTACGTCTGTTTACATTGGCCGTGCGGACCGGGTCCGGGTCATCAGGGATAACTTTTCCAACACCTGCCTGGATGCGGTCGCAAAGAACTTAAGCATTAAGGAAGAGGTTGTGGACAAGACTATTCGCACATTCTGGAACCCGTCGATCGGCACACCTGATCGGGCCGATCTCCCCCTGCACGCCATCGCCCTGTCCGTGCTGCTGCTCGGTGCGGCCCTGGCCCTGCCCGCAGGCGCCGCCGGCGGCAGCGGCGGCCAGCCCACGAGCGACACCTCCCTGCGGGGGCCTATGAGTACCGGCTGCATGCGGCCGATGCCTCGGGGGCGGGGGAGAACTGGTATTTGAGGTCCACCACTACCGTTGTTCCTCCGGGCGACGGCGGTTCCACACCCGCGGACGGCGGCGGTGCTGCGGCACCGGGTGGCGAGGGCCTTGCCGCCCCTGGCCCCGTGCCCGGCCTGGTCGTGCCCACCTACCGCGCCGAGGCCTCGCTGTACGCGGCGCTGCCGAGCCAACTGCGCCAGGGAAACCTCGCAATGATCGGCGACCTGCACAAGCGCATCGGCGACGACGATGCAAAGGTGTCCGACGCAACTCAGGCAAGCCCGGCCGCCCCGGAGCGCCGCGCCTGGGCTCGAGTGCTCTCTACCGACATCGACATCCGCCAGGGCAGCGGCACCGTCTCGCCGTCGAGCAAGGGCCGCCTGAGCGGTTTCCAGGCCGGCACCGACTTGATGGCCACGGCCAACTGGCGTGCCGGCCTCTACGTGGGCCAGCTCGACGGCGACGCACGCGTCAGCGGCTTTGCGAGCGGCCTGCAGAACCAGCAAGTCGGCCGCAACGACTTGCGCAGCCAGTACTTCGGCATCTATGGCACGTACACCGGTGACGGCGGCTTCTATGCCGATGCGGTGGTGCAGTCGGGCCGTCACCGCTATACGGTGGAGCCGGCGTTGGGCCCAAGCGTCGAAGGCAAGGGTCGCAGCTTGCTGGGGTCCCTTGAAGTGGGGCAGGCCTTCCCGCTGGGCACCAGCGGATGGAGCGTCGAGCCGCAACTGCAGCTGGTGCATCAGCAGCTCGACCTGGACAACTCGGCCATCCCCGGCGCAATCGTTCAGCCGGACGCAGACAGCGGCTGGATCGTGCGCGCCGGCGTGCGGGTGAAGGGCACGGTTGCCACCGGCCTGGGCACGCTGCAGCCGTACGGGCGCTTCAATGTCTACAGGAGTTCGGGCGGCGCGGACATCGCGCGCTTCGTCAACGGCGCAACCCGCACCGACATTGCGACGCCCACCGGCGGCACAAGCACCGAGCTCGCGGGCGGCTTCACCCTGGCACTGGGCAGCAGGACGAGCGTGTACGGCGAAGTGGGCAAGCTGTGGGCCTCGGGTGGCGATGCGCGGGTGAAGAGCGCAATCAACGCATCGGTGGGCGTGCGCATGAAGTGGTAACGCGCGGGAGGGGAGGCACCGCTGCGCGCGCTCGAGCGGATTCCTGAATCCGATTGCGCCAGCAACGCGACGCGGTGTCTACCTACAACAAAGCCTGCATGAAGGAGCGACGTTCGACCTGCAGGCGGGCGACAGCACGCCTGGCATCCAACATCGACATTGATTGGGGCCCGGCAAATGCCCGCTACGAACAAGCTCACGCAACTACTCCGCCTTTGCAAGGAGGCGGCCATGGCCTGGGTCGACGACTTCGCACCCAGCATGGGCGCGGCGATTTCGTACTACACCATGTTCTCGCTGGCGCCGTTGCTCGTGATCGTCATTGCAGTGGCGGGCGCACTCTTCGGCACCGAGGCCGTGCAGGGCCAGATTGCCGCACAACTGTCGGGATTGATCGGGCAGGAGGGTGCGGTGGCGGTGCAGGCCCTGGTGAAGAGCGCCAACGAACCGTCTCGCGGATTGATTGCCGGAACCATCAGCGTGGTGGTGCTGATCGTTGGCGCCACCACCGTGTTTGCAGAACTGCAAAGTGCGCTCGACCGCATCTGGCATGTGCCCGAGCGCGCGAAGCCCAGCGGCGTGTGGGGCATTCTGCGTGCCCGGGTGCTGTCGTTCGGCCTCATTCTCGGACTCGCCTTTTTGCTGATGGTGTCGCTGGTCGTCAGCGCGGTGCTGGCTGCGATGGGCGGCTGGAGCAGCGGGCTCTTTCCGGGATGGGAGGTTTTGCTGCAGCTTCTCAATGCGTTGGTCACGCTGGGCATTCTCACGCTGCTGTTTGCAATGATCTTCAAGTTCATGCCAAGCACCCCTATTGCATGGCCCGACGTGTGGATTGGTGCGGCGGTCACCGCCGTTCTCTTCGAGATAGGCAAGGTGCTGATCGGCCTGTACCTCGGAAAAAGCAGCGTCAGCGAATCTTTTGCAGCGGCCGGCTCGCTGGTCGTCTTGCTGGCTTGGGTGTACTACGCCGCGCAGATCTTTCTCTTGGGCGCGGAGTTCACCAAGGTCTACGCCAACGCCCATGGCTCGGTGGCTGCAAGCAAGGCGCAGGCTGCGACCGAAGCCGCGGCAGCGCAGGCAAAGTCGGGCACCGACAGTGCTGCGGCGAAACCGCATGGCAATGGCAGCGAAGAAATCGAGGCCGTCGAACAGATCGAAGATGCCCGGCGAAAGCTGGAGGCGCGCACGCGCAAGGCCACTGCCAAGCTGATCCAACAGGCGGTCGGCCTGTTTGCAATCAGCGTGACGACCACGCTGCTCGCGCGCAGGCGCAAGCAGCGCCGCCGCCGCGCGGCGCAACTGCAGAGGGAAATCCGCCGCACCGGGCACGGCCAAGGCCGGTGAGGCGGCCCTGGCGCCCGCAGCCCTCCTCAGTTGGCGCGCGTCAGGCCGAAGAACGAATCGAGTATGTGGAAGTGATCGTCATGGAACTGGTCTTCCATGCCGGCCAGCTTTGCAATGGGCACCCATTCGGCGGATGACGCGTCGTCGCCGGCCGTCAGTTCGGGCGGGCGGCGCGGGCCCAGGTCGAACCAGTGCGCGTGGGTAATGACGCGGCCCTTCTGGCTGCGGTCCGGGTTGTCGAACACCTGCACCGCCTTGAATGCGCTTTGAATGTCGCTGTCGAGCAGGCGCAAGCCGGTTTCCTCGTCGAGCTCGCGCAGGGCCGACTGCCAAACCGTTTCTCGCGGCTCGAGATAGCCGCCCGGCACCGCCAGCATGCCCTTGCCTGGCGAGCGGCCGCGCCGGATCAGCAGCACCTGGTCGCCGCACTGAACCACGGTGTCGACCGTGACGAAGATGACAGGGTAGGGCGTGCCCGCCCACATGGCCTTGTCCTGGCGCAGGCTCTCCCATTCCTGCACCAGCGCGGCATAGTGCGGCAGCTTCGCCCAGGCGCTCAGGAACTGCAGCGTGCTTGCGGGCGCCTGGTTCACCAATGCAGCCAGGGCCGGCTCCAGCGATGCATCGGCCGCCGCTCCAAAGTACGCGTCGCGCAAGGCGCTGGCATGAATGTCGCCCTGCAGACCGGTGTCGTCGAGCGTCCATTGCGGAAAGTCGCGCAGGTACACGCTGGTCGCGTCCTTCAGGTGGCCCACCAGCACCACCGATGGTTGGCCGGGATACATCTGCGCCACGCCCTGCTTCACGGCGGCCACCCAGCGTGCCTGGTCGTAGTAGTCGCGCACGGGCAAGAACTTCACCCGCTCCCGGTCTGCTTGCGGCAGGGCGAGGCGAATCATTTCCGCGCGCTCTTCCCACGTGAAAGGATTGCGCGGCGTGCGGGCCTGAAAAGACGAGCCCAACACCACGACGCACTCGGGCGCCGCGGCCAGCGCGCGCCGCAGCAGCGCCAGCTGCGCGTTGTGGAAGATCTGGAACCGCCCGATGTAGACGGCGATGTCGTGGGCCTGGGGTGTGGCTGGAAGTTGGTTTGTCATTGGGTTCTCAAGACAGTTTGGCTGCAATCGGCATCTGGCGTCCGGAGCCGAAGGCCCGCGCCCTGACCCTTACGATGGGCGGCGACTGCCGCCGCTTGTATTCGTTGCGAGCAACCATGCCGCGGATGCGCTCTACGAGCGCTTCGCCGGAAGGTTGCGCCCGCAGCGTATCGACGAATTTTCGTGCCTCCTGGTACTCGTCCTGCGCGAGCCGCGGGCCTTCGATCAGCAGCTTGAGGATCTGGTCGAGCACGGGATAAGGCGGCAGGCTGTCGACATCCCTTTGCCCGGGTGCCAGTTCGGCCGAGGGCTCCTTGTCGATGATGCCCTGGGGAATGATCTCGCGGCCTGCCGTTTGGTTCATGTGACGCGAGAGGGCGAACACCTCGGTCTTGTAGAGATCGCCGATGAGCCCCAGCCCGCCGTTGGTGTCGCCATAAAGCGTGCAGTAGCCGACCGAGATCTCGGACTTGTTGCCCGTGGTCAGCAGCAGGTGGCCGAAGCTGTTGGAGTACTCCATGAGAATGGTGCCGCGCACGCGCGCCTGAAGGTTCTCCAGGGCCACGCCGCGCAGTTCGCTGGACAGGGCCGATTCGAAACCTTGCGTGAACTGCGACACGATGCCTGCAATGGCATGGTGCTTCAGCGGCACACCCAGGTTGCGGCAAAGGGCTTCGGAGTCGCTGACCGAACCCTCCGATGAAAAGCTCGAGGGCATCGTGATGCCGACCACGTTCTCTGCCCCCAGCGCTTCGACCGCCAGCGCCAGGGTCAGCGCCGAATCGATGCCACCCGACGAGCCCACGACCGCCTGGCTGAAGCCGCAGCGGCGCGCATAGTCGCGCAGGCCCAGCACAATCTGCTGGCGATAGAACTCCAGGGCGGGCAAGCCTTGTGGCGCGACCGGCGGCGGGGCCTTGCCGGCCGGCGTGAGAAAACGTCCGTTGTCGAAGCACAGCGTGCTCACGTCCTCGGCAAAGCGCCGCGCTTCGTACACCACCCCGGCCTGGGGCTCGACGGCGAACGACGCCCCGTCGTACACCAGTTGGTCGTGGCCGCCCACCTGGTTGACGTAGAGAATCGGCAAGCCGTTGCGGCGGCTTGCCGCGCTGAAAATCTGGTGCCGCTGTTCGCGCTTGCCGATGTTCGACGGGCTCGCGTTGATCGACACCACGAGGTCGGGCGCCGCATCGCGCATGCGCTCGAACGGATTCACCAGGTAGTCCCGGCCCTCGTCGTTCCAGCCGTCTTCGCAGATCAGCAAACCTACCTGTGCATCGCGGATGCGAAGCACACGCGCCACGTCGGGCCCCGGTTCGAAATGCCGGCGCTCATCGAAGATGTTGTAGGTTGGCAGCAGCTGCTTGGCATATTCGAGCAGCACTTCGCCCCCGCGGATCACGCGCAGCACATTGCGAAGCTTCTTGCCTGCACCTTCGCGCCGCGCCGGCAACCCCACGGCCCAGTGCAGCGCCGGCATCTGGCGCGATGCGGCAAGAAGCGCCTGGAAGGCGGCCTCCACGCGGTCCATGAAGCCTTCTTCCTCCAGCAGGTCGGCCGGGTAGTAGGCGGTGAGCGACATCTCTGAAAACACGACCAGGTCGGCCTCGTCTGCTGCAGCCTTGCGCGCGGCGTCGATCATCAGCGCAGCGTTGCCAGCAAGATCGCCGATGGTGTAGTTGAGTTGCGCGGCGGTGATTCGGAGCATGGCTTTCAGCTTTCGATATGAAAGACCTGGCGCAGGTACGCCAGGAAGGTCTGGTCTTCGCACAGCGTCTTGCCGGGGCTGTCGGACAGCTTTGCGACCGGCTGTCCGTTGCAGCCGGTGAGCTTCATCACGATATTCAGCGGCACAAGGCCGACGTCGTTGGTCAGGTTGGTGCCTATGCCGAAGCCGGTCTGCGTGCGGTCGGCAAAGGTGCGGTACAGCCGGATGGCCGTCTGCAGATCCAGGCCGTCGGAGAACACCAGCCGCTTGGTGTGCGCATCGATGCGCAGCCTGGTGTAGTGCGCCAGCGCCTTTTCGCCCCAAACGACCGGGTCGCCGGAGTCGTGGCGAAGGCCATCGAACAGCTTGGCGAAGTACAGGTCGAAGTCGGCCAGAAAGGCGTCCATGCCCACCACGTCGGTCAGCGCCACACCCAGGTCGCCGCGGTACTCCTGCACCCAGCCTTCGAGGGCCGCATTCTGGAAGTCGCGCAGCCGCACGCCCAACGCCTGGTAGGTCTGCAGGTATTCATGGGCCATGGTGCCGATGGGCACCAGCTCCAGTTCCTTGGCGAGCAGCACGTTGGAAGTGCCCTTGAAGTACATGGGCACCTCGCGCTTGAGCGTGGTGACCACCTCGCGCTGCCAGTCGCGCGAAAAGCGGCGGCGCACGCCGAAGTCGAAAAACTCGAACGGGTGCCGGGCCGGCGGCTCTTGTGCAAACCCGCGCAGCAGCTCGATCTTGGCCTGCAGGCGCTTGCGGCCCTCGGCCAGTGCAGCCTTCGCATCGAAGCGGCGGAAGTACAGTTCATTGACCATGGCCAGAACGAAGATTTCGAAAGCCATGGTGTGGACTTGCGGCCCCACCGCCCGGATGTGCAGCGCATCGCCTTCCACCGTGGCCGAGATGAACTCGCGCTGGAAGCTGAAGATGCGCAGGAAGTCGACAAAGTCGCTCTTGATGTAGCGCAGGCCGCCAAGGTAGGCGAGTTCGCCGGGCGCGAAGCGCAGCGTGCAGAGGTGGTCGAGCTGCTCGTTCACGTCCGCAAGCAATTCGGCCAGCGGATAAGCCGGCTGGTTGCGGCAGACGAAGGTGTACTCGGCCTGCGTTTGCGGGTTGCTGTGCAGCATGGCCTGCCACATGGTGAACTTGTACAGGTCGGTGTCCAGCAGGCTGCGGATGACGGGTTGCATGGTGCGGTCCTTCAGGTATTGGCGGTCAATATGGAAAGCACTTCGGCGCTGGTGAGAAGCTGCGCGCCGCGGTTGCCCATGTCTTGCAGGAATGCCTGGTGCTGCGCCTCGAAGCCGGTCACCGGGCTCATGCAATCGGTAACGAGCACCAGCTTGGCGGTCTTGCCGGAAGGGAGGTTGGCGGCAATGTGCTCGGTGGTGGCCTTTACGCAATGGCTGCTGGCTTCTCCGGCAATCACGATCAGGTCGGCGCGATCGAGCGACTCGACCAGCGGCATGTTGAGCCGGGTGGCAGGATCGTCTTTGTCCGGCACTTCGGCCTGGATGGCGCTGTAGTGTTCGGTCCAGGGGTTGCTGCCCTTGCCGATTTTTTGCACCACGCGCAGCCGCTCGTCCTCCCAGGCGTTGTAGGCGGCCTTGACGGCGGCGTGCACGTTGTGGCCCCAGCTGCCGATCTCGCAGTGCACCGGCCACACCATCAGCGTGTAGCGGCCACGGCGCTCGAGCTCTTCGATGTAGGCCATTGCCCGGGGCAGGGCGGCAGGGTCGCGCGGGCGGTAGTCGCCGGCATTGACCTGGGCCGCGGAAATCGACGTGAAAGGAGGCACATCGGCGCCATCGCGGGTTTGCCAGAACGTGGGGTGCGCAATGTCGAACCTGTGGTGCGAATCCAGCGTAACGGTGATGCCGCCAATGCCTTGAGCGCCTTCGCGGATGAGCCCGGCCACGCGCAGCATGTCGGCATGCGCGCCGGCCACCGGCAGCGCCGGCTGCAATTGCGCGCCGGTGGCTGCGTCTGCCGGAAGCCAACTGGCGGGAAGGTCGCAAAAGTCGTTCTGCGGATCGATCAGGAGAAATTGGATGCTCTGCTTCATGGTTTTCTCTATTGAGTTGTACTGTGCAACTATATGGGTTGCATAGTACAACTTACTCGAAGAATGTCAAGCGCCAGGCTCCGCAGAGTCGCGCGGGCTGAAGGTGCGGGGGAACAGGGCGGCCTGGGACCGGTCGCGCAGGCGGTAGCCCATGGCCGGGCGGCCGAAGGTGCCTTCCACCGTGCCGGCTTCTTCCATGAAGCCGGCGTCGAGCATCCGCTTGCGGAACGCGCTCTTGTCGACCGGGCGGCCAAGCACCACTTCGTAGGTGTGCTGCAGCTGCGGCAGGGTGAACGGTTCGCCCAGCAGGAAGGCTGGGAGCGAGGTGTATTCGACCTTGCTGCGCAGGCGGGCAATGGCGGCTTCGAGGATCTCGCCGTGATCGAAGGCGAGGCGCTTGCGGGCGGCCGCAGTGGCCTCGATCCATTCCACCTGCGCGGCGTTCGCTCCTTTTTCGAGCACCAGGTCCTGGCTGGGCACGAGTGCGAAGAACGCATGCGTGGTCGACCAGCCTCGCGGATCGCGGCTTGCGCCGCCCCAGCTGCCCAGTTGCTCCAGGTACGGCGCAGAAACACCGGTCTTTTCTTGCAGCTTGCGCAAGGCGCAGCCGAGCAGGCTGGCGTCCTTGTCGACGTCGATGAACCCGCCCGGCAGGGCCCAGCGTCCCGGAAACGGCTCGTGGGCCTCACTGGGGCGGCGCATCAGAACGACCTTCAACTCATCATCCAGCACGGTAAAGATGACGACGTCGACGGTGACCAGCGGCCTGGGAAACTTCAAATCGGCCTGCGTGTTGGAAGATTTCAAGACCGGGCCTCCTTTCTGAAAAGAGGTTGTACTGTACAACTCCAGTGGGCTGACCGGCAGGGCGGGGTAACCTCCGCAACCTATGGATTCCCTGATCGCCGCCTCCGCGCGCGCCCTTGCCGCCGGCGATGCGCTCGGCGCACTCAAGCGGGTTGCCTTGCGCGACGACCCGCCTGCGCTGGCCCTGCGCGGCATTGCCATGGCGCAGCTTGGCGAGCATCCACGTGCGCGCGAGCTCCTTCGGCGGGCCGCCCGCGGCTTTGGCGCCCACGAGGAACTGGCGCGCGCCCGCTGCCTTGTTGCCGAGGCCGAGGTGGCGCTGGCCATGCGGGACCTTGGGGGATCGCCGCGATTGCTTGCCGCAGCGGCCTCCACGCTCGAGGCGCATGCCGACCACGGCAATGCGCTGCAGGCGCGGCTGATCGCGGCGCGCAAGTTCCTGCTGCTCGGCCGGCTCGGCGACGCGGCGGCAACGCTGGCCCCGCTCGATGCGCGCGGTTTACCGCCGTCGCTGGCGGCCGTGGCCGAGCTGACCGCGGCCGAGCTGGCGCTGCGATCGCTGCGCACCGCCATGGCGCAGGCGGCACTCGACCGCGCACATGAGGCGGCCGAACGCGCGCGCGTGCCGGCGCTCCTGGCCGAGGTGGCGGAAGCGCGGGCCGCGCTAGATCGTCCCGCCGCGCGGCGCCGCTCGGCCGGTGGCGAAGAGACGCTGCGCCTGCAAGAGGTGGAGGCTCTTTTGGCATCGGATGCGCTGGTGGTCGATGCATGCCGCCGCGGCGTTGGCGCCGGGGATGCATGGCGGCCGCTGGCCCGGCGCCCGGTGCTGTTTGCATTGGCGCGCGCGCTGGCCGAGGCGTGGCCAGGGGACGTCGATCGCGAAGCGCTGATTGCCTATGCGTTCAATACCCGCCACCCCGACGAGACGCTCCGGGCGCGCCTGCGGGTCGAGGTCGGCAGGCTGCGCGCTCTCATCGCGCCGCTCGCGGGCATCGAGGCGACGGCGCGGGGATTCGTGCTCAAGCCGCGCGGCGGGCGCGAGGTTGCCGTGCTGGCACCGCCCATCGACGGCGAGCAGGCCTCGCTGCTGGCGCTGCTCTCCGACGGAGCGGCATGGTCGACCTCGGCGCTGGCGCTGGCCTTGGGGGCCAGCCAGCGCACCGTGCAGCGCGCGCTCGCCGAACTGGAAGCTACCGGCCGTGTGCGCGCCATCGGGCGGGCGAGGGCGCAGCGCTGGCTGTCGCCGCCGCTGACCGGATTCACGACGATCTTGTTACTCCCCGCCGCCCTGCCGATTGAATAGAGTTGCCTCCAAGGCCCCGGCGTGGGGCCCAAACAAGGAGCAGCGATGAGCAGTAGCAGCAGCAAGGCAGGCAAGGACCAGGCCGCCATTACGGCGAGTGCAGCCGAAATCGTTCGCGAGTACGGGCCCTTGGCCGGTGAGGCGAGCGTGGGCGGCGTGACCCACGACGGGCAGCGCGTCTGGGCCGCCACGCGCGACGGCCTGATTGCCTTCGACCCGGTGAGCGGCAAGACCACGCGCACGCTGGCTTGCGCCGGAGACGCCGGCACCGCCTTCGACGGCACTTACCTGTATCAGATCACCGAGGCGCGCATCGACAAGATCGACCCCGTGACCGGCACGGTGGTGGCATCGATTCCCGCGCCCGGCAACGGCAGCGACTCGGGGCTCACCTGGGCCGAGGGCAGCCTGTGGGTGGGGCAGTACCGCGACCGCAAGATCCGCCAGATCGACCCGGCCACCGGCGCGGTGCTCCGCACCATCGAGTCCAACCGCTTCGTTACCGGGGTGACCTGGGTCGACGGCGAGCTGTGGCATGGCACCTGGGAGGGCGACGAGAGCGAGCTCCGCCGCATCAACCCCGAAAGCGGCGCCGTGCTCGAGCGGCTCGAAATGCCGCGCGGCACCGGTGTGAGCGGGCTCGAATCCGACGGGGGAGACCTTTTCTATTGCGGCGGCGGAGGCAGCGGAAAAGTCCGTGCCGTGCGGCGCCCCAAAGCGGCTGCCAGGGCGTGAACGCATTCGCCCGCAAAACGATTCATCGAGCCAAGGAGCACATCGCCATGAACACCACCGTTGCCGAAGCAAGCGTTGCCAACCACCCCGTCGTTGCGAAGGACCGTTGGCTCGCCCAGCGCAAGGCGCTGCTGGCACGCGAAAAGGAACTGACGCAGCTGCGCGACCAGATTGCCCGCGAGCGTCGCGCCTTGCCGTGGACCCGCGTCGAGAAGAACTACATCTTCGACACGCCCGATGGCCCGCGCGCGCTGGCCGACCTGTTCGAGGGCCGCCGCCAGTTGCTGGTGCAGCATTTCATGCTCGGCCCCGATTGGGAGCAGGGCTGCCCGAGCTGCTCCTACATGGCCGACCACGTCGACGGAATGAAGGTGCACCTGGAAAACCGCGACGTCACGCTGCTGACTGTGTCCCGCGCGCCGCTCGGGCAGATCGAGCGCTTTCGCCGGCGCATGGGCTGGCAGTTCAGGTGGGTGTCGGCGTACGGCAGCGATTTCAACTACGACTTCGGCGTGAGCTTCACGTCGGAACAATGGGCCGAGGGCAAGGGCGAGGTCTACTACAACTACAGCGTGCGGCCTTTTCCGGCCGAGGAGGCACCCGGCATCAGCGTGTTCTACAAGGACGATGCGGGCGAGGTCTTCCACACCTACTCGACCTACGAGCGCGGCGTCGAAGTGATGATGGGCACCTACAACCTGCTCGATCTCACCCCCAAGGGCCGCGACGAGCACAACGCGGTCTACACCATGGACTGGGTGCGCCACCACGATCGCTACGAGCCGGCGCCGGCCGCAAAGCCGGCAGCCCACGCGTGCTGCCATCCGTCGAACTGACCGGCAACCGGGCCGACCGCGAAGGCATGCCATGGAAAGCCTCTGGCCCTGGTTGGTGGTGGCGGGTGTCGGCGCCCTCCATGGCCTGAACCCTGCCACCGGCTGGATGTGGGCCGCCGCCTGGGGCGTGCGGTCGAAAAAACGGGGCCAGGCGCTGCGGGCCTTGGTGCCCATCGCGGCCGGGCACGCCGCGTCGGTTGCGTTGGTGGCTGCGGCGGTCGCGTTCGGCATGTCGGTGGACCGCGTGGTGCTGCAACTGGTGGCGGGCTGCCTGGTCGTCGTCTTTGCAGTGCTGCACTTCTCGGGCCGCACACCCAAGGCGGTGCGTGCGCCGGCGGGGCACGCAGGGCTGGCGCTCTGGTCTTTCATGATGGCAACCGCGCAAGGCGCCGGGTTGATGCTGGTGCCTGCGCTCATTCCGCTGTGCATGGGCGAGACAGCCGCACGGGAGGCAGGCGCATCGGGTTCGCTGATGCTGGCGCTTGCGGCGGTCGGCGTTCACACGGCTGCAATGCTTGTTGTCACTGCGTTGGTCGCCAGCGGCGTGTGCCGCGGGGTGAAACTCATACTTTCGAACTCCTGACGCGCGGCAAAACGAGCAAGAAGGTACAGACTCGCGCATCTGGTTGCATATTGGCCGTGCCGTGACAGCTGGTTGCAAGCTTGGCTCAGTGTTTTCCTCAGAGAACGATGGCTCGAAACTCGCTAGAGTGAAGGCGGCCGTTCAGGCTTTTGCTTCGCACACATCAAGGAAAATTTCATGAGCAAGAAAGTTGCATATGTCACCGGAGGCATGGGTGGCATCGGAACTGCCATCTGCCAGCGCCTTTTCAAAGACGGCTTTACTGTCGTCGCAGGCTGCGGCCCCACGCGCGACCATGCCAAATGGCTGGCCGAGCAGAAGGCCCTGGGCTTCGAGTTCCACGCGTCGGTCGGCAATGTCGGCGACTGGCAATCCACAGTCGAAGCATTTTCCGCCGCAAAGGCGGCGCACGGCGCCATCGACGTGCTCGTCAACAACGCCGGCATCACGCGGGACCGCATGTTCCTGAAGATGACGCCCGAAGACTGGAGCGCGGTCATCGAGACCAACCTCAACAGCATGTTCAACGTCACCAAGCAGGTGGTGGGCGACATGGTCGAGAAGGGCTGGGGCCGCATCATCAACATCAGCTCGGTGAACGGCGCCAAGGGCCAGGCGGGGCAGACCAACTACTCGGCGGCCAAGGCCGGCATGCACGGCTTCACGATGGCGCTGGCGCAAGAGCTGGCGAGCAAGGGCGTCACGGTCAATACCGTGAGCCCGGGCTACATCGGCACCGACATGGTGAAAGCCATTCGCCAGGAAGTGCTCGACAAGATCGTGGCCACCATCCCGGTCAAGCGCCTGGGCGAGCCGAGCGAAATTGCCTCCATCATCTCGTGGCTTGCCACGGACGAGGGCGGCTACTCCACCGGGGCCGACTTCTCGGTCAACGGCGGGCTCCACATGCACTGATCATGCTGACCGCAACCTGATCGAAAAACCCGCTTCGGCGGGTTTTTTCGTTTTCGGCGATGTGGCTTCTACGAATGGAAAGCGGCGAAAAGGGTCATAAAGTTTTGCACCCCCTGGAGGCATGACATGGCAGACACAACAATCACACCAACCAAGAAACTCCCCCTTTACCGTTCCCTTTACGTTCAGGTGATCACGGCAGTGATCATCGGCGTGCTGCTCGGGCATTTCTATCCCGCCATCGGCGAATCGATGAAGCCGCTCGGCGACGGCTTCATCAAGCTCATCAAGATGATCATTGCGCCGATCATCTTCTGCACGGTGGTGGTGGGCATTGCCGGCATGGAAGACATGAAGAAGGTCGGCAAGACCGGCGGCCTGGCACTGCTGTACTTCGAGATCGTGAGCACCGTTGCGCTCGTGGTCGGGCTGCTGCTGGTCAACGTGCTGCAGCCCGGCGCGGGCATGAACATCGACCCCGCCACGCTCGACACCAAGGCGATTGCCTCCTACACCGGCCCGGGCAAGATGACCGGCACGGTCGACTTTCTGCTCAACGTGATTCCCACCACGGTGGTCGACGCCTTTGCCAAGGGCGAAATCCTGCAGGTGCTGCTCATCGCGGTGCTGTTCGGCTTTGCGCTGCACCGCTTCGGCGGGCGCGGCACGCTGGTGTTCGACGTGATCGAGAAGGGCTCGCACGTGCTCTTCGTGATCGTCGGCTACATCATGAAGCTCGCACCCATCGGCGCCTTTGGTGCCATGGCCTTCACCATCGGCAAGTACGGCCTGGGCAGCCTGTTCTCGCTCGGCAAGCTGATGGGCACGTTCTACCTGACCTGCCTGCTGTTCATCTTTGTGGTGCTGGGGCTCATTGCGCGCTTCCACGGCTTCAGCATCTGGAAGTTCATCAAGTACATCAAGGAAGAACTGCTGATCGTGCTGGGCACTTCGTCGTCCGAATCGGTGCTGCCGCGCATGATGGAGAAGATGGAAAACCTGGGCGCCAACAAGGCTTGCGTGGGGCTGGTCATTCCGACCGGCTATTCGTTCAACCTGGACGGCACTTCGATCTACCTGACGATGGCGGCGGTGTTCATTGCGCAGGCCACCAACACGCCGATGACGCTGACGCAGGAGATCACGTTGCTGGCCGTGCTGCTGCTGACGTCCAAGGGCGCGGCGGGCGTTACCGGAAGCGGCTTCATCGTGCTGGCGGCCACGCTGTCGGCCGTGGGCCATGTGCCGGTGGCCGGCCTGGCGCTCATCCTGGGCATCGATCGCTTCATGTCCGAGGCGCGCGCGCTGACCAACCTGATCGGCAACGGCGTGGCCACCATCGTGGTGGCCAAGTGGACCAATGAGCTCGACACCGAACGCTTGCGCGCCGGCCTCAACAACGAGAGCTGGGTCGAGTCGCAAGAGCCTGAAGTGCTCGAAGGTGCGCGCGTCAGCAAGATGGCCGACTGATCACGCGCAGGGGCCGATGAAGGCCCCCGGCGAAAGGCCTGCGGAAGTAAAAGGCCGCGCATCGCTCCTGCAAAATGGAGCGATGCCCCACAGTGTTTCACTCATCAACACCATCGCCGCCGGCCTGGGGCTGGCACTTGTGTTCGGCTTTTTTGCGGTGCGCCTGCGGCTGCCCGCGTTGGTCGGCTACCTGCTGGCGGGTGTGATCATCGGGCCCTTCACGCCGGGCTTCGTGGCCGATGCCGGCATTGCGGCGCAGCTGGCCGAAATAGGCGTGATGCTGCTGATGTTCGGCGTGGGCCTGCATTTTTCGCTCGACGACCTGCTGGCGGTGCGCAAGATCGCCTTGCCCGGCGCACTGGCGCAGATTGCGGTGGCCACGCTGCTTGGCGGTGCACTGGCACTCTGGTGGGACTGGTCCTGGGGCGAGGCGCTGGTCTTCGGGCTGGCGCTCTCGGTGGCAAGCACGGTCGTGCTGCTGCGGGCGCTCGAAAGCCTGGGCATTCTCGATTCGTTCACCGGCCGTATTGCCGTCGGTTGGCTGGTGGTCGAAGACCTGGCCATGGTGCTGGTTCTGGTGCTGATGCCGCCGCTCGCGGGCGCCCTGGGCGGCCATGCCGCCGCCGCCGATGCAGCAGGTGCCGCCGACCCGCTCTGGCAGACGCTCGGGCTCACGCTGCTGCAGGTGGGCGGCTTCGTGGCGCTCATGCTCGTGGTCGGAAGGCGGGCCTTTCCGTGGATTCTCTGGCAGGTGACGCGAACCGGCTCGCGCGAACTGTTCACGCTGTGCGTGATTGCAGCGGCCGTCAGCATTGCGTTTGCGTCGGCGGCGCTGTTCGGCGTGTCGTTTGCGCTGGGCGCGTTCTTCGCGGGCATGGTCATGCGCGAGTCGGAATTCAGCCACCGCGCGGCACAGGAGTCGCTGCCGCTGCGCGATGCCTTCGCGGTGCTGTTCTTCGTATCGGTGGGCATGCTGTTCGACCCCTCGGTGCTCATCGACCGTCCGCTGCAGGTGCTGGCCGTGGTGGGGGTGATCGTGCTGGGCAAGTCGGTTGCCGCCTGTGCGCTTGTGCTGGCGTTTCGCTACCCCTTGGGTACCGCGCTCACCGTGAGCGCGAGCCTCGCGCAGATTGGGGAGTTCTCGTTCATCCTGGCGGGGCTTGGCGTCACGCTCGGCGTGCTGCCGGCCGAGGGCCAGAGCCTCATTTTGGCCGGGGCGTTGATTTCCATTGCCACCAATCCGCTGTGGTTCAGCCTTGTCGCTCCGTTGCAAAAATGGCTGCATGCCCGCATGCCGCTGGCGCGCGGGGTCGAGTCGCGCGACCATCCATTGGCCGAATTGCCGACCACCACAGAGGCCAGGTACCTCTCACGGCAGGTTGTGCTGGTGGGCTACGGGCGGGTCGGGCGTCGCATTGCGGCCGAGCTGGAGGCCAACGACATCCCCTATGTGGTGGCCGAGCAGAACCGCGAGCTGGTCGAGAAGCTGCGCGAAGCCGGCGTTGCCGCGGTGTGGGGCGATGCGGCCGACCCGGCCGTGCTGATTCAGGCGCACATTGCGCGGGCCCGCGTGCTGGTGGTTGCTACGCCCGACGCCCTCAACGTGCGCCAGATGATGGAAACCGCGCGCACGCTCAACCCCGCAATCGAGACCGTGATCCGCAGCCACAACGAAGACGAAGCCCGGCTGCTCACGCAGCAGACGGCCGCAACGGTTTTTCTTGGAGAGCACGAACTCGCACAGGCCATGGCCCGCGACGTGGTGCGGCGGGCCGCGGCAGCTGCTTAGCCGCCTGGTGCAAGCGCTTCAGGGGCTTCAGAGGTCTTCGATAACGAGCGTGCGGTAGCGCTGGGCGATTGAATAGGGCACGGCACGCACCACGTCCATCACGCGGTTTGCCGCTTCTTCGTTCTTCGTCCTGACCAGCAAGGCCGTGTGGCCTTCGCGGGCTAGCTTGGTGTACGCGCGAACGGTGGCGGCGTCGGTGCCCGCCGAAGGCAGCGGGTCGTCCGACTCCTTCACCGTGGGCGTGATTTCCTCGAGCACCGTTTCAGGGGGAATCAGGTAGATCTCGTCGCCGCTCACACCCTTTTGAAGCAGCTGATGGCCGATGCGGTTCGCATCTTCCGCGCTCGGAAACATCACGATCGAGTAGCCGGTCGGATAGAAAGCGCCGCCGATGGTCGCTCGCATATTGGGTTCTAGGACGAAATTCTTCATGGTGCTGCCTCCTGGTTATGCCGTTCTGCAGTTCTTTGCTTGCTCACGACGCTAGGCCTTCGGCCGGCCCGGTTCTGTAGGCCTGCTCCCTATATTTCCGCAGGTTGGCACGGCAAAGCGTGCGCAATGCCCCGGCAAGCTCCTGTACACTGGCTGCCTCATGTCTTGCCGCTTCTTCCCCACTGCCGATTGCGTCGCCTCCATGGCTCGCATGATGCCGCCTGCTTTTGCGCGGGCGAATGGGGCATTGGTTGCACGAATGATTACCACCATTACCACCGCGGCCACCTGAGCACGCGCAGGTGGCCGTTTCGGCAGCCACCTGGTGTATCGCTCTTCTCCCCGAATGATTGAAACCCAGCTCTGGCAGCTGGGTTTTTGTTTTTTCATCCGGAGATTTCCATGTACCGCGATCCAGTCCAGTCACTCGAACCCTTGCCCAGCCGCAGCGCGGCCGTCCGCGCCCTGCGCGTGGGCATGATCGGCATTGGCACCGTCGGCTCTGGCACCTTTCGCGTGCTGGCACGCAACCAGGCAGAAATTGCAGGCCGCGCCGGACGGCCGATCGAGGTGGTGATGGTCGCGGCGCGCAACCTGGCACGGGCCGCCGATGTCGTGGGCGGGAACGTCCCGCTCACGGACGATCCGATGCGCGTTGCCGCGCATCCTGACGTCGATGTGGTGGTCGAGGTGGCGGGCGGCACCGGCCCGGCACGCGACTGGGTGCTGGCTGCCATTGCCCACGGCAAGCATGTGGTCACCGCCAACAAGGCCTTGCTCGCGGTGCACGGCGCCGAGATTTTTGCGGCCGCGCGGGAGCATGGCGTGGCCGTGGCCTATGAAGGTGCCGTGGCGGTGAGCATTCCCATCGTCAAGGCGCTGCGCGAAGGCCTTGCGGCCAACAGCATCGAGTGGGTGGCGGGCATCATCAACGGCACCACCAATTTCATCCTGAGCAAGATGCGCGACGAGGGCCTGGATTTCGGCGCCGCGCTCGCACAGGCCCAGGCGCTGGGCTACGCCGAGGCCGACCCGGCCTTCGACGTCGAGGGCATCGACGCCGCGCACAAGCTCTCGCTGCTGGCCTCCAACGCATTCGGCACCCAGGTGCGCTTCGATGACGTGCAGGTGGAAGGCATCACGGCCCTACAGCGGGTGGACGTGGCCTGCGCCGAGCAGCTGGGCTACCGCATCAAGCTGCTGGGCGTGGCGCGGCGGCGGAAAGAGGGCGTGGAGCTGCGCGTCCAGCCCGCACTGGTGCCGGCCTCTCACCTCATGGCCCACGTGAACGGGTCGATGAACGGCGTCATGGTCAAGGGCGATGCCGCCGGCGTGACGATGTACTACGGTGCGGGTGCCGGCTCCGAGCAGACCGCGTCGGCGGTGATTGCCGACCTGGTCGATGTGGCCCGGCTGCCCGGCACCAGCGCCGCGCAGCGCGTGCCGCACCTGGGTTTCCATGCGCACGCAATGACGACGCTGCCGGTGGTTGCCCGTGCCGATGTGTGTTCGCCGCACTACCTGCGGGTGCCCGTGCATGCCGCAAGCGCCATCGAGTCGGTGGCAAGCTGGGCGGCTGGCCAGCAGTTGCCGGTGCGCCAAGTAGCCCTTGCGGCGCCGCAGCCCGGCACCGGCCCTCAGGTGCTGGTGCTGACGCAACCGGTGCGGCAGGGGGCGATGGACTTGGCGGTGCACGCGCTCCAGGCGCACCCGGATGTGGCGGGCGCGGTAACGGTGCTGCGGGTAGAGGAACTGGCCTGAGGCCTTTTCTTCCAACTGGGACAGAATGCGCCCGGACGCGGGCGTCTGCACCGCACATGCAACTGGAGCCGCAATGGATGTCGATTGGTCAGTCAACTCTCGAGAGCGCGGAGGGAGCCGCGCATGAAGCGCTGGCTGTTGGCCCTTGTTCTGGCTTGGACGGCCCACGCCTTCGCCCAACCGGCGGAGCACGCGAAGCCGGGGGAAGGCGCGTCTTGCGAGGCGGAAGAAACCGCACTCGAGCGGGAGATGGACCTGGCCCGTTCCCGGGGCCAGATGCTGCGCCGGCGGCAGCTTGCCGAAACCCTCGCAGCGCTGCGCACGCGTTGCCACGGGACGGAGTCTCAGCAGAGCCGTACGGCCCGCATCGACAAGCTCGAGCAGGAAATCCGCACGCTCCGCTCGGAGCTGGAGCGCGCCGAAGAGCAACTGCGCGAACTGCGAAACGAACGCCCGTGACGGGCTGCCTCGTCTCGCACCAGGCTAAAGACTAAAGCCGCGGCAGCTGCATGCGCACGCGCCGCGCTGCTTCTTCCTGGCGCGCATCGTCCACTTCGCGCAGCACATTGCCCAGGTCGACGGGCCCGGTTTCGCGCACGTGGGTGCCGGTCAGCACCGATTCGACGCGCAGCAGGCCGCGCTCATACAGGTGCCAGATCTCGTCGCCATAGTGCGTGCCCAGCAGCTCCGGCGCAAACTGGCCGAAGAAGTTGCGCAGGTTCTCCACGTCGCGCAGCAGCATGCGCCTGGCGTGGTTGTTGCCCGCCGCGTCCACCGCCTGCGGCAGGTCGATGACCACCGGTCCGTCGGCCGACAGCAGCACATTGAACTCCGACAAGTCGCCATGCACGACGCCTGCGCACAGCATGCGTACCACCTCTTTGAGCAGGCTGCCGTGGTGGCGCACCGCTTCTTCGGGCGTAAAGGCCACGTCGTTGAGGCGCGGCGCCGCATCGCCATTGGCGTCGGTCACCAACTCCATCAGCAGTACGCCTTCAAGAAAGTTGTAGGGCACCGGCACGCGCACGCCGGCTGCCGCAAGGCGGTAGAGCGCATCGACCTCGGCGCTTTGCCAGATGGCCTCGGTCACTTGTCGGCCGAAGCGGGTGCCCTTTGCCATGGCGCGCGTTTCGCGCGAATTGCGCACGCGGCGGTTCTCGGTGTAGTCGACGGCCTGGCGAAAGCTGCGCTTGTCGGCTTCCTTGTAGACCTTGGCGCAACGTGTCTCGTCGCCGCAGCGCACCACGTACACCATGGCTTCCTTGCCGCTCATCAGCTGGCGTACCACCGTGTCGATCAGGCCTTCGTCGACCAGCGACTGCAGTCGTGGCGGTGCTTTCATTGATGTTGCTCCCTCTGGGCCAGCGGGCGGGTCGTGAGGAAGGCCCTCAGGCTTTCCGGGCCGATCTGGTAGGCCGCATCATGCCTGTGCGCGAAGGCCTGCTGCTGAGCCATATCAGCTTTCGCGCGTTGTTTCAAAGGCGGGCGCACCGTTTCCACGTCGCGATTGCCGGGATTCCACTCGCCAAGGGTTTGTACTTAGATGTGGTCGCAGAATTGTTTTACGGACCTGCCCATCAAGCGAAAACGGTTCGAAGCATCTCCAACCAACTTCAAGTCATTGAACAAAGGAAACTGAATGACCGCCTCCAAGCTCTTTTCCGCCGCTGCATTGGCCCTGGTAACCGCCGCTGGCGTCGCCCATGCCGAAACCTATGAAGGCGTCCATCCCCTGACCTCCGCCGAAAGCCGCGCCGACGTGGCCGCCGGCGCTGTGGTTGCCGCGCGTGTGGGCAATCCCTACGCCACCGGTGCCGATTCGGGACCAACCTCTGCGCCGGTCGCCATGAACAGTCGCGAAGCCGTACGCGCCGAAGCGGTGGCCACGGTTCGCAGCGCCGATCCGTACGCCGAAGGCGCCTCGTCGGGTGTTGCCCCGATGGTGGCGGGCGCGGTAGACCGTGCAACGGTGCGTGCCCAAGCCTATGCTGCCGCGCGCGGCGACGCTCTGCCCCTGTAGTTGCCGTAGCAGCCACACCTCGTCTGCAATGACGACGTGCGCCAGAGGCCGGTCCTGCGAAAGCAGGCCCGGCTTTTTCTTTGGGCACACCAGCGGCGCAATGCTGAGCTAAGGTAGCCGGTCGGCTCAGGCCAGGATCTTGAAAATGAACAACACAGGCAAGCTCGCTGTATTCCTTCTCGCATGCGCAATGGGCCTCGGCGCCCAGGCGCAGGAGTGGCCCGCCAAACCCGTTCGCGTCATCGTTCCCGCGCCGCCCGGCAGCTCGCTCGACCTGATCGCCCGCACGCTGGCAGACCGGCTGCGAACGATGTGGAAGCAGCCCGTCGTCATCGAGACCAAGCCGGGCGCAGGCGGCCTGATCGGCATGGACGCGGTGGCGAAGGCGCCGCATGACGGGTACACGCTGGGCATCGGCTTCAACGGGCCGATTGCCTTCGGCCCCTACATGTACAGCCGCATGCCGTATGCACCCGCGCGCGACCTGGTACCCATCGTGCTCACGACATCGCAGCCCAACGTGCTGGCGGTGCAGGCGAGCAATCCCGCCACCACATTGCCGGAATTCGTGGCTTGGGCAAAGAAGCAGGGCAACGGGTTCAGCTATGCGTCGGTGGGAGCGGGGAGTTCATCCCATCTCACGATGGAGCTGTTTCGCAGCACCGCGGGCATAGAGGCTGTGCATGTGCCTTACGCGGGCTCGCCGCCGGCAGGGCTTTCGGTGGCGGCGGGCGATACGCAGGCGCTGTTCACCGTGGCGCCGGCACTGCTGCCGCTCATCCAGGGCAAGCGCATCAAGCTGCTGGCGATCACCAGCGCAAAGCGCTCCGAGCTCATGAAAGAGCTGCCCACGGTCGCCGAGTCCGGCTACCCCGGTTTCGAATCGCTGGCCTGGAACGGCCTGTTCACCGCAAGCGGCACGCCGCCCGATGTGGTTCGCCGCATCAACGCCGACGTGAACAACGTGCTGCAAGAGCCGGCCGTGCGCGAGCTGCTGGCCAATCAGGGGCTCGTGGCGGGCGGCGGCTCGACGGAAGAGTTCAGGTCCTTCATCGACAGCGAGGGCCGCAAGTGGGGGGCCATCATCGGCAAGGTCGGCATCCGGCTGGAGTAATGATCCGAAATTTGGATCAATTGATCTGAATTTTCGATTTTACGGATGACGGCGGGCTGCCTACAGTCCGCCTCGATGAACGCCACTGCATCGCCCCCACTGCTGATCGGCTGCGCTGCCGGCTTTTCCGGCGACCGCACCGACGCGGCCGGGCCGGTGGTCGACACGCTGATCGCCCGGCTGCAAGGCGGCCCCGCGGAACAACGCGCTTTCCTGATCTTCGAAACGCTGGCCGAGCGCACGCTCGCGCTCGCCCAACTGCGCCGCCAGGGCAACCCCGACGCGGGCTACGAGCCCTTGCTCGACGCCATGCTGCGGCCCGTGCTGGCACGGTGCCTGGCGCACGGCATTCGCATCGTGAGCAACTTTGGCGCGGCCAACCCGCGCGCGGCGGCCCGCCACATTGCGCGCATGGCGCGCGAACTGGGTGCCGTTGCGCCGCGCATTGCGGTGGTGGAGGGCGACGACCTTTCCGGCCCCGCACATCGCGCGCTGCTGCACGAAGCGCTTGGCGCGCAGATGGAGGGCCTCCGCATCGTCAGTGCCAACGCCTACATTGGCGCGGAGCCCATCGCCGCGGCGCTCGACGCGGGCGCACAGATCGTGGTGTGCGGCCGTGTGGCCGACCCGTCCCTTGCGGTTGGCCCGGCCATGTCGCACTTCGGCTGGCGTGCGGACGACTGGCACCGGTTGGGCCGTGCCACCATGGCCGGCCACTTGCTCGAATGCGGCGCGCAGGTCTGCGGCGGCTACTTTGCCGACCCCGGCTTCAAGGATGTACCGGGCCTTGAAAAAGTGGGCTTTCCTGTTGCGGAGATCGATGCCGACGGACGCTGCACCATCGGCAAGGCCGATGGCACCGGCGGGCTCGTGAGCGAGGCGACCGTGAAGGAGCAGCTGCTGTACGAGGTGCACGATCCGAGCGCCTACCTCACGCCCGACGTGGTGGCCGACATTGCCGAAGCAGAGGTCATCCAGCTGCCAGGGGCCGCGAATCGCGTGGCGCTCTCGGGCGTTCGCGGCCATGCACGGCCCAGCCACTACAAGGTGAATGTGTGCCACGAAGGCGGCTGGTTGGCCGAGGGCGAGATTTCTTATGCGGGTCCGCGCGCCGAGGCGCGTGCGCGCCTTGCGGCAGACGTGCTGCGCAGCCGGCTCGACGGCCTTGCGCTGCGCGTGGACCTGATCGGCGCGTTGAGCATTCTTGGCGACGACGGCGGCCGCATGCTCGCGGACACATCCGACACCGGCCTGCGTGACGTGCGGCTGCGCGTTGCGGCCGCGCATGCGGAGCGCGCACAGGCAGAGCGGCTTGCACGCGAAGTGATGGCGCTGTACACCTGCGGGCCCGCGGGCGGAGGCGGCGTGCGCACTGCGCTCACGCCGCGGCTCAATACCTTGTCGTGCCTGCTGCCGCGTGAAGCGGTGCCGGTGCGTTTCGAACTGCTCGGCGCGGAGGCCTTGGCATGAACACGCCGACAGACTTCATGGAAGTACCGCTCTATCGCGCCGCCCATGGCCGCACCGGCGACAAGGGCGACCGCTCCAACATCAGCGTCATCGCTTGGCATCCCGATCTTTACCCCATGCTGGCCGAACAGCTCACGCCGGAAAGCGTAGCCGCGCAGTTCCGCCACCGCGCGCCTGCGCGGGTGCAGCGCTTCTTGCTGCCCAGGCTGCATGCGATGAACTTCGTGCTCGATGCGGTGCTCGACGGCGGCGTCAACGATGCCCTCAACCTCGATGCGCACGGGAAGGCGCTCTCGTTCCTGCTGCTGGACATGCCCATCCGAGTGCCACGCCCGCTTGTGCCGCTGCTGGCGGGGCAATAGCGGCAATCCGATTCTTTTCTTCACCCATCCATCCGGAGACAAAACAATGAAACGACGTTCCCTGACTCTTTCGGCCGCCGCACTGGCCCTGGCGCCGCTGCTTGGCCACGCGCAGCAGGCCTTTCCAGAAAAGCCCATCACCTTCGTGGTGCCCTTTGCGGCCGGCACGGCCACCGACCAGATTGCCCGTGCGCTGGGCAACAGCATCACGGCCGAAACGAAGCAGCCGGTCGTCATCGACAACAAGGCCGGCGCCAGCGGCTTCATCGCCTCGCAGCAGGTGGCCAAGGCTGCCGCCGACGGCTACACGGTGCTGATCACCACCAACACCACGCACGCCGCCAACGAGCACCTCTTCAAGAAGTTGCCGTACGACCCGGTGAAAGACTTTGCGCCCATCGCCGCGCTGGGCAAGGGCGGGCAGATCATGGTGGTGAACCCTTCGTTCCCGGCCAAGAGCGTGGCCGAGTTCGTGGCGCTCGCAAAGAAGGAGCCCGGCAAGTACAGCTTCGGCAGCGGCAGTTCGTCCAGCCGCATGGCGGGCGAACTGCTGCAGCAGATGGCAGACATCAAGCTGCTGCACGTGCCCTACAAGAGCAACACGCTGGCCGTTACCGACCTGCTGGGCGGGCAGATCCACATGATGATCACCGACGCGGCCACCGGCCTGCCGCAGGTCAAGGGCGGCAAGCTGCGCGCGCTGGGTGTTTCGAGCGCCGCGCGTTCGCCGCTGGCGCCTGACGTGCCCACCATTTCAGAGGCTGGCGTGAAAGGCTATGAAATGGGCTACTGGTTTGCAGCCTATGCGCCCGCAAAGACACCGCCGGCGGTGGTCAAGCGGCTTAACGAACTGCTGGTGAAAGCGGCAAAGAGCGAGTCGGCCAAGACGGCGTTCTATGAGCCCACCGGCACCGAGGTGTTCACCACTTCGCCGGCAGAGCTCGCCAAGTTCCAGACTGCGGAGTCGCAGAAGTGGGGCCGAATCGTCAAGGCTGCCGGCATCGAGGCGGAGTAACTGGGGTAGGGCAGCGGCGCCGCCTTGGTGGTGTCGCTGCTAGCGCAGGTTCTCGCACTTCTTCGGTACGGTGTGCACCGCAAAGCCCGATTCGCCCGGCGCAATTTCATCGCGCAGCGTGAGTGCGGGGATGTCGTAGTCGCCGAAGTTCTGCGGGCGAAACGGAATCGGCTCCGTCGTCCACAGCGTGTCGAGGCGGCGGCCGAGTTCTTCCGTGATTCTTGCGTAGGCGGCAGCATCGACCTTGCCGGTGCGGTAGACCACATAGGGCGGCAGCACGTCGAATCCCGGGTAGTACAGCACCCCGTGGTGAATGGGAAACAGCAGGTCTTCCATCGGCCCGTTGATGCCGCGGGCACTGTAGTGCGAAGCCCAGCCACCGGTGGTAACCACCAGCATCGCGCGCTTGCCGCTCATCACCCCCTGGCCGAAGCGGTCGCCCCAATGCGTGTCGGAGTGCTCGCCCACGCCATAGGCAAAGCCATAGGCGTAGACCCGGTCGATCCATCCCTTGAGAATGGCCGGCATCGTGTACCACCACATCGGAAACTGAAAGATCACGGCGTCCGCCCACAGCAGCTTGGCCTGCTCGGTAGCCACGTCATCGGGCTGGGTGCCGGCCTCGAATGCCCGCAAAGAGTCGGTCACCGGATCGAAATGCGCACCGGGTTCGATGTGCGAGAAATCGTCCGCGTCGAGCGTCGCTTTCCATCGCATGGCGTACAGGTCGGACACGCGCACTTCGTGCCCGGATTGCGCGAGGCGCTCCACCATGAACTGCTTGAGCGATCCGTTGAGTGAGCGAGGCTCGGGATGGGCATGAACTAGAAGAATTTTCACGGCTGCATGTTGTGTTGAATGACGATGCATGCAGGTTAGGGACGGTCGAGCTATATTGGAAATGAATATTCAAAATTCCAGGAATAGTGTTGAACAATTTCAACCGGCTCGACCTCAACCTTCTGCTCACGCTCGACGTGCTGCTGGCGGAGCGCAGCGTCACGCGTGCCGCCCAGCGCCTCAACCTCTCGCAACCTTCGGTCAGCGTGCAGCTCGCCAAGCTGCGCGAGGTGTTCAAAGATCCGTTGCTGGTGCCCGCGCAGCGCGGCATGCGGCCCACCGCGCGCGCGGACGAGCTGCGCGGGCCGCTGCGCGAAGCGCTGGAGTCGCTGGGCCGCGCGGTCGCGCCTACCAAGCCTTTCGATCCGGCGGAGGCCACCACCACCTGGCGCGTGGCCGCCGCCGACTATGCCGAGTCGGCCATTCTTCTGCCGGTGCTCGCGGGGCTGCGCGCCGCGGCGCCAAATACCCGCCTGGCTGTGGTGGAGGCAGTGCCCTCTCGCATGGCCCGGCAGCTGGAGCAGGGAGAGATCGATTTGTTCTTTCACACCAGCGTGGGTGCGCCGCCGGGCCTGCACCGGCGGGTGCTGTTCAACGAACGCTATGTGCTTGCCGGCCGCGCCGGCCATCCGCGCCTGAAGCGGCGGCCCACGCTCGCGCAGTTCTGTGCGCTGGAGCACGTGGTGGTGTCGCTGGGCGGCGGTGGCTTCATCGGGCCCACGGACGAGGCGCTGGCCGAGAAGGGCCTGGAGCGGCGCGTGGTGCTGTCGGTGCCGCACTTTCTTTTCATGATGTCGGCGCTGGCCGCCACCGACATGGTTGCGATGCTGCCCGAGCGGTTGGCGCGCGGTGCGCCGGGGCTCCGGGTGGTGGAGGCGCCGCTGGAGGTGCCGGGCTACGAGATGGCCATGCTCTGGCATGAGCGCCGGCATCGCGACGCGGGGCACCGCTGGCTGCGCGAGCGGATTGCCGAAAGCCTGTGAACGGCAACCGCTCGCAGAAAGAACTACGCCCGCAGAATCTTCTCCATCGCCTTGCCTTTGGCAAGCTCGTCGATCAGCTTGTCCAGCTGCCGGATCTTCTGCATCAGCGGGTCGTCGATCTCTTCAACGCGAACACCGCACACCATGCCCTTGATGAGCGACCTGTTCGGATGAACGGCGGGGGCTTGCGCGAAGAAGGTTTCAAAGTTGTTCGCCTGTTCGATCTGCCGCTGCAGCCCGGGCATGTCATAGCCCGTCAGCCAGCAAATGATCCGATCGACTTCGTCTTTCGTCCGGCCCTTGCGCTCGGCCTTTTGAACGTACAAGGGATAGACCTTGGCAAAGGCCATCGTGAAGAACGACTGCCGGGGCGCCATCGCTTTCTCAACCCGGAATATCGGGCTCGACCAGTTGGGCCAGCGCAACCAGTGACTCCTGCCAGCCCAGGTAGCACATCTCGGCGGGAATCACTTCGGGAATGCCTTCCTGCACGACGGAGATTTCAGTGCCGCAAGACACACGCGTCAGCGTGACGGTGGTCTTCATGGTGCCCGGCAGGTTGGGGTCGTCGAACGCGGCATCGTAGGCAATGCGCTCCCCCGGCACCAGCTCGAGGTATTTGCCGCCGAACGAGTGGCTGTGGCCGGTGCCAAAGTTGGTGAACGACATGCGCCAAGCACCGCCGACCACTGGCTCCATGCTGTGGACCTTGCCGGTAAACCCGAAGGGCGGCAGCCAGCGCTCGAACGCGGCGGGGTCGGTAAAAGCGCGGTAGAGCCGCTCTGGCGGGGTGCGCAGCACGCGGTGCAGGCGGATTGTGTTGGTAGCCATGGTGTGTTCTCCTGAGGTGCAGAGGAAGACCCTCCACAGGCACGACGAACGAGCCCGAGGAAGATCGACACGACATTTGTGGATTATTTTCGAAACCCAGTGGCCCGGCCGATGGTATCCACCGGCGAGAGTATTGCCCGCTCAGATGACAGTCGGACCGGCTTTCTTCAGCAAGCGCGGAGTTCCGCGTGCCCGGGCCGGGCAAGATGCCAGCGCCGGCTGTGCTGCCCCTGCTTCGCAAACACATGGGCCAGGTGTTTCTTGACCGTGTTCACGCTGATGCCGAGTTGCTCGGCGATCTGCTTGTTGGACATGTCCCGGTGCATCAGCGACAGCACCTCGTCCTCCCGGGCGGTCAGGGGGATTGTGGGCGGAGGCGCAGCCAACGCCGGTCGCCCGCCAGCCGCCGCGAGCCGCAGCACCGACAGGTAGAGCGCCTGCAACACCTGGTTCGGAAAGCCGAGCGTGCCCGACAGAACGGCATCGAGCGATTCAGCGAACTGCTCCGCGCCCGCTCCCCATTCGACACAGCCGCGAGCCCGGATGCGGATTGCCGCATCCAGCCCTTCCGCCGAGGGCTGATCCCATCCAAGAAGCCAGTCGGTTCCTGGAAAGCGACGGCGCAGATCGTCCAGTTGAGTGATTCCCTCTGCCGGAATCAGCGCGATGTCGACCAGCAGCAGGCGAGGCACGCGATCCCGGCAACTGGCTTCCAGGCCCGCAAGGCTGTCCAGTCCCGCGTGCTCGACCCGGTACATGCGGCCGCCGCGGTGCCTTGAGGCCAGGAGGCCTGGGCCGAACAGTGCCGATGCACGGCTGGGGCTCGATGCAATCAGCACTGAAACCCCGCTGTCGAACGAAGAGTGCGGCAATGCATCGCGCGGCAAAGCGTCGAGTGGTGGAGAAGTGGGGATCTTTAGCCAGGCGGACCGTACCGGCGTGCGCGGCGCAGGCAGCGCAAACAGCGACAGCGGGCGAGCGTCCTGCGCGAGTGGCTGCGAATCTGCGGGCCGAGCAGGTTCCGCCCCCGCGGACGAGCGTGGGACTTGGTCCATGTTTCCCCCGGGGTGCTTGTTGGGTGCACCGTTAAATTAATGATAAAGGGTTACACGATTTCAAGATCGATCCCCGACTGTTGCAAGGTATCGAGATGTACGGCGGCACATGACGGGGTGAATGAGACAGCGCGTCATCCTTTGGGTGACAACTTTTATCCTATGGACAGTCCGCGGGCACGCGGTTCAGCATCGTCTCCCCTTTGCTGATATGTGAACCTGGATCAAAGCCAGCCAACGCACCTCGTTCGGAGTTGCGCCGTTCCCGTCGGCCGTTTCTTTCCTAACCCAAGGAGCGTTTATGCCCGCGCTAAACATCACGGCCGGTTCGACCGTCACCCTGGACGAGTCCGTCAATCTGCAGAACCTTGCCGCCACGCCCGGCGTTGCAGGCGACAGCAACGACAACGACCTGCTGGCAAGTTCGCTTCCCACCGCCTTCAGCGGACGCCTCACGGCCCAGGGCGTTGGGACCGCCATCAACGCCGCCCTGAGCGGCTATGACGGAACCAACACCGGCATCAGCGCATTCACGTTCAGCGTATCCGGCGCGGTCACCGATCTTTCTTTCACGGACTCGAGCGGCGTTGCGCTCAATGGCTTGGACAGCGGGCTCAATACCGCCGATGGCGAAGACATCTTCCTGTTCACCGACCCGACCAACAACAACGTGGTCTATGGGAAGACCGCGCTCAATGCCGTCGTGTTTGCAGCTTACCTGGAAGAAACGGGAACCCCGGTCACGGGTGCCAAGATCTGGATGGTCCAGTACGAAGCCATAACAAACCTCGACGGGACCAACGCCGACGATCCGGTCAACCTGACCGGCAAGGTCTTCGTCAGCGTCAGCCAGGATTCGGAGTTCAACCTTGCAGGTGCGCCATCGGGCCAGAACCTGTTCCTGATGTTCACCAAGACCGACCCGGCGATCGTCGACGGCCGGATTCAGGGCGTGACGATCATCGCGACCGGGAAGGACCCGGCAAACCAGTCGGGGGCCAGTTCCGCCAGCACCGCCGACGATATCAACATTTCGACCGGCGACACGATCAACACCAGCAAGGCTGGCGGTCCGACCACCTTCGGCACCAACAGCCAGATGATCACCGAGCAGGAGGGCATTCGCTTCACCTTCGTGACCGGCGCCCGAGCCGACGTCACCATTCCGGACCTGGACCAGAACGAGGCCGACCTGGAGTCGAACATCGACTTCACCGGCATGTTCGGAGCAAGAACGGCCGACTTCGACGTGGTGCAGCTGCAAAGCGGAAAGACGGCCCAGGTCAAGGTCACCGCGTACAGCACGGCGGTCGAGTCCGGCAACAGCTTCATCGACGGTTATGCGGGCGACCAGATGATCTCGATCACCGGCGTGCGCGTGCTCGACTCCGTGACGGGGGCGGCGCTGGAAAGCTACTCGAACGGCGCAGAGGGCGCGCTGAGCTCGGCCATCGTCATCAGCGTCGTCGGCGGCGTGGCGATGATCACCGGGGTCAAGGCCGGCTACTCGATCGAATACACCACTTCGGCGGACCACAACCGCGTGCTTATCGAGAACGGAGCAGCCCTCAACGCATCGGGCAACACCCATGCGGATTTCGACATTGGCGGCTTCAGGCTGCTGCAGGTTTCCGCCGCGACGGCGGAGATCGGCTCGATGATGGTTTTTGAAGACGACGGCCCGTCGATTGCGATGGCCGCGCCCACGGACACCACCAACGTCAACACGCAAGACGCAGACACCATCGGCGCCAACACAGACTCGGCCACGGAAAATTTTGCAGGCGCATTCACCACCGGTTCGAGCAGCTATGGCACCGATGGAGCGGGCTCCACCAATTCGGCCTTCGCGCTGGGCGTGAAGACGCAGGGCGGGGATTCGGCGCTCAAGAGCGATGGCGCAACCATCTACCTGTACCTCATTGGCGGCAAGGTCTTGGGTTCTACCTCTGCGGTCGAAGCCAGCGTAGGAGTGGCCAACACCATTTTCGACCTGGCCGTGAGCGCTGGCGGCTCGGTAACGCTGCGGCAGTTTGCCGAGATCGACCATGCGCCGCCTGGCGTCTCGTCGAACTACGCCAACCAGGAAGCCGCAATGGCCGACGACCTGGTGACGCTGACCGGCTCGGTAACGCTGACCGACCGGGACGGCGACACGGCCACCGATTCGAAGGTGCTCAATATCGGCGCCAACATCAGGTTCGACGACGACGGCCCGTCCGTCGTGCTGGCCACGCCCGCGGACGCCACCAACGTCGGCACGCAAGATGCCGACACCATTGGCGCGAACGCCGACTCCGCGGTGCAGGATTTCTCGGGCGCCTTCGGCGTGACTTCGAGCGGCTACGGTGCCGACGGGGCGGGCTCCACCGCATCGGTTTTCGCGCTCGGCCTTTCCACGCCGGGCGGGGCCTCGGGGCTCACGAGCGACGGCGGCTCCATCAAGCTGTACCTGGTGAGCGGGAGCGTCGTCGGCTCGACGGCCGCCAGCGCCGGTGCCATCACCGCAGACAACACTATCTTCGACCTGGCAGTGAGCGCAACCGGATCGGTAACGCTGCGGCAGTTTGCAGAAATCGATCATGCGCTGCCTGGCGTGTCGTCCAACTACGCGGCCCAGCAAGCCTCGATGGTCGACACCCTGGTCACGCTCACCAACACCGTCACGCTCACAGACGGCGACGGCGACACGGCAAGCGATTCGAAGGTGCTCAACATCGGTGCCAACATCAAGTTCGACGACCACGGCCCCACGGTGACCTCGATCTCCGACCTCGTCGGCGCGAACGACGGGCAGCCGATTGCCGGAACCTACAACTTCCTTGTGGGCGCCGACGACGTGGACAACGCTTCGACCGACGGCATCGTGCTGAACAGCCTGGCGGGCACAACCGCAGGCGGCAGGCCAATCACCGATGCGGCCGTTGCGCACTTTGCCGAAGACGCCACCACGGTCACCTATCACTTCAGCTTCAACTACTACGCCGGTCCAACCTCGACCACCATGCAGGCGGCAACGGGCTCGGTGGTCTTCAACAAGCTGGACGGCACCTATTCATTCGACCTGGACCAGGTCTTTGGAGGGCAAACCACCTTTTCGACAAGCGCGCCGCTGGCCTCCTTCAACTACGACACCGAAGGCAACAACTCGCCGGAGATCGTGGTCCAGCAGTACAGCAGCAACTTCTTCGGCGTGCTTTCCGCCAGGGCCGCGACGCCGCCGAGCGATTCAAGCGACCTGGTTTCGGGTGGCGACCACGTGTTTGCGGCGGGCGACACCTTCAACAGCATCAGCGCCGGCTTCGTCAACGTTGCGACCAACACGCTGGGCGTGAACTCCGACACGGTGCAGAACGGCGAGTTGCTCAACTTCGACTACTTCCTGTCGAACCCGGTGAACAACCCCACCGTGACGAGCCCGCCGCCACGGCCTGACGCAACAGTGGTGGGCACGGACAGGGCCTACGCCGACGCCATCAACATCACCATCGACCAGATCACGGACGGCGAAGACGTGGTGGTGCTTCTGAAGCTGGTCAACAGGCTGGACAGCAGCATCACGACGACCACTCTTCTTGTCGCCAATTCGGCAGCGGACTATCAATCCGCAGGAGGAGGCATGAAGATCGTGAGCATCGGTGCGGACGACTACGACAGCGCCAACTTCCATATCTCGGGCCTGCAGGTTCTGAGCAGCACTGAAGACGTGACCGGAAGCGGCACCAGCCTGAGCACCCACGGCACAGTCAACCTCACGGCCAACGGATCGAACTATGCCGATACGGCGGACAACGATGTGTTCAAGATCATAAAGATCGACGTGATCACATCGACGACCATCAACTCGGACGTGGACCTGAACTTTGGTGGGCGGCTGATCGACGGGGATGCCGACTACGCGGAGTTCGACTTCGATGTTCACCTGGAGATCGACGGCGTGGCCAACCTGATCGGCACGACCAACCAGCAGACGGAGGCTATCGCGTAGCGGGTTTTGGCAAGGGGCGGCAGGAGTGCCGCCCCTTTGCCATCCGGCCTGTGCCCAGGCGTTTCGGTTTTCAATCTGCGAGGTGCCATGAAGCCTCAGGAAAAGTCCGGCGAATTGCGGCAGGCTGTGATGTCGCTTCGCGCCTGCTTTGTGCGGGCCGCATGGTTCAGCGTGTGTTCGGGCCTTTTGCTGCTGGCGCCCAGCGGGTACATGCTCGAGGTGTATGGGCGGGTGGTGAACAGCCGCAACACGTTCACGCTGGCCATGCTCACGTTGCTGGTGCTGGCCGCCTATTGCCTGATGGAAGTGCTCGACTGGGCACGCACCGAGGTGATGCACCGGGCCGGGCAGCAGCTGGACCTGAAAATGCGAAACCGCGTGTTCACCGCCATTTTCGAGGCGGGCCTCAAGCGCTTGCCGAGCGGCACCGTGCAGCCGCTCAACGACCTGCGCACCTTGCGTGAGTTCATGTACTCGCCGCCGTTGCTGGCACTCATGGAGGCGCCTGTCGCACTGGTCTTCCTGGGGCTGATGTTTGCCATCAACCCCGTGCTGGGCTGGTCGGCCGTGGTGGGTTCACTGCTGCAGGTGCTTGTCGGCTGGATCAACGACCGCAATACGCGGCCGCCGCTGGTGTTGGCCAACCGATCCGCAATGGAGGCGCAGCAGTATGCGGATGCCGCATCCAGAAACTCGCAGGTGGTCGAGTCCATGGGCATGCTGCAGGATGTTCACCGCCGGTGGATGGGCAAGCGGCGCGAATTTCTGCAGCGCGAAGCCTCGGCCTCTGACCGTGCCGGGGTCTACCAGGCAATCAGCAAGTTCTTGCAGGTCGCCGTGGGCTCCCTGTTGCTGGGCCTCGGAGCTTGGCTGCTGCTGAAGAACCAGCTCAACGGCGGCGCCGGAATGATGCTGGTCGGCTCCATCCTGGGGGGCCGTGCGTTGGTCCCGTTGGTGCAGATCGTGGTGCAGTGGCGCATGGTGGTGAATGCGGGCGATGCATGGCAGCGCCTTGGCAGCTTGCTGGGTGCCGTTGCCCCGCGGCAAGAGGCAATGCCGCTCCCGCCCCCCAAGGGAGCGCTCCAGGTCGAGAGCCTTGTTGCGGGTGCGCCGGGCGCATCGGGCGCTGGCACCGCTATTTTGAAGAACGTGGCTTTCAGCTTGCTGCCCGGCGAGGTGCTTGCTGTCGTGGGCCCCTCGGCCGCCGGCAAGACCACTCTGGCACGGCTGATCGTCGGCCTTTGGCCCGCGGCCGCTGGCAAGGTGCGGCTCGACGGCGCGGATGTGTTCTCGTGGGACAAGACAGAGCTAGGCCCCCACATCGGCTATTTGCCCCAGGACGTCGAGCTGCTCGACGGCACGCTGGCCGAGAACATTGCGCGCTTTGGAGAGGTGCGTCCCTCGAAGGTCAAGGCCGCCGCGATGGCGGTTGACCTGCACGCCTACATCACGAGCCTTCCGCTGGGCTACGACAGCCCGATCGGACCCGAAGGCACGGTGCTCTCGGGCGGGCAGCGGCAGCGGGTTGCGCTGGCTCGTGCGCTTTACGGCGAGCCCGCGCTGGTGGTGCTCGACGAGCCGAACTCAAGCCTTGACGACGTCGGCGACGCCGCACTGGCGGCAGCCATTCTGAATCTGAAGGCACGCGGCACCACGTTCGTCGTCATGACGCATCGCACCAGCGTGCTTGCGGTGGCTGACAAGATGCTGGTGCTGTGCGACGGCGCGGTGCAGGCGTTCGGTGCGCGCGACGAGGTTCTGGCTGCGTTGCGCCAGGCCGGTGAGCAGGCGGCGGACCGGATGCGCAAGGCCGCCAACCAGCCCGGCTCAAGAAGCCGTAGTGCCGGCAATCCCGCAGTGGTTGCGGCACAAGCGAGCCCGCAGCCATGAAGAAAACCTCGTTCTTCGAGCGCAGCGAACTGGCGCGCGCACTTTGGGAGTTCCGAAGGGAGTTCCTTTGGGTCGGCTTGCTGAGCTTCCTGGCCAACCTGCTCATGCTGGCGCCGACGCTGTACATGCTGCAGATATTCGATCGCGTGCTGGCGAGCCAAAGCGAGTTGACGCTGCTCGCGGTTTCGCTGATTACGCTTCTTCTCTTCGTGGCGCTGGCCTTGTCGGAGTGGCTCCGCTCGCGCCTGCTGGTGCGGGCCAGCTTGCGCTTCGACCGGCAGCTGAGCACACGCGTGTTCCACGGCAGCTTCCAAGCGTGCCTGGGCCAATCGGGGCCCATGAGGTTCCGGCCATTTGCGGACCTCAACCACATTCGCCAATTCCTGACCGGCCCGGCCGTCTTTGCGCTTTTCGACGCGCCTTGGACGCCGATCTACATCGCGGTGATTTTCTTTCTTCATCCTTGGCTTGGCGTAGTGTCGCTTGGGTTCGCGCTGGTCCAGGCTGCGCTGGCGTGGTTCGGGCAAAGGCAAACCGTCGCGCCGGCAGAAGATGTGCTGAAAGCCGCGGGCGAGACGATGAGCGACCTGCAGGGCAAGCTGCGCAATGTCGAGGTGCTCGAATCGATGGGCATGGTCGCCAACCTGCAAAAGCGCTGGAACCGCCAGCATGGCGCCTGCATGGAAAAGAGCGCGCGGGCACAGGGCGCGGTCAGCCGCCTCGCCGGCTGGAGCAAATTCATACGCTACAGCCAGCAGTCACTGGCGCTGGGAGCGGGTGCGCTGCTGGTAATCGATGGCCAGCTGTCGCCCGGCGCCATGGTTGCAGCCAACGTGCTGATGGGCCGCGCCCTGGCGCCCATCGATCAGCTGGTTGGCACATGGCGCGGCTTTGCCGCCTGCCGCAGCGCATTCCAACGGCTCGAAAAGCTGCTGGCCGGCTTTCCCGCGCAGGCGCAGGTTCCGTCCCGCGCCGCACCCACCGGCACCATCAGCTTGCAAGGCGTCTTGGCCGGCGCATCGGGGCGCGAGATGCCTATTCTCAAGAATGTTTCTTTCACTGTGCCTGCGGGAACCGTGGTGGCGGTGCTCGGGCCCTCGGGTTCGGGCAAGAGCACGCTGGCGAAGGTGATGGTCGGAATCTGGAGCGCATCCGCCGGCGCGGTGCTGCTCGACGGCGCGCCGATCCGCAACTGGAATCGCCTTGAACTGGGCCCCCATCTTGGCTACCTGCCGCAGGACGTCGAATTGTTTGGCGGTTCGATTGCAGAGAACATCGCGCGCCTCGGCCACATCGACTCACGCAAGGTCATCGAGGCCGCAACCAGCGCCGGCATGCACGAGATGATCCTGCGCTTTCCCAAGGGCTACGACACCCCCATCGGAGACGCAGGCCATCTGCTTTCGGGCGGGCAAAGGCAGCGCATCGGACTGGCCCGCGCAATTTATGGCGACCCCTCGCTCATTGTGCTGGACGAACCCAATGCCAACCTGGACGACGCCGGCGAGGCGGCGCTGCTGTATGCCATACGGCAGCTGAAGACCAGGGGGAAAACGGTGTTCGTGGTCACGCACCGCCAAGGCGCAGTTGCATTGGCCGACCGCGTCATGGTGCTGCGCGATGGCGAACTCGCTGCCGATGGGCCGCGCGATGCCGTGCTTGTTGCGTCTTTTCGTCGCCCGCAACCGGCCGTGCAATCGGCGGCGCTGGTGCAGTCCGCGTGAGCGGGCGGCGTTCCGTCATCGATCCCTCTCCAGGAGCTTCAAATGGCCAGGACGAATCTTCTCAGGGACGTCAAATCCAACCCCTTGCCGACCGACGATGCCGATGGCTCGCAGGACGACGCAGACGGTCTCGCAACCGGCCTTGGTCGGGCAGGCCGCATCGGCGCGTGGGCGCTGGCCGCCGGGTTCGGTGGGTTTGTGCTGTGGGCCGCGTTTGCGCCGCTCGACGAAGGCGTGCCCAGCCAGGGGCAGGTTGCCATCGACACCAAGCGCAAGGCTGTGCAGCACCAGATAGGCGGCATCCTCAAGGAGGTGCGCGTAGGAGAGGGCGACCAGGTCCAGGAAGGGCAATTGCTTTTCAAGCTCGACGATGCAGCGGCCAGGGCGAGCTTCGAAAGCGTTCGGCAGCGCTACCTGGGCTTTCGCGCAATACAGGGGCGCCTGCTGGCCGAGCAGGCGGGCCAGGGCGCCATCGAGTTTCATCCGGACCTGCAGGCGGCGGCAGCAGACCCGCTCATCCGGCAACAGATGTACAACCAGGAGCAGCTGCTCAAGTCGCGCCGTGCCGCCTTGCGCGCCGACCTGCAGTCGATCGAAGAAAACATCCAGGGCCAACAAGAACTGTCCCAAGCCTACTTGAGCATGCTGGGCAGCAGGCGAACCCAGCTTTCGCTACTCAACGAAGAACTGCTGCAGATGCGCAAGATGGTTGCCGAAGGCTATGTCCCGCGCAATCGGCAGCTGGAGATGGAGCGCCAGGCTGCCGAATCGAACACCTATATTGCAGAGCTCATCGGCAACATGGGCCGCGCCCGGCGTTCGGTTGCGGAGCTTCGCCAGCGCGCCATTGCCAAGCAGCAGGAGTACCACAAGGAGGTGGAAACCCAGCAGGCTGAAGTCAGCCGAGAAGTGCTTGGCGACTTCGAGAAGTTCGTCGCCTTGCGCGACGAACTGGGCCGAACCGAGATCCGTTCGCCGGCGTCGGGCCAGGTGGTGGCGCTGGTGGCGCAAACAGTGGGCGGCGTGGTCGCACCTGGGCAAAAGCTGATGGATGTGGTGCCCGCCAACGAACCCCTGTTACTGGAAACCAGGGTGCCGCCCCATCTGATCGACCGCATCCATGCCGGCATACCGGTGGACGTGCGCTTTTCGAGCTTCGCCCATTCTCCGCAACTGGTCGTGCAGGGCAAACTGGTTTCGGTTTCCGGCGACCTGCTGACCGACCCGCAGTCGAACACGAGCTACTACCTTGCGCGCGTGGCGGTCACGCAAGAAGGCCTGAAAAAGCTGGGCAAGCGGGCGCTGCAGCCGGGCATGCCGGTCGAGGTGGTCTTCAAGACGGGGGAGCGCTCGCTGCTCGTCTACCTCTTGCATCCGCTCAGCAAGCGCATCGCAGCCTCGATGACAGAAGAATGATGGCGAAGAGTCAGATCAGAGGCACGCTCGTTTCCTTGAGCACCCGCAGCACGAAGTGCGACTTGCTGTGGCGTATGCCCGGAATCTTGTACAGCTTTTCGCGAAGCAGCCGTTCGTAGTCGCGCGTGTCGCGCACCGCAATGCGAATGTAGTAGTCGTAGTCGCCCGAGACCAGGTAGGCCTCCTGGATCTCGGGAATCGTGGCGAGCGTGCGGCCGAAGTCGTACAGCGTTTCGTCGGTGTGGCTCTCGAGCGTGACCTGCACGATGACCGAGTCGTGGTAGCCGAGCTTGGCCGGGTCGACGTCGATGGTGTAGCGCTTGATCACGCCGGTGGCCTCGAGCTTCTTGATGCGCGTCCAGCAGCTGGTGGGCGACAGGCCGACCTCGTTGCCGATTTCCTGCAAGGTCTTGCGGGAGTCGAGCAGCAGCACGCGCAGGATCGCCAAGTCGGTTTTGTCGAAAGATCCTTCTTCGTTATTGCCGTTTTGACGATTGGTTTTCATGAATTGAGCCAAATGAGCCAAAAGAAAGATGCAAATTCTGCATCAAAGCCGGAAGAATCGACGGAATGCGACTGCTCGACCTTCCTTCCGCCTCTTCTCCACCCTTGCAGCCCGGACCCGTGCCCGCCCTGCGCAACGGGGCCGAGGCCCTGCTCGACACGCTGGTCGAATGCGGCGTCGACACGCTCTTTGGCTACCCCGGCGGCGCTGCGCTGCCGCTTTACGACGCGCTTCATGGCGAGCCGCGCCTGCGCCATGTGCTGGTGCGGCACGAGCAGGCGGCGGTACATGCGGCCGAAGGCTATGCGCGCACCACGGGGCGCGTGGGCGTGGTGCTCGTCACTTCGGGGCCGGGGGTGGGCAACACCATCAGCGGGCTGCTCGACGCCATCAGCGATTCGGTCCCGCTGCTTTGCATCAGCGGCCAAGTGGCAACCGGCGTCATCGGCACGCAGGCTTTCCAGGAGAGCGATGCGCTCGGCATGTCGCGCCCGGTGACCAAGTGGAACCAGCAGGTGCGCAAGGCCGACGATGTGCCGGGGCTGGTGCGGCGCGCGCTCGAGATTGCTGCATCGGGGCGGCCGGGGCCGGTGCTGCTGGATGTACCCAAGGACGTTCAGCTTGCACGGCTGGGCCACGGCGCCGCATCCACGCCGACGCGTGCATTGCGCACGGGGAGGGCGGCGCTGCCGCCACGCGCCATGCTGCAGCGGGCGGCCGACCTGATTTCAACGGCGCGCCGGCCGGTGCTCTATGGCGGCGGCGGGTTGATCAATTCGGGCCCTGCCGCGTGCGATGCCTTCGCACAATTGGTGCACCGGCTGCACGCACCTTGCACGCTCACGCTGATGGGGCTCGGCGCCTTCCCTGCGTCCGATCCCAAGTTCATCGGCATGCTGGGAATGCACGGCATGCTCGAAGCCAATCTTGCAATGCACGAGGCCGACCTGGTGGTGTGCGTGGGTGCGCGCTTCGACGATCGCGTAACCGGCAAGCTCGACGAGTTCTGTCCGCACGCGCGCAAGATCCATATCGACATCGACCCGGGCAGCATCAACAAGGTGGTGAAGGTCGATGTGCCGATGGTGGGCGATTGCGGTGCCATCGTCGATGCCCTGCTTGCAATGCTGCCCGCCGAAAGCTTTACGCCGGAGCGGCTCGCGCCCTGGTGGCAGCGCATCGAGCGCTGGCGTGCGGAAGACTGCCTCGGCTTCGAGTCGCGAAGCGATTCAATCTTGCCTCAGCAACTGATGGCGTCGCTGCAGCAGGCCATTGGCGGGCGCGATGCCATCGTGTCGACCGATGTGGGCCAGCACCAGATGTGGGCTGCGCAATACCTGCGCTTCAAGCGGCCGCGCCGCTGGCTCACCTCGGGCGGTGCCGGCACCATGGGCTACGGACTGCCGGCGGCCATCGGCGCGCAGGTGGCGCACCCGCAGGCGCTGGTGGTTTGCGTCAGCGGCGATGCCTCGGTGCTCATGAACATCCAGGAGCTTTCGACCGCCGTGCAGCACCGCACGCCGGTAAAGCTGGTGCTGTGCAACAACGGCTACATGGGCATGGTGCGTCAGTGGCAGGAGCTCAACCACGGCAACCGCCTGAGCCACAGCTGGAACGAGGCGCTGCCCGATTTCGTGGCGCTGGCCAAGGCGTTTGATTGGGGCGCGCGGCGGGTGTCGGACCCTGCGGAGCTCCCGGCTGCGCTGGCCGAATGCCTTGGCAGCGACGGTCCATTCTTTCTCGACGTGCAGGTTGCGCCGCAGGAGAACTGCTTTCCGATGATGCCGGCAGGGCATGGGCATCACCGCGTGATGCTCGCAAAGGACCGCTGGTTCGAGGAGCGCTGAACCGGCCCTGATGTTGGCTTTCACCCTCAGGAGTGCCCGTCCACGCGCATCTGAAAGAGGAAGTAGGGCGGTATGCACGCGCCGCGGCCTTCGGGCTGGCCTTCCGCTTGCGCGCAGATGAAGTCGTCGCGGCAGGGCTGCTGCGCGGAACAGCTGCGCAGGTTGCCGGGCCGCGTGTGCTTGCTCAGGCATTCGCCGAAGGGTTTGTTCGCGGCCAGGCACTGGTTGAAGTCGCTGAGGATGGCAATGCCGCCGCAGGTGCCGTTCCTGTCGCGCGGGTCGCATGGGCCAGAGCACATGCCGCCCGGAAAACCGACCGAGGTTTTCTCGCACACGGAGAGCGCGCCTTCGCAGGCGACGCGCGGCAGTTTTTCTGCGCGATCCAGCCAGGGGTTGGCGGACTGCGTGATGCGGGTGGGCTCGCAGCTTGCGCCGACCGTGGCCTTTTCCGCCACGCCGTTGCCGTCGTGCGGCTCGGCCGGCGGACGGAACGGGTCCGGCTGTGGCGTCGAGAGCGCGGCATGCACATAGCGGCCACGCCGCGAAAGCTCGTCTTGCAGATGCGGCGAATGCGGCAGCGCAAGCGCATTGCCGGCCGTGAAGGTGCGCGATGCGCCGCGGCGGTCGATGCCCAGCAAATGAAAGCCAGCGACCGCGCGGCTCTGGTGACAGCCCGCGCAGCTGAGGTCGTCGAGCCGTCGCAGCACTGCCTGCGGCGACTGCAGCGTTCGGCTGCCGGGCACGGCCTGCCACTCACTGGCTGAAAAGAGCTGCGCAAACGGGCGGTTTGCCAGTCGCTCCAGGCCGCGAGGTGCCACCGAGACCGCTTCGGTTGCCAGGAACTTGTCGGGGAGTTGCAGCGTGGCTTCGTCCAGCGCGCGCATGTTCACGGGCTGCTGCAGCCACTGCCGCAGTTCGTTGCGCAGCGGGGCATTGGCCTTGAGCCTTGCGACGTCGGGCGTGTTTTCGAGCGGGGCCGGGTCGAAGCGCTGTGCGCGTGCGTTCCAGCGGAAGGCGCGCAGCATGTATTCCGCGTGGCCGCCAAGATCGGGCCGTACTGCGGAGGGCCAGCGCACGCTCTGCAAGTTGGTGGTGATCTGCGCAATGCGCGCGGGCGCCAGGCGTTGCGGCGCCAGCGGACCATCGGCTGATACCAGCCAGCGGCCGAGCGCTTCGTCCGTCATCGACGGCTCGGGCGGTTGCCAGCGCCACGCGGCGGCGGCGCAGCTGCCGTTTGCATCGGGCGCATCGCCGCGGAGCTCGACGTTGACCGTCATCGGCAAGCGCGACTGCATTGTGGGCGTGCGGTAGGCAAGCCGGTACACCAGCCGTGTCTCGCCGCATGCGCCATGCTGGAACGGTCGGCGATCCATGCGATTGGCGACACCCACGAGTTCGAAAAACGCGTTGGGGCTTGCGAGCCAGCGCGCATCGAACAGCCGATGCGGGTAGCGTGAAATGCCGACCCCGGCCTGCCCGTCGCTGCGCTGGATGCGCACGAGGCTTTCGTTCAGCGGGCGTGTGATGGATTGCCAGGCCTGCAAACGCATCAGCACCTGGTTGCTCGCAATGCCGTCGGGCGAACCGGCCACCTCACCGAACCAGCGCGCGAAACCGGCGCCTGACTTCTCAGCGGCCTGCAGCGCGGCCGGCGAAGTGACGAGAAGCAGCGGCTCGGCCGGGTGCGCCACCATGGGCGCGGCAAGAGCGAGACCCGATGCGAGCGATGCGAGGGAAATGAGACCGGCGGGCAGGCGGTGTTTGAAGAGCGGCACGCGAGTGATTGTGCCGCGCCGCTACCATTCGTCTCTATCTTCCAAAAAGTAAACCTGCATGGACCAAATCGCCGCGATGAAGGCGTTTCACACCGTAGTGACGGCTGGCGGCTTTTCCGCCGCTGCGAAGATATTGCAGGTTTCGCACACGGCCGTATCACGGCAGGTCGCGCAACTGGAAACCCTGCTGGGCACTCAACTGCTGAATCGCACGACGCGGCGCTTTGCCCTGACCGAAGCGGGGCAGACGTATCACGAATACGGCACGCGAATTCTCGAGCAGCTCGAGGAGGCCGCGCTGGCGGTGACCCGGCACCAGGTGCAACCGGTTGGCGTGCTGCGCGTCAACGCTCCCATGTCGTTCGGCCTGCAGGAACTCGCGCGCTGGTTGCCGGCCTTCATTGCCGCTTACCCCAAGGTCACGGTCGATCTGGTGTGCAACGATCGGTTTGTCGATCTGATCGAAGAAGGCTTCGACGTCGGCTTGCGCCTGGCCTATGCGCTGCCGGACTCCACCCTGATCACCAAGAGCCTGGCAAGGTGTGAAGAGTGGTGGGTGGCGTCGCCTGCCTATCTGAAGGCGCACGGAACGCCCTTGGTGCCCGCCGACCTGGCACAACACAACTGCCTGGTCTATTCGCTTGTGCAGAAATCCAGCCAACCCAGCTTCACCGGCCCCGACGGCCGCACCCATACCGTGGCCGTAACCGGAAGCCTGCAGGCCAACAGCGGCATTGCGTTGCGCGCTGCGGCCATCTCGGGAACGGGCATTGCGGCCTCGCCGGTGTTCCTGGTGCATGAAGACGTAAGGCGCGGAGATCTGGTTCGCGTGCTGGCCGGCTTCGAGCAGCAGCCCTTGACGCTGCACGTGCAGTATCCGCAGAACCGCCATTTGTCGCCCAAGGTGCGCGCCTTCGTCGACTTTGCCGCGAATCAGTATCGGGACCCGCGCTGGTAAGCGGGCTCGCGGAGCCGGAAACCCGCCCGAACGATCTGGCTATTGCGCCTTGGTCGGCACCAGGTCGAAGTGATCGGCCTGATACTGGAACAGCACGCAGTTGGCACCGGGTTCACAGCCGCTGCGGTGCGCAAGCTTGCCCGGAATGTAGTAGTACGAGCCGGCGGGGTACAGCACCTTCTTGCCGTCATCGAAGATCGCATAGAAAACGCCGCTCAGTACCACGGTGGGCAAGCTTTGCGTATGGAAGTGCGGCGGGTTGTTCTTGCCGGCGGGGAACTCCACAAAAGCCTCGTAAGAGCCGTTGCCGGTAATGCTGCCGCGCATGTCGGCGGCACGGACACCCCCGGTGCCGGCGATCTCGCGCCACTTGATGTCCTTGGCCGGCATGGAGACGAGCGTCTCGGGGGCAGCGGCCGGAGCGGCCGCAGCAGCCGGGGAGATGGCCCATGCCGGCGCGGCAGCGGCTGCAATGGCGAGGAGGCTCAGCTTGCCGAGCAGGTGCTTGATGGTGTTCTTCATGAAATGCTTTGCTTTCGAGTGCTTGCCAGTGTTGCCGGCAGATGGATGGATTGGCGTGTCGTGGAGGGGATCACGCTTGAATGGGCAAACCCAGAATTTCGGACGTGGTGCGCACTTCAGCCACCACATCCGACACGCCGCGCAATGCAGCGCGATGCAGGTCTCGGTGACTCATTACGCTGCCGTCTTCCTGGTCCAGGTCTCGTGTGGCGCAGGCGTCGCTCACGATGATGCTGTGATAGCCGCGTGGTGCGGCGTCGAAAGCCGTGGCCGAAACGCACATGTGCGTCATCAGGCCGGTAATGATCAGCGTCTTGATGCCGCGCGCCTGCAACTGCGCCTGGAGCTCGGTGCCCGCGAAGGCGCTGGGCGTAGGCTTCTTCAGCACCACGTGGCGCGCACCGGGCCGAATGTCCGAGTGGATCTCGAAGAACTTTCCGCCCTCGGCGAATATGGGGCTGTCCGCCGGTGCCCCATGCTGTGCGTGAAACACGGGCATGCCGTGCTTGTCGGCCAGCTCGATCAGTCGCTTGGCCTGGCGCATGGCGGCCATGCCGTCGGGAATCGGCATCCTGCCGTCAAAGTACTCGTTCTGAAAGTCGATGGCAATCAGCGCCGTCGACGCAGGATCGATCTGCGTCGTGGCGCTTGCACCTGTGATGGTGCGAATGCTGGGGTGATTCATGAAGGCTTCCCTGTTGAATGTGAAGGTCCGTAGCGTAGGGACCATTCATCCAGGGCGATAGCCATCTGGCGGGACAAGACTTGTGCGCAAAGCGCACGTCGAAGCATGCGACGAAGCGGCGCTCGCTCCCGCGGGCCGCTCCGGCGGGCTTGGCCTTACCTCTGCACAGACCGCAGGTAAATCTCGACTCGGCGGTTCTGGGTGCGGCCCTCTTCGGTTGCATTGCTTGCCACCGGCTGGGTCTGTCCACGGCCGTCTGCCGCGAGGCGTGCTCTCGCAATGCCGCGGTCGGCCAAATAGGCCTCTACACTCTGCGCCCGGCGCTGCGACAACGCCATGTTGTGCTCCGGATTGCCGGTGCTGTCGGTGTGGCCGACCACCTGTGCGTTGACGCTCGGCTCCTGCGAGATGGTTTGTGCGACGCCGTCCAGCACGCTTCGGAACGAAGGCTTGATGGTGGCGCTGTCGGTATCGAAAGTCACCTGGCTTGGAATGTTGACCTTCAGCGATCCATCGGCCTGCTCTGTGATCTGCGTGCCGGTGCCGGCTGTCTGGCCCGAGAGCTTGTTGCGAATGGCCGTCCAGTTGTAGCCGACGCCTGCACCTACCGCCGCGCCAACCGCGGCACCGATGGCGGTGCTTTTCTTGTCGCGACCAATGAGATTGCCGACGCCTGCGCCGACGGCCGCGCCAGTGCCGGTGCCAACGGCCGTGTGGGTGCCTTGCTCGGTGGCACAGCCTGCGGCAAGAGCCGCGATCAGCGCGAGGGAGAACAGCTTGATTTTCATGGGCCTTCCAGAATGTGTTTCAGTTGAGATTGCAATCGCGATGGCGGACATCGGCGCCATCGCAATCCGCTGATAACAACTCAAGGGAAGGTCTCGAGGACGACAGCAATGGCCGGCTGCAGGACCTCTTGTGAGAATCGGCCCGCGAACCGTGAAATATGTCCGCGGCGGTCTTGCGGCGGAACTATTTGGCGCTTCGTCCGAGTTCCTCGATGCATGCGCAAATTTGCATATAGACGGTGCGCGATTTTTGCGGACTCGAGTTAGCGGCTTCTTTAGATTCTCAGGTCAGGTCGGAATACGTTAACGCATGCGAGCAGTTGGCTGCTCCCGATGCACCCCGGCCTCAATGTTTCCTGTGCAGGAAGCAATTGAACGCGAGAATCCATTTTGCAAATTGCCGTACTAGATCCAATACTTCGATCCAGAGAGCTGGTGCGTCGTTCCATCTGCAGGCTGGGCCATGTGCCCGTGACCTTCACGAGCGTGGACGAATTGCACGAGCATGACGCTGCAGGCGGGAGCTTCGACATGCTGCTGCTCGCATGCCCCCGGGACCCTGCCGTATTTCAGCCCCTCATCGCGCAGGTGCGCAAGATTCTGAGAGGGCGCATGCCGCTGATTCTCAGCGCTTGCAAAAGCCAGTTTCGCGTGATTTCGATCCTTCACGCCGACACATCTTCCTCCGTGGTGCATGCGCCATATTCGTTCGAAGACACCTACCGTCTGCTGGAGGTCGAGTTGCGCCGCCGCAGGGTGCCGGTGGCGGACCGGGTTCTCGAGTGGCAGGGCTATCGCTTCGTCCTTGACCAGGACCACGTGGAGTTGGCCGGCGTGCCCATCAAATTGCGCCCTCGCGAGTTTGACTTGGCTGTGGCGTTCTTTCGCAATGTCAACCGGCTTCTGACCCGGGAATGGCTCACTGCGAACGTCTGGGGAAAGATAGAAGAAGGTGGACCCATTTCCCGGTCGTTGGATGTCAGCGTTTCAGGCATCCGCCGGAAGCTCGGCCTGCGTTCCAGGCTCCAGGCGATATGGGGCCAAGGCTATCAGCTCAGCGGCATGTCCGAATCCTTCGAAGATCAGCGCAACTGAGGCCATTACTTGTCGGTGCGAGCGACCGGCCGGCATTCAGGTGGGGGAAGAGCGGCAACAAGCTCCCGCGGCGTGCATCCGTAATGCTTCCGAAACACGAACCCGAAGTAGGACGGATCGGAAAAACCGCATCGATACGCAATTTGCGCCACAGTCATCGCCGGGTCCGAGGGCACGCGCAGCATTCGATCGGCCATCTGCAGCCGAACCTGCTGCACTGTGTCGCGGAACGTCGTTCCCTGTCCGGCTCTGGCGAAAACCTTGTGAACATAGCGTGCCGACGAATGAAAGTGTTTCGCGAGCTTGGCCGCACTGATCTCCGGGTCGGCATGGTTGTCCCGAATCCAGCGGCACATGTCCTCGTGCAGGGCGCGATCTCGCACCGAAGACGAATTCCTGTTGCTCCGGGGCTCGTTGCCCTGGAGCAGCGCAAAAGAAAGCATCGAAAAAACGTGCTCTCCCAGGAGCTCTTGCTCGAACAAGCTTGCAATGCCTTGCAGATGATCGAAGTCCAGCCCGCGCAGATAGGCGGAGAGCATGCCCGACCAGCCTTCATGGCCCTTGAGAACCTTTGCCACAGGGCCCTCTCTGCCAGGCAGCCAGCGCGCGACCAGCGACTGCGGCAATCCGATGAACCACATGTCCGTGCAGTCGGGCGAGCGCAGTTTCAGGAAGCGAGCGGCGTCGATGAGAACGATGTCGTTGGTTTCGTTCGTCGTGAAGGTATTGAGCTTCAGAACGAGATACAGCGGATGAGAGGCTGCGTCTTTCATGCGGCTGTGCACGACATTGCTCACGTCCACCGCGTTGCCGCGTACCCACATGAACGCCAGATTGCCCACATCGACAGCCTTGAGCTCCTGCCAGAGACGCCTGTCCCTCGAATTGCCGCGCTTGCGGCCGCCGAGTATCGCGGCGGTGTTGTCGATCCAGAACGAGAACCTCTTTCCCGCTGCTACAGGAGCGCCAACATTGCCGGAACGGCTTTGGGCAGAGTAGGGCGGAACGGCCATGAATGGCGCATTGTGTGACGTACCCATTGGCGTTGCAACTGCCGACGGGCTTTTTGCGACGGACGGGCTGCGCTACAGTCGTCCGGCATGGCCAATCAGCTTGGCCTGCGACTGCGTTGCCGCCGCGAATTTCAGGCGGCAATGGCACAACGAAACCAGCAAACCTTGGGAGTAAAAATGACACTGACAAAAAGACTGCTGCTCGGTGCAGCGATGTTCGCGGGCTGCATGGGGCTTGCGTCGGCCCAGGAAGCAGACCCGACGAACATGGTCCGAGGCGGCCTGCAAGTGATTCAAATGGTGGATCAAGGCAAGGTCGGCGAGCTATGGGACGGCGCGGCACCCGCCGCCAAGAAGCGCGTCACGCGTTCCGATTTCATCCAGCAGGTGAGCCAGGCGCGCTCGCCGCTCGGCGCGGCCCAGCAGCGCATCTGGGTTGCAGTCAACCGGCAGACTGTCGCCAACGAGGACGCCGACGTGGCGGGCCAGTATGTCAACGTCGAATACGAAACCCGCTTCGCAAATGCCGCAAATCGCGTCGTGCGTGAAATGACGACCTTCCGCCTCGACCGCGACGGCAGCTGGCGCTTGAGCGGCTACGTGCTGCGCTGATTTTTCAGGGCGCACTTTGCGGCGCCCTCATCCGCTCCGGCGCCGGGCTCTTCGCCGATCTGAGGGGCTGGCTCAAACGCCGCGTTGCGGTAAACCGATTGCCTGCGCGAAGCAATCGGAACATTCGTGAAATTCTCTTCACGATTGCGCAATCTTCATATTTTTCGTTCACTTTTTTGGCTTCTTGAATCGAGGCCGCTTCCTTAACGTCCTGCCTCTGCCCGCGTTGGTTCCGACGTGCGCGCAGCGCGCCAGGCAAGAGCTGCTCCAGCCTGGTTTTCTCGTTCGCGGAGGACCGCCATCTTTTCGCGTGTCGCGTTGCGCAGCAACCCGTTGCCACGGCCAAGAAACCACCGGTTCTCAACCAAACCCACCTGTACTCAATGCCGGATCGCCCACCGCTCGTGCAACGTTTCGACACCGAGCATTTGCCTCCCGAAGACCGCTTCGCTTACTGGGCCGACGAGTTTGGCAAAAGCATCGGCTATGTTGGGCTCGAGAGCCCCTTCCGGAGCGATTTTCATCAGTGGCTCAGCGTGGTGGACCTCTCCGCACTGAGCCTGGCCCGATTGCGCGGGAGCGCCGTGTCGTCCTCCGCCGAGCCTGGCCAGATCAAGGACGTGGAGCTGCATCCGTTCCAGCTCATGCTCAAGGTCGGCGACGGTCCTTCCACCATCAGGCAAGGCAGCGAAGCCACGGTCCAATCCGGCGATCTCGTGCTGATCGATTCGCTGCAAAAAATGCGAATGCAGGCGCATGTTGCCGTCAACTCATTGCTGGTCGGCTTGCCCATGAAAGCACAACCGCCGCGGCGAGCGTGCGAAATGACCGGTTTTCGGCATTTCGCAACTCGTGCGAGGTACGCGGGCCGGCTTGCGCCCGCGTTGCTCTTCAGGTCGAACATCCACCGAAACGAATTGCCATGAAAAGTCTGTTCCACACTTCAAGAACTGTTCGCCGGCATAAGCCCGGCCAATCCCGCTCATTGTGGGCCGCGATCTTTCGCAGCTTTGCAAGGCTCCACGGAACACCGCGTACCAATGAGCAGCGCGTGTTCGAGCGAATGCAACAGCTGGAGCGGCTGGACCGGATGGACTACGACCAGCGCGTGCGCGAAACGGGTGAGTGGTGACCCGCATTCCGTCTATGTGGCGCGAACGCATTTGCGCCAGCTTTTTCGTGTATAGGTGGCGAGCAACCCTGGCGGGTGTGATCGTCGGTTTTCTGACAGGTCAAGCCATGGCTTTGGCATGGCTTGCGATGTCGCCAGGCAGGCCGGTTCGGGAGCGCGAAGTGCTCGAAGCCGCAACGCACTGCTTCAACTTGACTTCGCAAGAGGCAAAAAGCAGCTGCTAGTCCGGCGGGACGGCCGGTGCGCCGGCCGGTCCAACAGAGGCTGGGCTCAGAAAATGTCCGGATTGCAAACTGTTAGCAGTTGCCAAATAATCCCGCAAGCCCAAGCCACCATGGACGAAAAGCCCTCCGCCATCTTGCGCATCGACACCGATGCGCTGTCGGCACGTGACAAGTTTGCGTTCTGGGCTGAAGAAATGGGCACCAAGCGCGGCTTCACAAGCTATGACAGTCCGGAGCGCGCGACATTCCGCCAGGAACTGTCGATCGTTGATGCAAACGGCGTAACGTTCATGCGGGCCAAGGGAAGCCCGCTGGACGTCTACCGAGGCATGCCCAGCCGCATACAGGAAGCCGCCGACTACCCTTTCCATCTGCTGCTCAAGCTGAACAACGGGTTTACCACCAGCGAGCAGCGGGGCCGCAGCGCCACCATCGGTGTCAACGACATGTTGATCATCGACTCCAATGAAGCCATGCGGCTGTGCTCGCACCACGGTACCGACGCGTGGATCATCGGGTTGTCGCAATCGCTGGTCACGCGCTGGTTGCCCGATGCGAAAAACGCCGCGGCTGTGGCGCTCAAGGGCGACAAGGGGTGGACGAGTGTCCTGGCGGGCTACCTGCGCGCCATGAGCCTGGAACATCTGAATGCGGCTGCAAGCCCGTTCGAGCGCGAACTGGTCGGTGAACATGTGCTGTCGATGCTGTCGATGGCGCTCTCTCAGAACAAGCTGGCGCACGACGCCGAAGAGGTGTCCGCGCGCGACCGCGCACTGCATGCCCGAATGCGGATGTGGATCCGCGATCACTATGCGGACCCGGAGATCAGCGCGGCAAAGCTCGCGGCCGATTTCAATGTCTCGGTGCGCTATGTGCACAAGGCCTTCGCCAGTGCCGGACACGGCATGACATTCCTGGGTGCGGTGCAGCACGAGCGCATGGAGGCCGCCATGCGGATGCTGCGTACCTCCGGCATCTCGAATACGCAGGTTTCGCAAATCGCCTACAGCTGCGGCTTCACAGATCCCGCCTACTTCGGGCTGGTGTTTCGCAAGCACAGAGGCTGCTCACCCGGCGCATTTGCAAAGATGCATGGCTTGTTGGGCCCGAGCCTGGATTTGCCGGCAGCAGCCGCCGCACCGCCGGGCCTGGTGCTTCTTCGGTAACACGCGCGGCCGCATTGCGGCAGGCGTCTTTCGCCAAGGGGCGGACGTGACACATTGTCACGCTCCTGGGACATCGCCCGCCCTCGGCGCGCGGCCAATGCGCCGTGCCACCGGGTAAGCACACGGACGGAACGGCCCTTGCTATGACAAGCAGGTCCATGACTTCGCCCCGCAGCCCAAACCCGCCCATGACCTCCGCCGACTTTGCCGTTGCTCCGCGGCACGACCTGAGTCTTCGCAAGGTGAGCGTGAGTGCTCCCGGGCGGCTGCACCTCGGTTTTCTCGATCCCTCCGGCTCACTGGGGCGCTCGTTCGGGAGCCTCGGCGTGGTCATCGACGGCTTTACCACTGAAGTGGAGCTCACGGCATCCGAGTCGGACAACCTCACGGGCGACACGCCGGCCGCCGAGGCAGAGCTTGAACGGGCCGCAGCCCACCTCGAACGGCTCAGGCAGCGCAGCGGATGCCATGCGCCGCTGTCATTGCGGCTGCGCCGGGTGCTCCCGGCGCACGCGGGTTTTGGCTCGGGCACACAGTTGGCGTCGGCCATCGGGCGCGCCTTTGCCGAGTGGCACGGGCTCGATTTGGACACCGCCACGCTGGCGCAATGGCTCGGCCGCGGACTGCGCTCGGGCATCGGAATCGCGGGTTTCGATGTGGGCGGCCTGCTGCTCGATGGCGGTCCCGGCCCCGGTGGTTTGCCCGCACCGCTCCTGTCGCGCATTGCTTTTCCGCCGGCGTGGCGCATCGTGGTCGTGCAAGACCCGGCGCATCGCGGCCTTTCGGGCGGCGAAGAGAAAAAAGCCATTGCAGCCCTGCCACCGTTGCCGCAAGCGGCCGCCGCAGAGATCTGCCACCAAGTCTTGATGCGCGTTCTGCCTGGCGCTGCAGCTACGGAGTTTGCGCCGTTCGCTGCGGGCATCAACCGCATGCAGCAGTTGCTGGGCGAGCACTTTGCGCCGGCGCAGGGCGGCATCTTCACCAGTGCAGCGGTCGCGCGGCTGATGCAATGGTTTGCGGATGCGAGCCGCGCCGGCGGCGCTGCCATTGGCCAAAGCTCATGGGGGCCCACCGGCTTTGCCATTGTGCCGACGGAAGCACAGGCTCAACTGCTCGTGGATGCCGCGCGGGCCTCTGAACGCGCCGGGCCGCAACTGGAGCTGCACATTGTCTCGGGCCGCAACAGCGGCGCGGTGGTGCAAGACCGCATCGCGCAGCCACGCGCGTGTTGAATCCGCCCAATCTCTTCTCTCACACACACCAACACCACGCAGGCTCACATGGAACGTCCCCGCATCCTTCACATGTTCACCCCCGGTCCGCAGATGAGTCCTTTCGACATCAACATGGCGGCGGACGCGGGTTATCAGATCATCGTGCCTTACTGCGACGTGGCGCTCGACCGCATCACGGGGCTGACGCAAGACACCATTTTTTCGCGCGGACCCAAGGGCGTTGCCCGCACAGGCATCTTCATTGGCGGGCGCGACGCCCAGTTGGCCGCCGACATGCTCGAGCGTGCAAGAACCTCGATGGTCAAGCCCTTCATCGTCTCGCTCATGGCCGACCCCAGCGGCGCCTATACCACGGCCGCGGCCATGGTGGCGTGTGTAGAAGCTGCGTTGAAGCGCCACCATGCCCAAGGGCTCGAAGGCCAGCGCGTGGTGATCCTCGGCGGTACGGGCCCGGTCGGGCGCGTGGCCGGCGTCATTGCAGCGCAGGCCGGTGCCGACGTGTACCTGTCCAGCCGCAATGGCATCGATGCCGCGCAAGAAGCGGCGGACGAAACCGGCAATCGCTTCGGTGTGAAGCTGCATGGCCTTTCAGGCGGCGACCCCGATGCCGTGCGCCGCTCCATTGCCGATGCCGACGTGCTGCTGGCCTGCGCCGCCGCCGGCGTGCAGGTGGTGTCGAGCGATGCGCTTGCTGCGGCAACGCGGCTCAAGGTTGCTGCCGACGTGAATGCGGTGCCTCCTGAAGGCATTGCCGGTGTCGGCGTGATGGACGACGCCAAGCCGCTCGCGGGCACGCAAGCGGTGGGCATCGGCGCGCTGGCCGTGGGCAACGTCAAGTACCAGACGCAGCATCGCCTGCTGGTGCAGATGTGCGAGGCCGAGAAAGCGCAGGTGCTGAGCTTTGCCGAGGCCTTTGCGGTCGCGCGCGCGTTCCTGGTCGAGCAGGCCGCGAAGGTGTCTTGACAGCCACGCCCGTCCGCGAGATGCAGACCATTGCCGTCGCAGCCATCTCGGCGCGCGCCATGGCCGAGGCAGCGGCGAACGACGGCTTCAACGTCGTCGCGCTCGACCTGTTCGGCGACGTCGATACACGCCGTGCCGCATCGCGGTGGGAGCCAATCGGCACGCCCGGCAGCTTGCACATCGACACGGCAAGCACGTTGGCCGCATTGCGCCGGCTGGCCGAAGAAGGCGAGGGCGGCCAACCGGTGGCGGGCTGGATCGCAGGCAGCGGCTTCGAAGGCGAGCCTGGCTTGCTCGAACAGGGCGCGGCCGTGCTGCCCCTGATCGGCACCGCACCCAGCGCCGTGCGCCGCCTGCGGGACCCGGCCAGCTTCTTCGGATTTCTTCGAACGCGCGTAATGCCCTACCCGCAGGTGCTGCTGGAACCTCCAGAGGACCCCGCCGGATGGCTGATGAAAGACGCCCATGGCTGCGGCGGCTGGCATGTTCGCCATGCGCCGTGGTCGGTGGAAGAGCCGCTGTCTTCGCATGACTACTTCCAGCGCGAGATGCCGGGCCAGCCGATGTCCGCCACCTTCATTGCCAACGGAAGTGATGTTCATGTGCTCGGCTTCAATGAAATGACCGTGCGGCCCTTCGGCGCGCGGCCTTTCGTATTCTGCGGCGCAATCGGGCCCGTGCGCGTGCCAGAGAACATTGCGACGCGTGTGATCGAGATCGCACGCGCATTGACCGCGGAGTTCGAACTGCGCGGCCTGTGCAGCCTCGACTTCATGCGCGATGGCGAGGCCATTGGCGTGCTCGAAGTCAATCCCAGGCCGCCAGCGAGCATGAGCCTTTACCGCCGGCCGCCAGGTGTGCCGGGCCTCATGCAAGCTCACCTGCGCGCCTGCCTGCATGGCGAGTTGCCCGCGATGCCTCCGCACCGCCAAGACATCGAGGGCATCGAAATCGTCTTCGCGCCGCGACCCATGCAACTCGACGAGGCCGCGGCGCGGGAGCTCGTCGAGTGGCCGGGCATCCGCGACATTCCGGGCGCCGGCCAGCGTTTCGATATCGACGACCCCCTGTGCACCTTGACCGCGAGCGGAGCCACCGCGGACGAGGTGCGTTCCCGTCTCGGCGAAAGCCGCGAGCGGCTGCTGCACTTAATGGAGACATTGGCATGAGCAACACACCACCGCCGGCCGCCGCCGAGGGCCTGAGCGTCAACCGGATGGCGCGGCCGCTGGTCGAACGCCTGCTGCACGATGCCGATGCGCTCGGATTGCAAGTGCGCCGCGACGAAAGCGGCGTACACATCGTCGATGCCGGCATTGCGGCGCCGGGCACGGTTGAAGCCGGCTTGCGCATCGGCGAAATCTGCATGGGCGGCCTCGGCCATGTCGGCCTGCGCAGCGGCAGCCACGCCGAGGGCTGGCCCACATGGCTCGATGTGCGCAGCTCGCAGCCCGTGCTGGCTTGCCTCGGCAGCCAGTACGCCGGCTGGAGCCTGTCGGCAACCAAGGAAGAAACCGGCGGCAAGAAGTTCTTTTCGCTCGGCTCCGGCCCGGCGCGCGCGCTCGCGGTAAAAGAAAAACTGTTTGCCGAACTGAATTACCGCGACCACGCAGACTGCGGCGTGCTGGTGCTCGAGGTCGACCGCCCGCCGCCGAGAATCGTCATCGACAAGCTGCTGCGCGATTGCAACCTGGCCGCAGACGCGCTCACGCTGATCCTCACGCCCACCACCAGCCTTGCAGGCACCACGCAGGTGGTGGCACGCGTGCTCGAGGTGGCGCTGCACAAGTCGCACGAGCTGGGTTTTACGCTTGCCAACATTGTCGATGGGGCAGGCACCGCACCGCTGCCTTCGCCCAGTGCCGATGGCGTCGAGGCGATGGGGCGCACCAACGATTCCATTCTCTACGGCGGCCGCGTGCACCTCACCGTGCGCGGCGACGACCAGGCTGCACGCGAGTTGGCCCGCGCATTGCCTTCTCGCAACTCGCACGACCACGGCCGCTCGTTCGCACACATCTTCAAGGAGGTCGAGTACGACTTCTACAAGATTGACGGCGCGTTGTTCGCACCCGCCGAAGTCTGGGTGAGCAACATCGACAGCGGCAACACATGGCACGGCGGCGCACCCGATATGGCGCTGCTGCAGCGTCTGTGGCTGCAGGAAGCATGAGGGTGGCCCGATGACCACGCGCATTGCCATCATGACTGACGAGATCGGCTGGCACACCCGCCAGCTGCAAGCCGCATTGCGCGCACGCGGCGCAGTGGGCCGCTGCGTCGACCTTGCCGACTGCAACATCGATACGTCCGCTGCCTGGCACGGCCTTGTCATTCCTGGCTATGGCCGCGAGCTGCCCGATGCGGTGCTGGTGCGCGGCATTGCCGGCGGAAGCTTCGAGCAGGTGACCAAGCGCCTGGGCGTGCTGCATGCGCTTCGCGAGCTTGGTGTGCCGGTCTACAACGATGCGCGCGCCATCGAGCGTTCGGTCGACAAGTCGATGACCAGTCTGCTGCTGCATGCCGCGCGCATTCCCGCACCTGCTACATGGGCCACCGAGTCGGCTGCGCAGGCCAGGCGCATTGCGATGCGCGAAACGGCCGCAGGGCGCGCGCTGGTAATCAAGCCCCTGTTCGGCTCGCAAGGCAAAGACCTGCAACTTGTCGGTGAGGTAGACGGCGTGCACCACCCCATGCCCGACACCGACGCCCGCTATGCAGGCCTTGCGTATCTGCAGCGCTTTGTGCCACCGTTGGACTCGCCCGGTTTCGACTGGCGCGTTCTGGTGGTGGGCGGGCGTGCCATTACCGCGATGCGGCGCGTCAGCACGCACTGGGTTCACAACGTGGCCCAAGGCGCGCGCTGCGAGCCGGCCGACCTGGAACCCACGCTCGCGCAAATGGCAGAAGGTGCGGCCCATGCGCTCGACATGGACTACGCGGGGGTAGACCTCATTGCAGCCGCCAGCGGGCCGAAGATCCAGGTGCTGGAGGTGAACGGCGTGGCAGCGTGGCAGGGGCTGCAGCGGGTCACGGGCTTCAACATCGCCCGCGCCATTGTCGACGACCTGCTCGATCGCAAGATGGCGCAGACCCGCAGCCGCGTGCAAGAAAGCCTGCCCCCGGAGCGCCGGGCCTGACGATGAACGCCCGGCAGGCGGCCATCGAACGGGCGCGTGCCTGCTTCCTGCGCGCCTGCTGGCTCGATGTTGCAGTGCGCAAACCCGGCAACGTCAGCCGCGACTCGCCCGGCCACCGCATGCAGGCCTCGATGTTCATCGACAGCGCAAAGGCATCGGCAGGCCCGCTGTTCGCGCCCGGGCTGCGCGCAGGCGAACGCATCGAAGCCGCTGTAGAGGCCACTTGGGCGGTGGCGGGGTGCAACACGGCTGCGCGCAGGCGAACGCATCGAAGCCGCTGTAGAGGCCACTTGGGCGGTGGCGGGGTGCAACACCAACCTCGGCATTCTGTTGTTGTGCGCACCCATTGCGCTGGCCGTGGAGCAGAACCCCGCCGCAGCAACGCCGGCTGCATTGCGGGCGGCCGTGGAGTCCGTGCTGGCCACCCTTGACCTCGACGATGCCCGCGCGGCCTACCGGGCCATTGCGCGCGCCCACCCGGGCGGCCTTGGAAGCGCGCGGCAAGAAGACGTGCACGACGCCCCCTCCGTCGACCTGCGCGCAGCCGGGCGGCCTTGGAAGCGCGCGGCAAGAAGACGTGCACGACGCCCCCTCCGTCGACCTGCGCGCAGCCATGGCGCTTGCGGCCGACCGCGACCTCATCGCGCGCCAATACCGGGACGGCTTCGCGGACCTTTTCGCGCTGGCGTTCCAGGTGCCGGTGTACCAGGCGGGCTTGGGCAACGCGCCGGCCGACGTCGAAGCGCCTCCCGATGCAGCCACTGTGGCTTCCGTCCAACGGCTTTACCTGGCTTGCCTGGGCGCGTTTCCCGATTCACACATTGTTCGAAAACACGGCTGGCGCGTGGCACAGACTGTCATGACGGCGGCGCAGGCCTGGCGCGAGCGCGCCGGAGACGGCGTGGTGCTCGATGCGGACCCGGAATTCGCCGCGTGGGACGTTTCGCTCAAGGCTGCAGGCGTCAACCCGGGAACCAGCGCCGATTTCACCGTGGCGGCGCTGCTGCTGTCGGGTTGGATCCGCTCGTGCGCGGCGCCTGCCCGCGGACCCGCGGGTGGATGGCACGGATCGTGATAACCATGGCATTGCGCTGGTCGTTCTGACCGGTGTCGTAATGACCCTAACCACCTTGGACCTCTAAGAGGAGACCCGAAACCATGGCAAAAATAGATCGACTGATGGTGGGCGAATCGCTCGTCGGCGACGGCAACGAAGTAGCCCATATCGACCTGATCATCGGGCCGCGCGGAAGCGCCGCCGAGACCGCCTTCGCCAACGCGTTGACGAACAACAAGGACGGCTTCACCTCGCTGCTCGCAGTGGTGGCGCCCAACCTGCTGACCAAGCCGGCCACGGTGATGTTCAACAAAGTGACCATCAAAGGCGCCAAACAGGCGGTGCAGATGTTCGGTCCGGCACAGCGCGCCGTGGCACTGGCGGTGGCCGACAGCGTCGAGGACGGCACCATTCCCATGGCCGAGGCCGACAACCTCTTCATCTGCGTGGGCGTGTTCATCCACTGGCTTGCCGACGACGACAAGAAGATCCAGGACTACAACTATCAGGCTACGCGCGAAGCCATCCAAAGGGCTGTAGCAGGCTCGCCGACAGCGGCTGAAGTGGTCGACAAGAAGGGCACCACGGCACACCCGTTCGCCGCGCACCTTTGAATAGCTGAATGGAAGAAGCCGACGCGTGAACCGGGTCGGCTTCTTTCTTGTTGTTCAGCGTTTGGCGGGCACCATGCCGCTTGCGAGAAACTTCAGCACGGTTGCGCCATGAGTCGGCTTGAAGGCCCGGTGCGTTGCCGCGTGGCGCTCGATCTGCACACCCACTGCCTGCACATCGTCGAACTTGCGCGGCTTCACCACCTTGACGCGTACCCAGCTGGCGTTGAACTCGTCGATCAGGATGTCGGCGATGGCCTCTGCAAAGGCCTCCAGCAGCTGCAGGCGGTGTTCCGCCATCAGGCGCAGCAGCCGCTCGCGCACCACGCCATAGTCGATGGTGTCGCCAATGCGGTCGGTGTCGCAGGCGCGTGCGCGGGGCAGACCGGCATGCACGTCGATGACCAGCGGCTGCGCGTGGTGCAGTTCCGATTCGTGGATGCCGATGACCGTGTTGCCGTGAAAGCCCTCGATGAAGATCAGGTCCATGGGCGTTGCACCCGCGGACGCACTGGCAGCATGAGGAACATTCGAAGCAAAGTGGCCGACGGAAGGGCTCTGGCTGGTGTTCAAGCGATGTCTCCAGTGGATTCGAATGTGTTTGAAAGTGTGACTGCAGGCAGGCCGATGCCCCCATGCAGGATTCATCAACGCAAAATGCAGGCCAGAGAGCGGATCCACTCCGGCGAGCCTTTCACTGCTTGGTGTTTCACCGGGTGTGCAGCAAGTCGGCAAGTACAACAATGGACCGGCCAAGGAGACACGATGGAACGCGCTGGAGACATTCAATGACATTGACGCTGCGACAAGGCGACAGGCATGCCGACCGGGTGCTCGACGTAGTGAGGCGGGGCTTTCACGAAGAGGGCAACGACCTGGTCACCCGCTCCTGGAGCCGTTGCCTCAACCAATACCAGCTCGATCCGGGCCGGCCGCGCGAACCGGTGGTCATTGCGTCTTCGGCCCTGCAGAGCCGGCGCAACCAGCATGCCGACGTCATCGAATGCGCGCGCTACGAGATGACCACGCTCTACCAGCAGTTGGCAGATGCGGAATCCGCCGTGGTGCTGACCGATACCGACGGCGTCATCGTGCACATGGTGTCCTCGCCCGAGTTTGCCGCCGAAGCCGAGCCCATGGGCCTGCGTGCGGGCGGCATGTGGGGCGAGGCCGAAGCCGGTACCAACGGCATGGGCACCTGCCTCGCGGCCGCGCACCCCATCTCCGTGCGGCGCGAAGAACATTTCTTCAGCCACTTCACGCAGCTCACGTGTTCGGCAGTGCCGGTGTTCGATCCGTCCGGCGAAATCATCGCTGTGCTCGACGTGACCAGCCGCTCCAGCCTCATGCAGCAGCACGTGCTGGTGCTGCTTGGCATGACCGCACGCATGATCGAGAACCGGCTGATCGACAAGCGCTTTTCGAATGCGCATCCGCTGCACTTCCACAGCCGGCCGGAGTTCGTCTACACGCTGCATGAAGGCAAGCTCGCCGTCGGCGATGACGGGCGCATTCTTGCGGCCAACCGCAGCGCCTTGTTCCAGCTTGGCGTGCAGACGATGGACGAGATTCGCACGCAGCGCATCGACGACCTGTTCCAGACCTCGCTCGAAGATATCGTGCAGCGCAGTCTTTCTTCTTCGTTCCATCCGGTGGTCGCGTACCGGGCCAACGCGGCGCTGCGTTTCTTTGCGGTGGCGCGTCGGCCTGCATCCGATGCGGCAACGCCGGCGCGCGCACGCGCGGGCGGTGCGGTAGCCGCCCCCATGGCCATCGAAGCGGGTGCCGAGGCCTTTCGTGCGCCTTTGCGAACCGCTGCAGCACGCGCCCCTGGCATTCGCACCTTCAAGGATGCGCGGCTAGTTGCGCACCTGGACACTGCGCGGCGCGTGGTTGCGCGCCGAACCCCCGTGCTGCTGTGCGGCGAAACGGGCTCGGGCAAAGAGGTTTTCGCGCGCGCCATCCACGAGACCAGTCCGCATGCCGAAGGTGCGTTCGTCGCAGTCAACTGCGCGAGCCTGCCGGAGACGCTGATCGAATCGGAGCTCTTCGGCTACAAGGCCGGCGCCTTCACCGGCGCACAGCGCAGCGGCCGGCGCGGCAAGATCTTGCAGGCCGATGGCGGCACGCTGTTTCTCGACGAAATTGCCGATATGCCTCTGGAGCTGCAGGCCCGCCTGCTGCGCGTGCTCGACGAGCGGCAGGTCACGCCGCTGGGCACCGAAGACACGCATCCGGTCGACTTTCAGCTCGTGAGCGCAAGCCACCAGCACTTGCCAAGCCTGGTGCGGGAAGGCCGCTTCCGCGAAGACCTGTACTACCGGCTTGCCGGCATCGAGCTCGACCTGCCTGCGCTGCGCGACCGTACCGACAAGCGCGAGCTGATCCACGACGTGCTGAAGGACGAGGGCGGTAGCGACTGCAGGCTTGGCGAAGATGCCGAGCGCGTGCTGATGGCCTATCCGTGGCCCGGCAACCTGCGCCAGCTGCGGCACGTGCTGCGCAGCGCAGCCGCACTGGCTGATGGAAAAACCATCACGCGCGAGCACCTGCCTTCGCTGGCTGCAAGGCCGGTGCCTTCGCCCGCGTCGGCCTACGCATTGCCTGCGGCCGCCGAGCCGGCTGAAGCGCAAGGCGAAGCAGCGGCTTCCGATGCGCCCCCGGCCGTCAAACTCAATCCGATCCAGGCCAACGAGCGGCAGGTGCTGCTGCAGATGCTCGAGCAGCATCGCTGGAACGTGAGCAACGTCGCCAAGGCGCTCGATGTCAGCCGCAACACCTTGTACCGGAAACTCCACAAGCTTCACATCGAAATCTCTCCACCCGATTGAGCCCGCAGGCTCACCAGACACGATGAACGGAGGGGCACAGGGTACGGGCAAGATCGATCCACGCGGCACAGGCCTGGCAGCGGCTGACGAAGAGCCGCCGTTGCCCGCCTCGCCGCCGCGCTCGCGGCTGGCCTGGTGCATTACCGGTTCGGGCCACTTTCTCGAGGAATCGCTGGCGCTTGCAGGGCGGCTGCCCTCGGTAGACCTGTTTCTTTCCGCCGCGGCAGAAGAAGTGCTGCCCATCTACAAGCTGCACATCGAGGCGCTGAAGTCGCGCTTCAGGGTGTTCCGCGACAAGACGGCCAGCGGCGTGCCCGTGGGCATGCTTTACGACGACATCTATCACACCGTGGTGGTAGCGCCTGCCACCAGCAACACCGTGGCCAAGTGCGCATTCGGCATCAGCGACTCGCTGCCGACCAACATGTTTGCCCAGGCCGGCAAGCTCGGCATTCCTGGCATCGTGTTTGCATGTGACACGGAACCGGTGGTGGTGACCAAATCGCCGCACGACTGGGTCACGCTGCGGCCCCGCCGTATCGAACTGGACAACGTGGAGCGGCTGCGCGGCATCGATTTTTGCCAGGTGGTCTCGTCGCCCGCCGAACTCGAAGCCGTGCTCGATGCACGCATGAAGGAACTCTCTCTCGCATGGAACACATCGTCTTCCTGACCGGGCGCCTCGCCCAAGCCAGCCTCTCGCGGGTGCTGGCCGGCATGGAGGCGGCACCGTTCACATGGGAAGTGCGGGAGATCGGGTTGCAGGTGGCGGCGCTGATGACGGCCGACATGATCCGCCGCCGCGTTGCGGCACCTGTGATTACCGAGGCTGAAGGCGAGGGCACCGTCGCACGCCGCGCCGACCGCATCATGGTGCCGGGCCGCTGCCGCGGCGACGTCGAGGCTCTGAGCCAGCACTTCGGCGTTCCGGTGGAGCGCGGGCCGCAAGAGCTGAAGGATTTGCCGCGCCACTTCAACCGCAGCGCGCGCGCCGTGGATCTCAACGAGTACGAGGTCGCCATCTTTGCGGAGATCGTCGATGCACCGCGGCTTACTGTGGCACAGATCATCGAACGCGCCCGGCTGCTTGCGGCCGACGGTGCCAACGTGATCGACCTGGGCTGCCTGCCCGAGACGCGCTTCGACCACCTGGCCGAAAGCGTGCAGGCGCTGAAGGCCGCGGGCTTTCAGGTGAGCGTCGATTCGAGCGACCCGAAAGAGCTGCTGCTCGGCGGCAAGGCGGGTGCCGACTACCTGCTGAGCCTGACGCTCGACAGCCTGTGGATTGCCGACGAAGTGGCCGCAACCCCGGTGCTGATACCGCGCGTTCCGGCCGACGAAGAATCGCTGTACGAAGCGGTGGCGCACATGCAGCAGCGTGGCCGCGCATTCCTCGCCGATTCGATTCTCGACCCCATACCCTTCGGCCTGACCGCCTCCATCGTTCGCTACCACCGGCTGCGCGAGCGCTTTCCGGATGCGCCGATCATGCTCGGCGTAGGCAACGTCACCGAACTCACCGAAGCCGACACCAGCGGCATCAACGCGGTGCTGTTCGGCATTGCCGCCGAGCTGAACGTGGCGGCCGTGCTGACCACCCAGGTGAGCCAGCATGCGCGCCGCGCGGTGAGCGAGGCCGACTGGGCCCGCCGGATCATGCACGCCGCGGCTCGCAACGCCACGCTGCCCAAGGGGATGAGCGATGCATTGATGACGGTGCATGCCAAGCATCCGTTCCCCGATACGCCCGAAGAAATCGGCGAGATCGCCTCGCAGGTGCGCGACCCCAATTTTCGGGTGCAGATATCGCCGCTGGGCCTGCACGTGTACAACCGCGACGGCTTGCGGCTGGGGCAGGGCGCCTTCGAACTGTGGCCGCAGCTCAAGCTGCAGGACGACGCCGACCATGCCTTCTACATGGGTGTGGAGCTTGCCCGCGCCGAGATCGCCTGGCAGCTCGGCAAGCGCTATGTGCAAGACCAGCCGCTCGACTGGGGCTGCGCCGCGCCGCGGCCCACCGAAGACCTTGCGCGCTGGTGCGCGCCGGGTACCACCATGAAGACATCGAAGAACAACGCGCAAGAGGCCGGTGCCGTGAGCGCCGCCGCGCCGTCACCCACATGAACGACCAGATCTTCGAAGCCGTGGTCACCACCGTCGCACCCGGCGGCAAACCGCATGTGGCGCCAATGGGCATACGCTACCGCGAAGACGGCATCCTGCTGATGCCGTTCAAGCCCTCCACCACGCACGACAACATCGTGGCCACCGGCCATGCGGTGCTCAACATCGTGTGCGACACGCGCGTGTTCGCAGGCTGTGTCACTGGCCGCAAGGTTTGGCCCACGCTGCCGGCCGAGCGCGTCGACGGCGTGCGGCTGGCTGCGGCGCTGCGGCACGTAGAACTTGAACTGGCCGAGCAGCGTGACGACGTGCAACGGCCGGTGCTGCGCATGGTGCCGGTGCACGAGGCCACCCATGCGCCTTTCGTTGGCTTCAACCGCGCGCAGGCCGCGGTGATCGAAGGTGCCGTGCTGGTCAGCCGCTTGCACATGCTGCCCCCCGAGAAAGTGGAAACCGAAATGACCTACCTGCAGATTGCCATCGACAAGACCGCCGGCCCCGAAGAGCACGAGGCCTGGGAGTGGCTGCGCGCCGCTGTCGCGCAGCACCGCAACGGCACGCCGGAGCGCGCATCGTGACCCGCATGCTGGTGAGCGTGCGCAGCGTGGATGAAGCCTTGACTGCCGCGCGGGGCGGGGCGGACTTCATCGACCTGAAAGAGCCGAACGACGGCGCGCTGGGCGGCTTGCCCGTCGCAACCATCGGCGCCGTCGTGCATGCGCTGCGGGCGCACGGCATCGGCCTGCCGGTGAGCGCAACGATCGGCGACCTGCCCATGCATGCGCTGGACGGCATCCTCGCGCAAGTCGATGCGGTCGGTGCTTGCGGTGTCGACTACGTGAAGGTCGGCATCGAGCGCGGCCCCGCGGCCTTTGCGGTGCTCGATGCGCTCGCTGCCTGCGAGTGGGCGGTGGTGCCGGTCTTCATTGCCGATCAAGGCCTTGACACTGCACTGGTCGCGCATGCCTGCAGCTTGGGTTTTCCCGCGCTCATGGCCGATACGGCCGACAAGCTGGCTGGCAGCCTGTTCGATGCGGTGCCGACGGCAGACCTGCGCGCCTTTGTTGCCCAGGTGCGCGCCGCGGGCCGGCTGGTCGGCCTGGCGGGCGCGCTGCGCATGGCGCATGTTCCCTTGCTGCAGTCGCTGGCGCCCGATTTCGCCGGCTTTCGAAGTGCTGTTTGCGTTGCCGACCGCAAGACGGCGCTGTGCCCGGAGCGGCTTGCCGCGCTGGCTGCGTCGCTGCACGCAGAGGCTGCGGAGGCTGCAACGGCCTGAGTGCCTGGCCTGGGCTGCCATGCCCGCAGGTTCAGCGCGGGACGAAGGTGGCTTCGCCCAACAGCAGCGCCCGCATGGTCTCCAACTGGTTCTTGTGAAGCAGCGTGATCGGAAACGCGGCGTCTCCAGAGCGGCCGGCAAACTGCTGGTCGACCACTCCCGCCTCGCCCAGCTCGTCCAGCGTCATCTGCGGATCGATGGCGCAAGACTTGACCAGCACGAGTTGCTCGGCATTCAGGTGCTTTGCCAGGTCGAGTGCAATCGTGTCTGAAGTGGCCTCCCAGCCCGTGCGCGAATCGGGCTTGTCGCGCCGAAGTTCCAGCGGCAGCCACAGCGCTGTTTTTCCGCGCCGAAGCAGCTCGGGGATTTCGGTCTTGCGTGTTGCGAGCTGCAGCGCCGGGTTCAGTGCATGCAGCTGATACGCCGTTTGCGCCATGGCCAGCACCGCCATGTTGTGCGCGGCCAGGTCGTTGAACTGCCAGTGCGCCTGCACGCGCCGCACTTCGTCGGCAAAGGTGCCGCCGCCGCAGACCACGGTCACCCGTCCGCCGCCGATCTGCGTGAGCAGATCGAGCCACTGCGGCAGCACCGGGTCAGAGCAAAGGCTGCCGCCGATCTTGACGACCCACATCAGTCGTGCTCCCTTTCGAACAGTGCCGCCACCGCCACGCTGGGTGCGCACACCTGAGCCCATGCGCCGGTGCCCGCGGCGGCATGGCGCGCCACGCTGGCGACGTCGCCGCCATAAGAGGCAAGGCGGTGCGGCGCGGACGCGGCTGTTGCCGCCGCCGCTGCAAGGTCCGGCACCAGGAACGCGCCGCAGCCTGCGCTCACGATCACGGCCTCGCGCTTGAGCGCATGCGCGGCCAGTACGCGGCGCAGCTGCGAACCGATGGCCTCGACCTGCGCCCCGCGCCAGGCACGCGCAAGCTCCAGCCATTCGTCGGCGGAGGCATCGCGCTCGTCCAGGCCCACCATGCGCGCAAGCCGCTGGCGCGTGGCGGGCAGGGTCTTGGCGGCGTTGTCGGCGCTCGGGTACAGGTCGTGCGCGGGGTCGAGTTCGCCGCACAGCCGGTAGACGTCGGCCGTGGTGGCGAAGAATTCGTTCATCACGTGGCTTGCCCGGCCGCGCCATTCGATGCGCTGCGTGAGCGCACACACGGGCGTGCGCACCACGCCGTGGTAGGCAAGCTCTCCGCTCACCAGGCGCTCGGCATCGGTGCGGCTGGTGGCCAGCACGCGTTCGTTGCCGAAGGCGATCAGGTCGGTGGTGGTGCTGCCGATGTCGACCAGCACGCCTTGCGGAAACACCAGCGCGGCATGCCGCGCGGTGGCGAGCCAGTTGGCCGAGGCAATGTGCTCCCAATGCCGCGTGACTTGCGCGGGTGTGCACCAGCCGGCGTCTCCGGCAAAGAAATGCAAGGCACCCGGCCCTGAAGGAAGCGTTGCCGCCAGCGCAGCCGCAATGCCCCGCACGCCGGCTTCGCGGTCGGGGAACAGGTCGACCATTTCGCCCGTCATGGTCACGGCATGGCGTGCCTCGCCGAAAGCCGGCCAGCGCGCGCGGGCGGCCTGCAGCGCACGCGCCAGGTGGTCCAGGCCTTGCCAGAGCGGGCAACCCCATTGCGCCACGTCGACCACCTCGCCGCCTTGCAGCAGGCACGCCTTGACGTGCGCACCGCCTATGTCCCACCCGACGGTGATTCGTTCAGGCGACGGCACGTGCAGGTTCCCGTTGCTGGGCTTCGCCGCGGAAGCGGTCTGCCAGCAGTTCGGCCGCAAGGTTGCGGCCCAGTGCGGCCGAGAGCCCGACATAGGCGCAAGTGACGCGCGGGTTCACCTCGATGACCACTGCCCCGTGCCGCGGGTGCCACACCAGGTCGATACCCGTGAACCCGCTGAGGCCGGGGACGGCACGCGCCACCTGCATGGCCAGTGCGGCCAGCGGCTGCCAGCGCGGGTCATCGCGGCCAAGCGCATCGACGCTCACACCGTCGAACGACAGGCTTCCGTGTGCATCGATCGAAATGCACTGGCGGTTGATGCTCAGCATTTCGGCATTTTGCTCCGTGCAAAGCAGCGAGAGGCTCAGGGCTTCGCCCTCTATCCAGGGCTCCAGCGTCAAGGTTGCGCCGGCATGCGTGCGCCGAGCCCGGTCTTCGAGCGCATCCGCATGGCGGGTGTGCACATGGGTGGCCACGCCGCCGGCGCCGTCATCGGGTTTGACCACCCAGCGTTCTATTTCGGGCGCGTTCACAAACGCCAGGGGCGTTGGCACGCCGTGGGCCGCCAAGTGCGCGAGCGTGGCCTTCTTGCCCGCTGTCAGTTCGATGGCGCCGGCGCTGCAGCCCAGCCAGCGTGCATTGCCAACCGTGCGTTGGAACCTGGCCAACAGCCCGTCCGTCTCGGGCGCGACCAGCCACACCACGTCGTGCAGCACGCTCTGGCGCGCGACAAAGTCGAAGGCCGATTCATTGGCGAGCGGCCGCAGCGGCATGGCTCCGGCGGGCAGGGTGTTCCCCGGTTCGCAGACTGCCGCCGAGACCGAACAATCGGCCACGCGCATCAAGTCGGCCACCATGGCGTCGCGCATCGAGAGGCCGAGCGGCAGCAATTCATCGGCGGCCGCGTCGTCGCCGTAGTCGCTCCAGCCGCCACCGCTGAGATACTCGTAGACAAATACGCGTGTCGTCATTTCATCATCCACTTTCCGGGTACGTTCCCCATCACTTGCCAATGACTTCCCAACTGAACCTGATCCCCGTCGTCGACTTGCTGAAGGGCCAGGTGGTAAGGGCGGTGCGAGGCGATCGCAAGTCTTACCGGCCGATCGTCTCGGCGCTGTGCGCAAGCAGCGATCCGGTGACGGTGGCGCGCATCCTTTGCGACCACTGCGCGGCGCGGCAGCTCTACGTGGCCGACCTCGACGCGCTGCAAGGCGGCGCGGTGCAGGTCGCGGTGCTCGCCGACATGCTGGAGGCGTTGCCCCATATCGAACTCTGGCTTGACGCGGGTCTGGCGGATGCCGCGGCTGGCGAGGCACTGCAGAAGCAGCTCGGGGCCTTTGCCTCGCGCATCGTGCTGGTGTTCGGAAGCGAATCGCTGCGTTCGCGCGAAGCCCTTGAGCGCTGTTTCGAAAACGCCGACGGCGATGCTGAAGGGGACGCGCCTGGCGCAGCCTTGTCGCTGGACCGCCGCGACGGCCAGCGGCTCGACCATGCCGGCTGTTGGGACGCGGTCGACCTGTGGCCGCGTCGGCTCATCGTGATGACGCTCGAGCGTGTCGGCTCCGGCGCCGGGCCCGACCTGGAAACCCTGCAAGAGGTGCGGCGGCTGGCCCCCGGCGCCATGGTCATAGGCGCCGGCGGAATCCGCAGCCCCGAAGACCTGGCGCTTGCCAGTGCTGCCGGCGCCGACGCCTGGCTGGTCGCCAGCGCGCTGCACGACCTGCAGTTGCCGCGCGTGCACCGCTGATCCGGCGGATCCGGCGCAACGGGGGTGGGTGAGGCATGCCATCAACCCGCCGCACACACGAACCGTGCCATATGGGCAGGGGCTTGCATGTACTGCCGATGGCCTCTGCCGGCACGCATTGACCGCCAAAAGCGCAACACTGTGTCTCAAACCCGTGTGTCATGAGGGCGCGCTGGCGGGCGGCCAGCCAAGGCACCGCTGGGCGCGCCCGCCGCGGGGGCTGAATGGCACATGGCTTGCGTAGTTGCCAGCCCATGAGCGAACTCGACCCCGCCGCCGCGCAGCCCGGCCACCCTCCGTGGACCTGCCCGTTCTGCCCCCTGTTGTGCGATACCTTCGGCGTCGACCTCGGCCCGCCCGGCACGTCGCTGAAGCTCGTCGGCAGCGATTGCCCACGGGCGAACGCCGCGCTGGCTGCGTTCGACGGCGCGCCCGTCGCTTTGCAGCCACAGGTCGATGGGCGCGACTGCGACCTCGATGCCGCCATTGCCGCGGCGGCCTCGCTGCTCGCGGCCAGCCATCAGCCTCTGTTCGGCGGCCTTGGAACCGACGTGGCAGGCGCCCGCGCGCTGTATGCATTGGCCTGCGAAACCGGCGCCATCTGCGACCCGGCGCAGGGGCAGGCCATGATGCATGGGCTGCGCGCACTGCAAGACCGTGGCGGGTTTACCACCACGCTGGCTGAAATAAAAACGCGGGCCGAGCTGATCGTCTGCATGACGGGCGACCCCACGGCGCGGTATCCCGAATTCTTTCGCCGATGCGGCGTAGGCGAGCGTGATGACGTTCAAACCGAAATGCTGCCCATGTCGGGCGACATGTTCGATACCGTGGGCCTGCTCGCGGCTTTGGTGGCGGGCCGCGTTCCGGCAGGCGACGAGCGCGTGCCGGCCGAGTTGATGGCCTTGGCGGCGCGGTTGCAGGCGGCGCGCTATTCGGTGCTGGTGTACGAGCCTGGCCGCCTGCCGGGGCAGGGCGCATTGATCGTCGAGGCCATCCAGCGCATCGTCGCCACGCTCAACCGGAGCACGCGCGCGGCGTCGCTCTCGTTGGGCGGCGGTGACGGCGCTGCCACCGTCAACCAGGTGTTCGCCTGGCTTTCCGGCTTGCCGCTGCGCTCGCGCGCCGGGCCGTTGGGCCTGGAACATGAGCCGCTGTGCTTCGATGCCGGTCGCCTGTTGGCCGACGACGCCGTCGACATGCTGCTGTGGGTCTCGAGCTACGGCCCCGAGCCCGCTCCGCCCCAGGCCGGCATGCCGCGCATCATGCTCGGGCATCCGGGCATGCGGCCGCAGGGTGGGGAGGCGAGTGCGCGAAGGCAGGTGTTCATCCCCGTATCGACACCCGGCATCGGTTGCAGCGGCCATCTGTTTCGCACCGACGGCTCGGTGCTGCTGCCGTTGCGTCCGTTGTACGAAGACGGATTGCCCGGTGTGGACGATGTCGTCAAACGCCTGACGCAGGCGGTAAAGGCGCTGAAGCGGGAGCGGGCGCAATGACGACGCTGTGCCTGCGCGGCGGCCGCATCATCGACCCCACCAACGGCCGCGACGAAGTTCGCGACCTGTACGTGCGCGACGGCCGCATGGTGGAGCTTGCGCCGCACGAGGCCGCCACCGAAGAGATCGACATCGGCGGCTGCATCGTCATGGCCGGCGGCATCGACATGCACACCCACATCGGCGGCGGCAAGGTCAACCTTGCGCGCATGCTGCTGCCCGAAGACCATCGCGCCAACGCCAACCCCCTGGCGCTGCCGGACAACCTGCTGGAGCTTGCATCGTGCGGCGGCTGCGCGCCCGGCACGCTGGCCACCGGCTACCGCTATGTGGAGATGGGCTACACGGCGGCCTTCGAGCCGGCCATGATGGCTTGCAACGCACGCCACACACACATGGAAATGGGCGACACGCCCATCCTCGACCATGGCGCATACGTCATGCTCGGCAACGACGAGCTCTTCTTGCGCATGCTGGCCGAGGGATGGGACTTCGAGCGCATTCGCGACTACGCCGGTTGGACCATCAACGCCAGCAAGGCCATGGGCGTGAAGGTGGTGAACCCGGGCGGCATCTCGGCCTTCAAGTTCAACCAGCGCAAGCTCGATGTCGACGAGAACCATGTGCACTGGCAGGTCACGCCCAGGCAGGTGGTGCACACGCTGGCTCGCGCGCTGCGCGAGCTTGGCGTCCCGCATCCGCTGCACATCCACGGCAGCAACCTGGGGGTGGCGGGCAACATCCAGTCCACGCTCGACACCATCGCCGCGCTCGACGGCTTGCCCGGCCACCTGACGCACATCCAGTTCCACGCCTACGGCACCGAGGGGCCGAAGAAATTTTCTTCCGCCGCGCTGCAGCTTTCGGAGGTGGTGAACGCCAACAAGAACGTGAGCATCGACGTCGGCCAGATCATGTTCGGGCAGACCGTCACGGCCTCGGGCGACACCATGCGCCAGCATGCCCAATCGGGCCTGGCCGATCCGCGCAAGTGGATCGGCGCCGACATCGAATGCGAAGCCGGCTGCGGCGTGGTGCCGTTCCGCTACCGCGAGCAGAGCTATGTGAACGCGCTGCAGTGGGTCATCGGGCTCGAAATTTTCTTGCTGGTCGACGATCCATGGCGCGTGGTGCTCACCACCGACCACCCCAACGGTGGCCCGTTCACCAGCTACCCGCACCTGATCCGCCTGCTGATGGACCGCAGCTTTCGCGAGGAGCAGCTGGCCAAGCTGCACCCCGAGGTGGCGGCACAGGCCGCGCTGCGTTCGATCACGCGCGAGCTTTCGCTCTACGAGATTGCCATCATGACCCGCGCAGGGCCCGCCCGCCTGCTCGGCCTTCGGGACCGCGGACACCTGGGTGCGGGCGCCGCGGCCGACATCGCGGTGTACCGCGAGAATGAAAACCGCGAGGCCATGTTCGCCACGCCCGAATACGTGTTCAAGGACGGCGTGCTTGTTTCGCGCGCCGGGCGTGTCACCGCGGTGCCCACTGGCGGCACGCACTTTGTGGCGCCGGAGTACGACCGCGGCATCGAGCAGCGGCTGCGCCGGCATCTGGCGGCGCACGGCTCGGTCAACTTCGACCACATTGCCATTGGCCACGACGAGCTTTGCCGCTGCTGCAACGGCGGGCGCCTGCTGCCGGCCGAGTGTTTCCAGGAGGCGTCGTCATGACAAAGGCGTGCGCCGCATGACCGACTCATCATCTGTCCAGCGCAACGGCGTCGTCATCGACGCGACCTTTGCCGAAGCCTTTCCGATGAAGGCCACCCGCATCGTCATCACGGCGCACACGCCCGAGTGGGCGCGCCATGCGGCGGTATCGGCCACAGGCTTTGCAACCTCGGTGATCGCTTGCGGCTGCGAGGCGGGCATCGAGCGCGAGCTGGGCCCGCACGAAACACCCGACGGGCGGCCGGGCGTGAACGTGCTGATCTTCTCGATGTCGGGCAAGGAGCTGGGCAAGCAGCTGGAGCGCCGTGTCGGCCAGTGCGTGCTGACCTGCCCGACCACGGCGGTGTTTGCCGGCCTGCCGCGCACGGCCGGCGGAGACGTGGCGGCGCTGGGCAAGAACCTGCGCTTCTTCGGCGACGGCTGGCAGATTTCGAAGGTGATCGACGGTGTGCGCTATTGGCGCGTGCCGGTGATGGACGGCGAATTCGTTGCCCAGGAAGACACGCCCGTGGTCAAGGCCGTGGGTGGCGGCAACCTGCTGCTGCTCGCGCGCGACACCGACGGCGCACTGGCGGCTGCCGAGGCGGCAGTGGCTGCGATGAAGCGGCTGCCGAACGTGGTCATGCCTTTTCCGGGCGGCGTGGTGCGCTCGGGCTCGAAGGTGGGGAGCCGCTACGCGAACCTGAACGCGTCGACCAACGATGCGTTTTGCCCCAGCCTCGTCGGACTGGTGCCTCACAGCGAACTGGCAAGCAAGGGTGGCGCGCATGCAGGGATCGGCTGCGTGATGGAGATCGTGATCGACGGCCTGACCGAAGGCGATGTGGCAGCAGCCATGCGCGTGGGCATGCAAGCCGCCATCGGCATTGGCCCGGCCGGTGGCCTGCTGCGCATTTCGGCGGGCAACTACGGCGGCAAGCTGGGCCCGTTTCACTTTCATCTGCACAAGCTGCTCGGCGTGGGAGATGGGCCATGAGTGGATGGAACCTCAGGCTGCGGCAAGTGCCCGCAATGCGCGTGGACTTGCGCGGCATCACGCCGTCGGCGCTGGCGGAGCTCTCGGCCGCCCAGGTCGAGCAGCTGCCCGTGGGCCATGGCAACGAGTTGATCGCGCTGGCCGAACTGTTCGACATTGCGCCGGGCAACGAAGAGGGCGTGCTTCGCCTCGAAGGCAACCTCGAGCGCTTCGATCGCATCGGCTGGCAGATGGACGCCGGCCGCATCCGCATCGAAGGCCATGCCGGCCACTATGCGGGCGGCTGCATGCGCGGCGGCGAACTGCGCATCGAAGGCCGCGCCGGCCTGCTGGCCGCCTGCGAAATGGCCGGCGGCACCATCGACGTGAAGGGCGACGTGGGCGACTTTGCCGCAAGCACCTTGCCCGGCAGCATGGACGGCATGCGTGGCGGCACCTTCGTCGTTCATGGCAACGCGGGCGAGCGCTTCGGCGACCGCATGCGCCGCGGCACTGCGCTGGTTCATGGCGGGGCGGGCGCCTTCCTGGGGTCGCGCATGGTGGCCGGCACGATTGCCGTGGGCGGCAATGTCGGCGCGCATGCGGGCTATGGCATGCGCCGCGGCAGCATCGTTTTTGCGGAGGCGCGGGCGGCCTTGCCCGAAGGCACCCGGCCGGCGCCGACCTTCGTGCCGAACCGTGCCGCGACGCCGGTGTTCTGGGCACTGCTGGCCCGCGATCTTGCGCGGCACGGCGGGCTCTTCAGCGACTTGCCGATGCGCCGCATCGAGCGCCACCTGGGCGACCTTTCCGCCGACGGGAAGGGTGAACTCGTCGTGTGCCTGTGACCCGCTTGCTCAAGTTTCTTCGAAAACCCTTCTCCTGAATCCTCCATTCATATGACGCATCCTTATATTTTTCACGCCGGCGAAGCCACCGTTCTTGCGAGGGAGGGGCAGTTCACCGATGCCATGCCCGAGATCCTGATCGGCGCCACCGACGGACCGGTGGGCCATGCCTTTGCGGGCATGATGGCCCAGAGCAAGGGCCACACCGCGATGTTCGCGATTCGGGCCTGCAACCAGCTCGTGCGGCCCGCGACCATCATGGTCCCCAAGGTCACGCTGAAGGATTCGGCCAACATCGACCTGTTTGGCGGGGTGGTGCAAAGCGCAACGGCCGACGCGGTGGTCGACTGCCTGATCGATGGCATCATTCCCAGGGACAGTGCCAATACGCTGTGCATCATCAGCCTGGTGTGGATCGATCCGCGCTGCGCCAAGGATGAGAACCTCGACAAGAAAGACATGTACCGCACCAACTACGAAGCCACCAAGCTCGCCATTCGGCGCGCGCTGAGCAACGAGCCGTCGGTGGACGAGCTGATTGCCAACCGCCACCGCATCAAGCACGACATGGACGACTGGAGCTGACCTTGCCTGCCTTCGCGCTTCTCGACGACTGCGGCTCCACCGCCGGGCGGCCCACCAGCCGGCTGCACACCGGGTTCGTCCGCGAACACCGGTGCACAGAGGCAGCCCGGCTCGATGAAGTGTGGGCGCAGGTCGATGCCGACTTGCGCGAAGGCCTGCACGCGGTGCTGCTGGCCGACTACGAATGGGGCGCCAAGCTGCTGCACGCGGGGCAGGCGCGGCTTGCTCCGGACGACGCCTCGGCATTGCGTGTGCTGATGTTCCGTGAATGCGCCAGGCTCTCGGCCGACGAGGCAGGCGCCTGGCTGGCAAGGCTCGAACAGCGCGAGGCCGGCGGGTTGCAAGCACCCGGCCAGCCGCAGCCCGCCGGCGTGATGGACCTGCACCCCAGCATCGACGAAGCGGCGTTCACGGCGGCCATCGCGCGCATTCACGAGGCCATCGCCGCGGGCGAGACCTACCAGGTCAACTTTACCTACCGGCTGCATGGCCGGAGCTACGGCTCGCCCGTGGCCTTGTACCGGCGCCTGCGCGAGCGGCAGCCTGTGGCCTATGGCGCGCTGATCGCCTTGCCTGAGGGCACCGGCGAGGCCGGCGAGAGCGATGCGACCCACGTGCTCTCCTGTTCGCCCGAACTCTTTTTGCGCCATGACTCGGGCGTGCTTACCGCGCGCCCCATGAAAGGCACCGCCGCGCGTGCCGATGCGCCCGAGGGCGACAGCGAAATGGCGCGCCTGCTTTCGGTCGACACCAAGAACCGCGCCGAGAACGTGATGATCGTCGACCTGCTGCGCAACGACATCGGCCGTGTGGCCGAGGTCGGCTCGGTCAAGGTGCCCACGCTCTTTGCCGTCGAACCCTACGCCACGGTGTTCCAGATGACATCGACCGTGCAGGCAAAGCTGCGCGCGAACGTCGGCATGCCCGAGCTGCTGCGCGCGGTGTTTCCCTGTGGCTCCATCACCGGCGCGCCCAAGCACCGCACCATGGAATGGATTGCAGAGCTCGAGAGCACGCCCCGCGGCCTTTACTGCGGGGCCATCGGCTGGATCGATGCGCCGGGGCAGGGCGCGTCGATCGGCGACTTCTGCCTCTCGGTGGCCATTCGCACGCTCACGCTGGGAGACGACGCCGAAGGCCTGCGGACGCTGCGCCTGGGCGTCGGGGCGGGCATCGTGCAAGACAGCGTCGCGGCCGACGAGTTCGAAGAGTGCTTGCTCAAGGCGCGCTTTCTCACTGCGCTCGACCCCGGCTTCGAGCTTTTCGAAACCATGCTGGTTGCACCGGGCGACGGCATCCGCTACCTCGACCGGCACCTGGGCCGGCTGGCGGGCAGCGCACGTGCGCTGGGCTTCAGGTTCAGCCGCGATGCCGCAATGGAAGCACTGCAAAGTGCACTGCCCGCGCTTTCGCCCAACCAGCCGTCGCGGCTGCGCCTGGCGCTCGCGCACGACGGGCGCGTCGGCATCACGCACTCGCCATTGCCGCCTCTGCCTCCCGGCGCGGTAAAGCTCATCGTGGCCGACCAGCGCCTGCCCAATGCCAACCCGCTGGGCGCGTTCAAGACCACCGTGCGCCAACACTACGATGCCGGCGTGCGCGCCGCCGAACGCGCCGGCGCCTTCGACAGCCTGTTCTTCACCGAAGACGGCCGGCTTGTCGAAGGCGGGCGCAGCACGCTCTTCGCGCGCATCGACGGGCGCTGGTGGACGCCGCCCGTTGCGGACGGTGCGCTGCCCGGCGTGATGCGTGGCGTGCTCATCGAAGACTCCATCTGGGAGGCCGCGGAACGCAGCCTGTATCTGCCAGACCTGCAGGCAGCGCAAAAGCTCGTGGTGTGCAACGCTTTGCGCGGCGTGCTGCCTGCGCAGCTGCTCACGCAAGCGCAGCTCCAGCCGCAGGAGGCTTCGGCCGCCTGACGCATCAGCGGTTGGCGGCCGGTTTGCATGCAATGAAACTGGCGCTCTTCGACCTCGACCACACGCTCATTCCGTTCGACAGCGGCATGGCGTGGACGCAGTTCCTGGTGGCGCGCGGCGTGCTGCCGGCGGATGCCGTAACGGTCTACCTCGGCTATTGCCAGCAGTATGTCGATGGCACGCTCGACATCCGCGAGCTGCACCGCGTGAGCGTTGCGCCGCTGGCAAGCTTCGGCATGGCGAGGCTGCGAAAGTGGGCGGCCGAATTCGAAGCCGAGATAGAACCTCGGGTTCCAGGCCAGATGCGTGCGCTGGTGCGAAAGCATCAAGACGCCGGCCACCTCTGCGCCATCGTCACCGCCACGACCCGCTTCATCGCCGAACCCTTCGGACGCGTATTCGGCGTTGCCGACGTGCTGGCCACGCGCTCACTCGTGATCGACGACACGCTCGACGGCGGCATAGACGGCGATCCGTGCTTCGGCGTTCACAAGCTGGCGCATGTGAATGAATGGCTGGCGCTGCGCGGCACGCGGCTCGATGCGCTGGAGCAGTCGTGGTTCTATTCCGATTCGGCGAGCGATCTGCCGTTGCTGGAGGCGGTGTCGAGTCCGGTGGTTGTAGCACCGGATGAGCGCTTGCGTGCAAGGGCCGTGCTGAGCGGCTGGCCGGTTGTCGAGCGCAGCTGACGAGCCGAGCTACACCTGAATCAACCCCCACCGCAGCGCCACCCACGTCAGCTCCGCCTGGTTGGTCGCCCCCAGCTTCTGCTTCACGCGGTACAGGTGCGAACCCACCGTGCTGAGCGAAAGGTTCAGCGTGCTCGCAATCTGCGCCACCGTCATGCCGCGCGCAAGCTGGATGAAGACCGAGAACTCGCGCTCGCTGAGCAGGTCGGCGGGGTTGGCTTCGCCCTCTATCTGCGCCGTGGCCAGCGCCTGGGCGGTGTTCGCGTCGATGTAGCGCTCGCCGCGCGCCACGGCCTTGACAGCGGCAATCAGCGCTTCGGGCGCGCTGCGCTTGGCCAGGTAGCCCAGGGCACCGGCGCGCAGCACGCGGCGCGGATGAATCGTGTCCTCGTGCGCCGACAGGGCGAGCACGCGCGCCTTCGGGTCGTGGGCCAGCAGGCGGCGCAAGGCTTCGAGGCCGCCCATGCCGGGCATCGAAAGGTCCATCACCACCAGGTCGGGCCGCACCTGCGGGTAGTCCTGGCAGGCCTGTTCACCGGTGTCGGCTTCGGCTGCCACTTCGATCTGCGCGTCGGCCAGCAGCATGCGAAAGCCCATGCGCACCAGCGCATGGTCGTCTACCAGCATCACTCGAATCGGCTTGGCCGCCTGAACTGCCTGGGTCATGTGTCTGTGTTCTCCGTTTCGCCTGCGCGCATGGGCAGCCGCACCGTCAATCGGGCGCCGCTGGGCACGGCGGGTTCGAGGCGCAATTCGCCGCCCAGGCTGTCGATGCGCTCCGCGAGCCACCGCAGGCCATAGTGCCCGGTGCTGGTTTCCCTTGCAGCCTCAGGGCCGGGCAGGCCGCGGCCGTCGTCGGTGAGGGTGAGCTTTACCGATTGTTCGTCGCCCCGCAGCGCCAGCACGATGCGGTGCGCCTCGCCATGGCGCAGGGCATTGGTAATGCCTTCCTGCGCGGCACGATAAAGCACCAGCGCGGTGTCGGTGTCGAGTCGAAGGCGGTCTAGCTCGAGCTCCAGGCTCCATTCGACCTGCACGTCGCCGTGGCTGTTGCGCGTGCGCTCCACCAGGTCTTCCAGGGCGGCGACCAGGCCGAACTTGTCGAGCACCAAGGGCGTGAGGCGGGGAATCATGCCGTGCATGGCGGTGTAGAGCCGGCCCGATTCTTCGGCGATCAGGCGTGCGGCCTGCTCGGCCTGCGGATCGAGCGCCTGCACGCGCTGCGCAATCGAAAGCGCCATGCTGCGCATCGCGGTCACCGATTGCCCCAACTCGTCGTGCAGCTCGCGCGCGATGAGGCGGCGCTCCTGCTCGATCTTCTGGTCGACCCAGCGGCCGAGTTCGCGGCTTTCGGAAAGGCGGCTTTCGGCCCGCACGGCGCGCCGCTCGGTTTCGATGTGCTGCTGCAGCATGCCGACCATGCGGTTGAACGCAGCGCCGATGGCCGCGGCCTCGGTGCCGGGCAGGGCGCGTAGCGCCACGTCGAAGCGCCCGCTCTCGAGCTGGTTGAGGGCATGGACGATGTCGGCGAATGGCCGGGTCGCACGCCCCACGAGCCAGAACACGCCCGCATTGACGACCGCCAACAGGCCGAGCGCGCTGAGCATCAGCAGCACGAAGTCGTCCCACGCATCGAGCACCGCACGCGATGCGTTCGACAGCACCATCAGCCGCCCGCCCGGAAACGCGATGGACAGTTGCGAGGGCGGCGGCGAGACCAGGCCGGCGAACCAGTCCGGCGCATCGCGCCCGGCCTTGTAGACCGAGGTCGGCGAGCTGTACAGCACGCGGTCGTCGTTGTCGAGCAGCGTGATGTCGTTGGACCGGACGCGCCCCACACCCTGCAGAAACGACAGCATGGCCGGCGTGCCCTGCGCCGCGTAGAGCCAGGCGGTGCGGTTGAGCAACTGCGCGGCCACGCGATTGGCAGCCACGACTTCTTCATGCACCGATTCGCGCATGGCGCGCACCTGCAGCGCGAGCATGGCCGCGACGAACAGCAGCGTGAGCAGGCTGACGATCAGGTTGATTTTCAGGCGCAGCGTCATGACGCGGGCCCATCGCCGAAGTGGCCATGCAGCGCATAGCTGTCGAGCGCGGCGACCATGGCCGATGCCATTGCCGGATGCGAAGGGTCGTGGCCCGCGCCATCGACCCAGCGCAGCTGGCCGTGCGCGATGCGCTCGTGCACCGCCTGTGCGCCTTCTGGCCGGCAGATGCGGTCGTCGCGCGAGTGCAGCAGCAGAGTGGGTACCTGGGGGAGCGCATCGAGCCGGTCGAGAAGGGGAGGCGAATCGAGCCAGCAGCAGTGCAGCAGGTAATGGCTCTGCACGCGGTAGCGATCGACCAGCGCGTCGAGCGTCTCGCGGTCGGGTTGTGGCTCGGCGTTCGATAGGGGTTGGCTGCTGGACAGTGTTCTCTCCCAATGCCACCAAGCGAGGGCAAGCCGCCGGGGCAAGTCTGCATCGGCTCCGGTCGTGGGCTCCTGCAGGCCGCGAGCCAGATAGCCCAGCATGTCGTGGCGCTGATCAGGCGGCACTGCCGATGCAAACCGCACCCATGCGTCAGGCGCACGGCCCGCGGTGTCCTGGAAGAAATCTTCGATGTCTTCGGCCCGCGCCAAGAAGACCGCGCGCAGCAGCAAGGCCGCAACTGCCTGCGGCTCGAATGCGCCATACGCAAGCGCCAGCGTGGCGCCCCACGAACCACCGACAACCAGCCAGCGCGGCACTTCGAGCCGCTCGCGCACAAGGCGCAAATCCTCGAGCAGATCCTCCGTGCGGTTGTGCGCCGTCGCACCGCGCGGTCGGCTCCGGCCCGCACCGCGCTGGTCGATGCTGATCACGCGGTACCGCCCAGGGTCGAAGAAGCGGCGCAGCAGCGGCGAGCTGCCCGAGCCAGGCCCGCCATGCAGCACCACGGCGCAGAGGCCGGCCGGATCACCACTTTCTTCTACATGCAGCACGTGGCCGTGCGGCACCTCGATGGCGTGGGTGCGCCAGGGCTGGGTTTCTGGGTACAGGCCGGTAGAAAGCACGAGGGCCATGGTACGCGGTGGCCCCATTGCCGCTATTCATGAAAATCATGAAGTCCCATTCATGATTTCACGGCTAGGTTGCGGCGGTGCATCGGTTCAATATGCGTCCTGGAGCACTCGAAGTTCCCGCAGCAGCCAGGTGGTGCTGTGTAACCTTTTCAGGAGACTCTATGAAATGGGAAACCCCGACGGCAACTGATCTTCGCTTCGGCTTCGAGATCACGATGTACGTCAGCGCACGCTGATTGCGCGCTTCTTCACAACCCGTCCCGGCACGCCAGGGCGGGTTGTTTCGAACCCCTTCTTTCTTATTCGATGCGCATTACCGTTCTGGGCTCGGCCGCGGGCGGCGGCTTTCCGCAATGGAACTGCAACTGTCCCAACTGCGCGGGTGTGCGTTCCGGCACTGTGCGTGCCAAGCCGCGCACGCAGTCGTCGATCTTCGTGCGGCCCGACGACAGCGACGACGGCGTGCTGTTCAATGCGTCGCCCGACATCCTCGAGCAGATCCGCAGCAGCCCGGTGCTGCAACCGGGCCGCGCGCTGCGCGACACCGCCATTGCCGGCGTGGTGCTGATCGACGGACAGGTCGACCATGCCACGGGCCTTTTCATGCTGCGCGAGCGGGGCACGCCGCTGCCACTGTGGTGCACCGACCCTGTCGCCGAAGACCTGAGCCAGGGTAATCCCGTGCTTCGCGTGCTCTCGCATTACTGCGGCGTGGCGCGCCACCCGATTGCGCTCGACGGCAATGCCTTCGAAGTGCCGGGCGTGCCCGGCCTGAGTTTTCGCGCAATGGCGCTCACCGGCAAGGCCGCGCCGTATTCGCCGCACCGCGAACAGCAGGTGCCGGGCGACAACATCGGCGTGACCCTGTTCGACCGCAAGAGCGGCAAGAGCCTGTTCTATGCCCCGGGACTGGGCGCGATCACGCCGCCCGTGTTCGACGCCATGGCAACGGCCGACGCGGTCATGGTCGACGGCACCTTCTGGACCGATGACGAAATGGTGCGCCTTGGCGTCAGCGGCAAGCGCGCGCGCGAGATCGGCCACCTGCCGCAGTCGGGCGAGGGCGGAATGATCGAGTGGCTCACACGGCTGCCCGCGGGCACGCGGCGCATGCTGATTCACATCAACAACACCAACCCCATCCTCGACGAAGACTCCGACGAGCACGCCCAACTGCGGCGCGCGGGCATCGAGCCCTGCGAGGACGGGATGACGATTCAACTCTGAAGCCTGAACGCCAGGCCCACGACCATGCACGCCGACAGAATCCAGGATCCGTTTCGACCGGCCGCGGGCAGCGAAGAAAACGCGCCGGCATGGACGCGCGACGAGTTCGAAGCCAGGCTGCGCGAGCGCGGCCGCAGCTATCACATCCACCATCCGTTCAACGTCATGCTGAACAGCGGCCGAGCCACGCCGGAGCAGATCCGCGGCTGGGTGGCCAACCGCTTCTATTACCAGATAGCGATCCCCATCAAGGACGGCGCGGTGATCTCGAACTGCCCCGATCCCGCGGTGCGGCGCGGCTGGGTGCAGCGCATTCTCGACCACGACGGCTTCGAACTCGGCGGCATCAAGGACGAAGGCGGCATCGAGGCCTGGTTGCGCCTGGCCGAAGCCGTGGGCTTGTCGCGCGAAGAGGTGACCGACCTCCGCCACGTGGTGCCGGCCATGCGCTTTGCGGTCGATGCCTACGTGAACTTTGCGCGCCGCGCGCCCTGGCAAGAGGCGGTGTGTTCGTCGCTCACCGAGCTCTTCGCGCCCGAAATCCACAAGCAGCGCCTGGCCACTTGGCCGGAGCACTACAGCTGGATCGAGCCAGACGGCCTGAGCTACTTTCGCAACCGGGTGAGCCAGGCACGGCGCGACGTGGAGCAGGGCCTGGCGATCACGCTCGACCACTTCGATACCCGTGCGCTGCAAGAGCGCGCGCTGGAGGTGCTGCAGTTCAAGCTCGACATTCTCTGGGCCATGAACGATGCAATGGCCACGCGCTACGGGGTCAGCAGCACATGACAGCAACCAGAGCCATGCTCACCGCCGAAAGCAAACCCCGTGTCGGCCCCGGCTTTCGCCTGCAATGGGAGCCGGCGCAAGACTGCCACGTGCTGCTGTACCCCGAGGGCATGGTGCGGCTGAACGGCAGCGCGGGCGAGATCATGAAGCGCTGCAACGGCGAACGCAGCGTCGCACAAATAGTGGCCGACCTCGAGCAAGCCTTCGACACCACCGGCCTCGAACCCGAGGTGCGCGGCTTCGTCGAAATGGCGGCGCAGCAGAACTGGCTGCGCTGGGACCCTGCATAACGCCCATGACGCCCATGACGCCCATGACGCCCATGACGAACGCCGCACCCCGCCCCGGACCACCGCTCTGGCTGCTGGCCGAGTTGACCTACCGCTGCCCGCTGCATTGCGTTTTCTGCTTCAACCCGGTCGACTTTGCCAAACAGGAGGACGAGCTCGGCACCGACGACTGGCTGCGCGTGTTGCGCGAAGGCCGCGAACTCGGCGCCGTGCAGTGCGGCCTTTCAGGCGGCGAGCCGTTGCTGCGCGACGACCTCGAAATCATCATCGCCGAGGCCGCGCGCCTGGGCTACTACACCAACCTGCTGACCTCGGGTGTCGGCCTCACGGCGCAGCGCGCCGCCGCGCTCAAGGCCGCGGGCCTGGACCACGTGCAGCTGTCGTTCCAGGACTCCACGCGCGAGATGAACGACTTTCTCTCGCACACCAAGACCTTCGAGCTTAAGAACCGGGTGGCCAGGATCATCAAGGAGCAGGGCTGGCCGATGGTGCTGAACGTGGTGATCCACCGCATGAACATCGACCACATCGACCGCATCATCGAAATGGCACACGAGATGGGGGCCGAGTACCTGGAGCTTGCCAACACGCAGTACTACTCGTGGGCCTTCGTCAACCGCGACCAGTTGCTGCCCACGCACGAGCAGCTGCGCCATGCGGAGGAAGTGACCGATGCCTGGCGCAAGCGCCTGGGTGAGCGCATGCGCATCTTCTTCGTGGCACCCGACTACCACGAGGGCAAGGCCAAGAAGTGCGTCAACGGCTGGGGCAGCATGTTCCTTACCGTGGCGCCCGATGGCACCGCGCTGCCTTGCCACACTGCCAAGATGCTGCCGGGACTCGAGTTTCCGAACGTGAAGGCGCAGGGCCTCCGCGAGATCTGGTTCGACTCCGAAGGCTTCAACCGCTACCGCGGCACCGGCTGGATGAAGGAGCCCTGCGCAAGCTGCGACCAGCGCGAGCAAGACCTGGGCGGTTGCCGCTGCCAGGCCTACCTGCTGGCGCAAGATGCGGCCGCGGCCGACCCCGTGTGCGCAAAGAGCCCGGACCACCATCGCGTGGTCGAGGCGGTGGAGCGCGCTGCAGCGCGCGACCCGGCGGCGCCGGTGGAGCATCCGCTGGTGTTTCGCGATCCGGCCAATTCGCGGCGGCTTTCGGCAGCACTCGTCACGCCGGGCGAGTGAGCCCGCGCGGCCGGGCGGTGCCGGTCGCCTTCTTCTCCTGCCTCTTCGGCTGCCGCTCGCGCAGCCAGCCGAAATCGGGTGCAAAGCGCCACGCGAGCAGCAGCAAAGCAAGCAGTGCGGGAATCCACCGCAGGTCGGTTTCTGTCGGCACCTGTTGCGCGTAGCGGCTGTCGAGCATGGCGGTCAGCAGGGCATCGGGCTTGTTCAGGCGCCGGTAGTTCACACCCATCAACTCCGCCACCGAGCGCAAGTGGTCTTGCCGCAGTTCGGAAAGATGTTCGTGGTTCAGCGCGCCGCCCATGGCCGAGCCTTGCACCACCTCGTCGGCTCGCCAGTAGCCCGCGGGCTCGCCATTGCTGCCGGTCTTCGGGATCGGCACGGGCACATCACCCCCTACGCCGATGAGCCAGCCTTTCACATCGCCGGGCTTGATGTCGGTCATCGGCGGCGTTTCGTTGATGCGCAGCGGCGGCGATTCCTGCCCGTCGCTGATGAAGACGAAGCTTGTGTCCGGCCCGATGCTGCGCGCCCCGCGCACCGCCCACGTCACGCCCTTGCTGACGTTGCTCGCATTGGCCCACCGCATGCGCCCGTCGATGCGCTCGAGCGAGGCCAGCAGTTCTTCGTAATGGCTGCAGACTTCGACTGGCGTGAGGATCACCACCGAGCGGTAGTCTGCAAAAACGCTCCAGCCCACCTTGGAGCCGCAGGGGAGCGCTCCCAGCACGTCGCGCATGGCCGCACGCGCCAGCGCGAGCCGGCTTACGGCGGCCTGGTTGAGCTCGACGTCTTCGACGTTCATGCTTTGGGTGATGTCGAAGCTCACTTGCCAGTTGAACACCGGGCGCTGCAGCTGCACGCGCGGCGGCCAGACGGCAAGCGCCAGCAGCACAAGGGCGAGCAGCAGCGGCCCGTTGCCGGAGCTGCCGCCGAAGCGCCGCCAAACGGACAGCCATCGACTGGCCCGCAACGGCAGCCTCACGGCAAGTCTCCGGCGACGAAGCCCGGCACCCGCACCCGCCGCTGCTCGTGCGCCGGTTGCTGCTCGGCTGAAAAGGCTTCCTGGTCCTCGGGCGCCAGGCGCAGCGCACGCTCCAGGTTGTAGCGAGCGTCCCAGTCTTGCGGTGCGGCCCGCAGCAGGTCGCGCAGGCGCTGCTTGCCCAGTTCGAAGAGGGGCAGGGCACCCGCTTCTTGCGCCATGCCCTGGCGCAGGTACATGTTGCCCAGGTTGAACATGGCCTGCTGCGCAACGGGGTCGCGCTCGCCGCTCTGGATGAGCGCCGCATAGCCCTTGAGCGCCGCATCGTGCGCGCCGGCTTTCGAAAGCGCCAGCGCTTGCGCCAACTGCAACTGGCGCGGCGCTGAAACGGGTGCGGGCGCTGCATCCTTGCCCACCGGGGCCGCAGCGATGCGGGCGATTTCGGCGTTCAAGCCGGTTGCCTGGCGCAGGCGCAACCCGCGCTCCATTGCCACGCCAACGCAGCACAGGCTCAACACGCCGAACACCAGGTGAACGGTACGCCGCTTCATGCGTTCTTTCGCCAGCTTTGCAGCTGGACCGCGCGGCAGGCGAGCAGGCCCGCGCAGCACAGCATGGCCGCAATATAGAAGGCCGCGCCGTGGTCCCGCCGCGGCACGCGCTCATGAATCGTCAGCGGAAAATTCTGCTGACGGTCGATCTCGGCCATGGCAGCCGCCATGGCATTGGAGTCGTCCACCTGGTAGAGCCGGTAGGGTGTGCCCAGCGTCTTGAAGAACTGGTGCAGCGCCAGTTCTTCGCCCAGACCATAGGCCGAGGCCGACTCGGTGTTGAGATTGGGCGAGTTCGGGCCGCTGCGTACATAGATCCAGTACAGGCCGATCTTCTCGCGCGCAAGGCCGGCATTCACGCGCTGGCGCGTCGCCTCGTCGAGCTGGGCTCCGCCGTCCGAAACGATCAGGATCACGCGGCTTCCTGAATAGCTGCGGCCTTCGAACTCTTCGATCGCCGCCAGCAGTGCGGCGCCCATGCGTGTTTCGGGCAGGCCGCGGCCAATGGCGGTGGCGGCGAGTGCAGCCTGCACGGTGTCTGTTTTCTGCGTGAACGGCACCGCGACGATCGGCACCGTGCTGAAGGTCATGAAAGCGAAGCGGTTGTCGGGCCGCTTGGCAACGAATTCGCTCAGCAGGTCGCGCACGACCTTGGCCTTGGGCTCCTGCGACATGCGGCCTGCCGTCTGCAGGCCGTTGGTGTGTACCGTCGCATCCATGCTGCTGCTGCGGTCCATGAGAATGAGCACCTCCGCGCCGCGGCCGGCACGCTCCACCACCGCACCCGATTGGCCGGGCCCCGCAAGGCCGAGCACGGTAAAAGCCATGGCACCCACCGCGAACGCGCGCCACAGAAAGCCCACGAGGCGGCCGATGCGATCCGCCGGCAGCCACGCCAGGTACGAAAAGCCCAGCGTGTCGCTGCGCCTGCGCAGCAGCGGCAGCAGCGCAAGCGGCAGCAGCACGAGCATCCAGGGTTGGGCAAGGTCGAATCGCATGGCTCGGGCGGGGAGGTCAGTGCCGGTGGCGCTTTTCGGCGTTGCGCAGCGCACGGCAGAGCGGCTTGAGCGGGTAGGCGCCCTGTGGTCGCGCCGACGCGGCCGCGGCGCTCTCGGCAAAGAAGAAGCGCCGCGTGGATTCACGGAAGAAATCCTCGAGGCGCGGCTGCAGCGGCTGCAGGTAGGGCACCGCCACAAGCAGCTGCGGCAGGCTGGCGCCGTGCACCACGCGGCCGGCGCTGCGGTTGAGCGCACGGTGCACCACGCGCCAAGCTTCCGGGCTGCCGGGGTCGCCGATTCGCTTGAGCTCGCGGCAGGCGCTTGCAAACGGAAGCTGCTGCGCTTCGCTCCTGTTGCGCCATGCCCACCAGCCGAGCCAGGCCGCCACCACCGCCAGCAGCGCAAGAAGCGAAAACTTCAGGTGCTGCTCGACGGCGTAGGTAGAAAGCGCGGCCACCGGCCGATCGGGTCGCAGCGGTTGCAGATCGCCTTGCGCCTGCACTTCGAGCGGCGTGAGCGGCCCGATGCTCACCGGCCACGCGGGCACCGCCAGTGCGTCGCCCGACGCGGTCGCAATGTCGAGCGCGGGCAGCGAAATGGCGGTGAGCGCGCGCGGCGCATTGATGACCTGGTAGTCGATGGCCAGCCAGCGCCGCCTCTCGGCATCGGTCTCGATGCGCGAGGGCCTTCGCTCCAGCCAGAGGTCGATGCGCGCGGCGCTGGGAAGCGCACCGGGCTGCACCGGCCGGCCGGCCTGCTCCAGCAGCACGCGCTGGGTGAGAACGTCGCCGATCACGTGGCCGAAGGCGCGCGGCTGCTCGACGGTGGCGGTTGCCGCCGTGCACGCTCCGGCTGCAGCCATGGCCAGCACCAGCACGGCCGCACGGAGCCGGTTCATGCCGTCGTCTCCATGAAGTACCGCGTGAGTGCTTCGGCGTCGAAGCGGCCGTTCAGCTGAAAGGGCGGCATGCCGTGCGCGTTGAACAAGGCGGTGAGTTCGGCGCGACGCCTTGCGACCGATTCGCGCCACCGGGTGCGCAGCGATTCGCGCATCCACAGGCTGCGCCGCACGCCGGTTTCGGCATCGCTCAGGGCAACCAGTGCGCGCGCGTCGGGCGGTTCCATCTCCGCCGGGTCCCACACCACCAGCGGAACGACGCAGGCCGGCGCGAACTGCGCAAGCAGCTCGCCGAGTGCGTCGATCGACCAGTGAAAGTCGGACGCCAGAAACACCAGCCCGCCGCGGCCCACCAGGCGCTCGGTGGCGCGCTGCAGGCCCGTCAGCGCCCAGTCGTCGGTGGGCGGCGCGCCGGGCGTTGCATGGCATTCGCGCAGCATCCGCGCCATCAGGCTGCCGTTGCCGCGGCTGTGGCGTGCGGGCACAAAAAGGTCTTCGCGCTCGCGCTGGTCAAAAGCCAACAGGCCGACCGTGTCGCCCGCGCGAAACGCGCTGTAGCCCAGCGCCTCCACCAGGTCGGCCACCACGTCGAGCTTGCGCCGCTCGGCGCCAAAGTGCATGGACGCCGACACGTCCACCACCACATGCACGGGAATGGCGACCCGAAGGCGATGGATGCGCACCAGCCAGTCGCCGCGGCCGTCGCGCACGCTGGCGCGCAGGTCGATGCGGCGCGGATCGGGGTGGTCGAACAAGCGCCGGTGCGCCGCAAACTCCTGCCCGCTGCCCTGGCTCAGCCCGCGCTGCGCACCCGGGCGCCAGCCGCCGAAGCGGCGCGGCAGCTGATAGTGGAATTCGTCGATGCGCTCCATGGCGGGCTCGGCGGCGTCAAGGCGCCGCAATCCTGTCCATGATCTGGGACACCAGAGCTTCCGACAGCTCCGCACGCCGCAATTCGTACACCGGCGTAAAGAACACGCGGTGCCCAAGCACCGAAGGCAGCACCGCGGCAAGATCGGCCGGCTCCAGGTGCGAGCGGCCCTCGAGCCAGGCCACGGTGCGCGCCGCGCGCAGCAGCGCACTCATGCCGCGGGGGCTGGCGCCGGCAAGAATCAGCCGGTCCATGTCCACGTTGTCGAGCCGGATGCCGAACTTCTGCGGCACCTCAGTGGCTTCCCACACATCGAGCACATAGCGCTCGATGGTCTCGCTGGCGCGCACGCTGCGCTGCACCTCTGCGGCAATGGCGTTGAGCCGGTCCCACGGCAGTATGGCGGGCGCCACCTTGTCGATGAGGCTTTCGGTGTCGTGGTAAGCCGTATCGAACACCAGCGACTGGCGGATGGCGCGGTCGCTCGGCTTGGGCATGTTCAGCTCGAACATGAAGCGGTCGCGCGCCGCCGAGGCCAGTTCGAAGGTTTCTTCGCGCTCGACCTTGTTGCGATCGGCAAACACCGTCATGTGCGGAAAGCTGTATTCGCGGTCGAAGGCCGACACCGTGCGTTCGGCCATGGCGCGCAGCAGCAGTGACTGCACCTGCGGCCGAGCCCGGTTGATCTCGTTGAAGAAGAAGGTGACCAGGCGCTCGCCGTGCCGCAGCAAGGGCCCGGGGTCGATGCGCGGGCGCCCCTGCGCATCGACATAGGTGTGATAGACCAGGTCGCCCGGCATCAGGTCGACCGTGCCTTCCACCCGCTCGAAATCGCCGCCGATGGCGCGCGAGAAAGCGCGCAGCACCGTCGTCTTGCCCACGCCCACGTCGCCCTCGAGCAGCACATGGCCGCGCGCGAACAGCGCCACGTTGATGAGGCGAATCGTCTCGGTCTGCCCGATGACCGCCTTGGCGACTTCGCTCTCCACGCGCAGCGCAAGGCGCCGCCAGTCTTCGAGTTGTTCCTGGGAGCCCATGGTGTGTGATTGAAGGAGGCCCGGGGGACTACTTCGCCTCCATCATCTTCTTGAGATTGGCGAGCCCGCCGCGGTAGACGCCGGTCACGGCCTTGATGGCGGCTTCGTCGTTCTTGTCCGGCGGCGGATCGTTGTTGGGATAGCCGCGGTAGAAGGCGCCGCGCCACTCGACGACGGATTTGCCGCCGTCTGCCACCACTGAAAGGGTTGAGGTGTAGTTGGTGACCGGCAGGGCGCCGCCGTCCTTTGCGCGGTAGCTGTATTTTTTCTGCGCGTCGTCGTAGCTTTCGAGCGTTTCGATCAGCGCGCCGCCGTCCTTGAGCTTGACGGTGCGAACCGACCCTTCGGCATTGCCCTTGTCAGCGGGGCTGTCGGCCACGGCTGGGTGCCAATCTTTCAGCGCATTGAAGTTCTTTATCTTGGCCCACACGGCATCGGCCGGCGCCTCGATGGTGACTTTTTCGCTCACCTTCTGGCGTGTCGGCCCGTGGGCCAGGCTAGAAGCCGATGCGGCCAGCAGAACGGATGCAAGAAGAACGGGGAGTGTTCGTCGGCTGAAGGGATGAGTCGGCATGGAAACGTCCGTGATGAAAAAACTTGGGAAGGGTCGGTCGAAAAGATTCAATGCTCCACTGGCGCGCCGATGAAAGCGCCGAAGCCTCGGCTGTTCTGCCCCGTGGCAATGGTCTTGAGCTTTTGTCCGGTTGCGGCGTCGAGCACCTGCACGTTGTCGTCCATCCAGTTGACGACATACACACGGTTGCCATGTGCGGCAATGCCTTCGGGGTAGCCGAAGCCGGGCAGGGTGCGCAGCACCTTGAGCGAAGCGGCGTCGATCACGCTCACGGAGTCTTCGTGCTGGTTGGTCACGTACAGCAGCGCGCCGCCTTGTGCAAGCGCCGCGCCGTAGGGCGCCTTGCCCACCTTCACGGTTGCAACCACGGCCGGCCGGCGAATGTCGCGCACGTCGATCACCGAAACATCGTTGCTCTGCACATTGAGTGCATAGAGCCGGGCGCGCGGCGCGTCGTAGAGCAGCGCAAACGGATGGCTGCCGACGCGCACCCGTGCCAGCACGCGCTGAGACCGGGCATCCAGCACGGCCACGCTGTCGTCGTCGCGCTCAGCCACAAACACGGTGGCGGCATCCGAATGCGCCGCTACGCCAGCCGGCGCGCGGCCGACCGCAATGGAGGCGAGCGGCTTCGAGGCGCCTTCGGCCAGTGCATCGAACACCAGCAGCCGGCTGCTGTACCAGTCGGCCACGTACAGGTGCTTTCCGTCGCCGGATATGTCGATGCCCACCGGCCCGTCTCCGGCGGCCAGCGTGTTCACCACCTGCTGCCGGCGCATGTCGATGACCGAGATCGTCTTGCCGTCGGGGTTGGAGACGAAGGCCCGGCCCGCGCGGCTGGACGCCACCACGCCCGCGGGCGACCGGCCCACAGGCACGGTGGCCACCACTTGCTGCGATGCAAGGTCGATGACCGACACGTCGTGGCTGCCCTGGTTGGTGATGTACGCAAACGGCGCGGCCAAGGCCGAGGTGCAGCAGAGCACCATGGCTGCAAGCCCGATGCGCACAGGTGCCGCGTAACCCGTCATCGCCATGTGCCCGGGTTGCTGCGGCTCAGCGCGCGGTGGGAGGGCCGATGAAGCAGCCCTTGTTCACCTTGGCCTGCAGCGCCTTGTAGCGCTTGATGTCGGCCTGCAGCTTTTCGGAGTCGCGAATGTAGCCGCCACGTTCGCCGCCGATGGTTGTGGCCTTGGCCGCGGTGCTCAGGTCCACGTATTCCGAGTACCTGACTTCCTTGGCCATGGCGTCGACCGCGCAGGAGCACTTGCTCGTCATTTCGAACTTGCCCGCGTCCGGATGCGCGCCAATGCATTCCTGCACGTAGAGCACGCGGTCGATGGTGGGAAAGTCGTTGGCATGCTGCGGGGCGCCATGCACGGCCATGGGCAGGCCGAGAAGGCAAAGCACGCGTAGGATTTTTTTCATGGCGTTCGCTGGAATATCGAAGAAGGGCTGTGCTAGCGCGCCGGCGCCTTGGCCCCGTCGATGAGCAGTTCCTCGACGACGAGGGGCTGGGCCGTGGCGCTTTCGCCCGGTATGTAGGTGCGAATGCCGTAGACGCCGCCCGGCACTGCATCGGACAAGGTGAAGCGATAGTTCTTTGTCGCAAATTTTTCGTACTTGGGCCGGTTCGGGTCGTCCAGGAACGGGCTGAACGCAATCTCCTTGCCCTTGACCGTGCGGCCCTGGTAGCGCAAAGACACGTCGCGCACCTCGGCGTCCTGGTAGATCGCCATGCGGATGCGCTTGCGAAAATGGTTCTCGGAGCCGCGGGTGAGGCGCTTCATTTCTCGCACGTCATGCTCCAGGAAATAGAGGATGACGGGGTTGCCCTCGGCCGCAGGCACGTCGGGCACGGCAAGCTTGCGGGCACCGCTCAGGAACGCGCCCTTTGCGTCGCAGCAGCTGCCGTTGGCCTTGGCAATGAGTGCCACGGTCACGTTGTCGGCAAACGCTTCCTCGAAGCTCCCGTCCTTGCCAAAGGTGTAGCGCAGCAGCATGGGCGCTTGCAGGCCCTGCAGCTGCGGCGTCATGAACAGGAGCCGCTCGGCGGCCGAGAAGTCGCGCTTGTCGGCCTCGGCATACGAAGCCGGGGGAGCACCGAGCAGGGCACAGAGCAGGGCGCAGGCAGAAGAAGAACGAAGCGAAAAGACAGTGGCGAAGCGCATGGATGGGAACCCCGGTCAGTTGTTGGGCGCTCCGAACGATGCATCGACCAGCGGAACGCCGTACTCCTTCAGGATGGCCTGGATCTCGGGCGCCTTCGATTCGATCAGCCCCTCGATCTGCTGCTTCCATTCGCGTTCGCCGTAGCGCACGCCCATGGCCATCTGGTAGTCGAGCCGCAGGCCTTTTTCAGACTTGAGCGGCACCACGACAAGCGCGGGCGTCTTGACGCGCCGGGCGAAGTAGCCGGCAATCGGCCCCCACACCACCACCGCGTCGAGCTTGCCTTCGGCCAGGTCCTTCTCGACGATCTCGCCGGGGTATTGCGCGGGGTCGGCGCTCATGAGCTTGTAGGGAATGCCTTGCTCGAGCAGGCCGTGGCGGTTGAGCCATTGCGAAGCCGGCGAACGGTCGTAGATGCCGATGCGCAGCGACTTGAGCTTGGCCGGATCGAGCTTCAGGAAGTCCTCTGCCGAAGCCACGTTGTCCATGCCCTTGCCCTTGGGAAAGACCAGTGCATAGGTCGAGCGGTAGTAGGGCTTGGTAACCGAGACTTCGTCGAGCCCGACGGGCACACCCATCACGATGTCGCAAGGGTAGTCCTGCCCCGGCAGCTTGAAGCGCAGCGTGTTGCGAAAGAAGGCCAGGCGCTGAGGAAACGAGTAGTACACAACCGGCAGGCCTAGCGTCTTGCCGAACAGCTCGGCAATGCGGTTCTCGATGCCTTCTCCCTTGGTGTTGGAGAAGGGCATGTTGTTGGGGTCCTGGCAAACGCGAAACTCCTTGCGCGGAGGCGTTTCCTGCGCCTGGGCGGGAAGCGGTGCGCAGCAGAGCGCCGCGCCGGCAAGGCCCACCAGGCCCAGGAGGCTGGCTCGCAGGCGAGCATCGACCGAAAGGGGGTTGGCAGCACGCTGCCGGGCGGTCATTTGTTTTCTTCCACTCGGGCGCGGGTGATCGCGCCGTCGGACCGGCCCTTCAGGTAGGCATAGAGCTGGTTGATGTTTTCCATCACCGCGGGGTTGTTGCCGAAGCTCTGCATGCCCTTGTCGAGCCGTCCGTCGCGAACGGTCTTGATGAAGTCTTCCTTCTTCATGGTCTTCAGGCTGTTGATCAGCGACGGGCCGACCATGCCCTCCTGGTTGGGGCCGTGGCAACGGTCGCAGGCTGCGGAGCGCCAGGTGCGGAAACCCTTCATGGTTTCCGGGTCCACCTTGTAGCCGTCGGTTACCTTGTAGGGCGCGGGGTCGGGCGCAGCGGCCACAGCCAATGTGCAGGCGACGCCGGCAAGCAATACGAGGGAAGGCAGCAACGTTGACTTACTACGAAATTTCATGGCTCCAGGGTCTCCGGTATCTTTGAAGGTACGGGGGGAGAGCCCTCGAGCGAGTGCTCTCCCTGTCCGCATGTTGCGTCTATCTATCTCTCGACGCCTTGGTAATAACCTCAGTCACTTGAATTGAACTTCAGTTGCTTCAATTGCTCGGCAGCGCAAAGACGGTGAGCGAGCCGCCCAGTTCGGTGTACTGGCTCAGTTCCTTGTAGCCACCCACGGCGCCCAGGCCTTCGGTGCTCTTCTCGGGGTCGATGCCCGCAGCCATGCCGATGCCGGCCCAGCCGCCAATGCCCGAGAACACGCCGATGTATTGCTTGCCCTTGTGCTCATAAGTGAACACGTTGCCGATGATTCCGGACGGCGTCTTGAACTTGAAGAGCTCCTTGTTGATGTCCTTGGCATCCACGCACTTCAGGTAGCCCTCGAGCGTGCCGTAGCAGGAGATTCCGCCGGCGGTGTTCAGCGAACCGCTCCACACCGAGAACTTCTCGGCCTTGGTCTGCACGATCTTGCCGGTGCCCGCGTCCCAGGCAATGAAGTTGCCCATGCCGCCATGGCTGCCCGGCGTGGGGTACATCGACAGCGTGGCGCCCACATACGGCTGGCCCGCGGTGTACTCGACCTTGAACGGCTCGTAGTCCATGCAGACGTGGTTCGTCGGCACGTAGAAGAGCTTGGTGTTGGGGTCGTACGAGGCGGGTTGCTGGTCCTTGCTGCCCAGTGCTGCGGGGCAAACGCCCTTGGTGTTGACATCGGCGCCGTTCTGCGCGGTCGAATACTTGGCAACCACTTGCGGGCGGCCGGTCTTCATGTCGACGTGCGTGGCCCAGTTCACCTTGGGGTCGTACTTTTCGGCCACCAGCAGCGCGCCGGTCACGCGGTCGAGCGTGTAGGCAAAGCCGTTGCGGTCGAAGTGCACCAGCGCCTTGGTGGGCTTGCCCTTCACGTTGATGTCGGCCAGGATCATTTCGTTGATGCCGTCGAAGTCCCACTCGTCGTACGGCGTCATCTGGTACACCCAGTTGACCTTGCCCGTGTCGACGTCGCGCGACCAGATGCTCATCGACCACTTGTTGTCGCCGGGCCGCTGCGCCGGGTTCCAGGTCGACGGGTTTCCGGTGCCGTAGTAAACGGCATTGGTCGCCTTGTCGTAGCTGTACCAGCCCCAGGTGGTGCCGCCGCCGATTTTCCACTGGTCGCCCTTCCAGGTCTTCAGCGAAGAGTCCTTGCCCACGGGGGCCATCTTGCCGTCGGTCCAGGTCATGGTCTTGGCCGGGTCCATCAGCATCTCTTCGTCCGGCCCCGTGCTGAAGCCCTTCCAGGCCAGCTTGCCGTCCTTGATGTTGTAGGCAGCCAGGTAGCCGCGTACGCCGAACTCGCCGCCGCTGATGCCGGTGATCACCTTGTCCTTGAAGACGTGGGGGGCGTTGGTGTTGGTGGCGCCAACCTTCGGATCGCCGTTCTTCACCGTCCACACGACCTTGCCGGTCTTGCTGTCCAGTGCAACCAGCGTGGTGTCGGCCTGTTGCAGGAAGACCTTTCCTTCGGCGTAGGCAAGCCCGCGGTTCACCGTGTCGCAGCACATCACCGCGATCACTGACTGGTCCTGCTTGGGTTCGTACTTCCACAGGATCTTCTGGGTTTCGACGTCGACCGCGAACACCTTGTTCGGGAACGGCGAGTGCAGGTACATCGTGCCGTCGACCACCAGGGGCGAGCCCTCGTGACCGCGCAGCACGCCGGTGGAGAACGTCCACGCAACCTGCATCTTGCCCACGTTGCTCTTGGTGATCTGATTCAACTTGCTGTAGCGCTGGTTGAACATATCGCCCGCTTGCGTGGCCCAGTTCTTGGAGTTGGCGATGTTTTTCTCTACATCGGCATTGGCAAGCGCCAAAGCCGGAAGAGCCAACATCGCGACGCCGATATGCCGTACGAGACGGCCGGCGATCTGCCTGGAAAACTTCATAAATGTCTCCTCACATTTCAGTGGGTTTCGAACACGATCTGGCAGCAGCCCGCGGATCTTTCGATCGCTTTGGCGAATGCTGCGGTCCGCAACATCCATGCCTGCCGTTTTCAACCGTTGTCACGCCATGGCGCATCGCGCGTTCGATGCAACGGCCCGCGGCACCACTCGCAGGAGCGCATTGCGCCACCGCACCCTTGCTGCGTGCGGTGGTGTGCCGCAATGGGACGCTTACCTAGGGAAATCCCGGGCGTTCGAAAGCATTGCGCAGCGCAGCACAACACGCATGCGGTGGCCTGCGCGCGAAATGCGCATCCAAATTTGACGCAAAGTGTCTCGTGCGAAGTACGCATGCCAGGCCCTGATGAGCCGCGTGGGCGGCCTGCGCAGGCAAATGAGTAGGGACTCATCACAGTGAAAACCCTTGCCGGCCAGAGGCACAGAATTTGCGGATCGAATGGCAAACGGCAAATAACATTGAAGCCCGAACAGCTCGACAAATCACACCGCCCTACATGCTGCGAACCATCGACTTAACCAAGCGCTATGGCACGCGCACGGCGCTGCGGTCGTTGTCGCTGCAGCTGGCTGCGGGCCAGTTCGTGGCACTGCTCGGCCCCAACGGCGCGGGCAAGTCGACGCTGTTCCAGGTGTTGACGGGCATGTTCGCTGCCGACGAAGGCGAGGTCGAGGTCGCCGGCCATTCGCTGCGCCGCTCGGCCACTGCTGCACTGCGGCATATCGGCGTGGTGTTCCAGCAGATGTCGCTCGACCTGGACCTGAGCATCCGGCGCAACCTGCTGTTCCAGGCCGACCTGCACGGCCTGCCGCGGCGGCTGGCCGAAGAGCGCATTGCTTCGGCCTGCGAACGCCTGAACATCGACGCAGACCTGAACCGCAAGGTGCGCGAACTGTCGGGCGGCAACCGGCGCAAGGTGGAGCTTGCGCGCGCGGGCCTGCACCGGCCGGCCGTGCTGCTGATGGACGAAGCCACCGTGGGGCTCGACCCGAAGTCGCGGCAAGACCTTTTGGCCGCACTGCGCGCCGACGTGCGCGAGCGCGGCGTGTGCGTGCTGTGGGCCACGCACCGGGTCGAAGAAGCCGAAGAGGCCGACCGGGTGCTCGTGCTGCACAAGGGTTCCCTGCTGGCGGACGGCACGCCCGCAGAGGTGGGCCAGCTGCTCGGCGGCGCCACGCTGGAGGCGGGCTTCATCGCGCGCACTGCCTGAACACAAAGAAAGAATTCGAGTCAAGAAAAATGGAGACATCGCATGCGGCAACCTTCTTTCCCTTCGCTTCGTCGCGCGTCTGTTCGAACTGCCTGCCGCTCTAGCGCTGTCGTTGCCGCACTTGCGCTCCTGCTGGCCGCCGGGGGCAACGCCGCGCTGGCGCAGGGCACCGCCTATGTGTCGAGCGAAAAAGACAGCGCGCTGACGATGATCGACCTGGCAACGCTGGCCGTGAAGGGCACCATTGCCACCTGCAAGCGCGCGCGCCACATCCAGCTGACACCCGAGCGGCAGATCATGGTGGCGTGCACCGACTCCAACCAGGCCGACCTGATCGACCCCGCGACCGGCAAATCGGTGCGCCGCATTCCGCTGGGCGACGAGCCCGAGGCCTTCGACCTTTCGCCGGACGGCAAGGTGATTTATGTTTCGAATGAAGACGCGGGCGAGGCCAGCTTCATCGACACGGCCAGCGGCAAGAAGCTGCGCTCGGTGAAGGTGGGCGCGGAGCCAGAGGGCGTAAAGGTGAGCGCCGACGGCAAGACCCTGTACGTGACCTCGGAAGTGGCAAGCCTGGTGCACGTGATCGACACCGCCAGCGGCAAGGTCGTCAAGAACATCCGCGTGGGCAAGCGCCCGCGGCGCATGGCCATCACGCCGGACGGAAAAGAGCTGTGGGTCACCAATGAGCTGGGCGCCAGCGTCAGCATTGTCTCGACCGCCACCAACGAGGTGATCGACACGCTCAAGTTCGAAGTGAAGGGCGCACGCGCCGAAGACATCACGCCCGTCGGCATCCAGATGACGAGCGACGGCAAGCGCGCGTTCGTGGGCCTTGGCCGCGCCAACCACGTGGCCTTTGTCGACGTGCCCGGCCGCAAGGTCGGTTCGCTGGTGCTGGTCGGCAAGCGGGCCTGGAACGTCACGCTCGACAAGGCGCAGGCCCGGCTCTATGTGGTCAACGGCCTGAGCGACGACGTCACCGTGGTCGACGTGGCCGGTGCCAAGGCAGTGAAGAGCGTTCCGGTAGGGCGCGTGCCCTATGGGCTCGTGATCGTCGAATGAGGACGCGCGCAAAGGCAAAGTGCCCTGCGGGCGCGTGGTTGATGGCCGTGGCGCTCGTTTCGCTCATGGCGCCGGTGGCGGCGGGCGCGGCTGTGCTCAAGGCCACGCTGATCACGCCCGATGACGATCCGCGGCTGGAGCGGTCGCGGGTGGAGCGCGCCTACCTCGGCCATCCGGGCGGGCCGCTGTCCGACGGGCTCGAGGTGGCGCTCGAAGAAACCCGGTTCGAGCTGGAGGCGGTGGGTGCCGAAGTGGCGCTGGCCACCGCGCCGGCCGCGTCCATCGAGGCCGCGCGCGCCGCGGCTGTGGCTGCCGAGAAAGCCGGCGCAGCGGTGCTGCTGACCGACCTGCCCGCCGATTGGACGCTGGCCGTGGCCGACGCCGTGAAGCTGCCGGTGCTCAACCTCGGCGACGCAGCCGACCGCCTGCGCCAGCAGGACTGCCGCGCGCGCCTTTTTCACCTGATGCCGAGCGAACGCATGCGCAGCGACGCGCTCGCGCAAACGCTGGTGTCCCGCAAGTGGAACAAGCTGCTCCTGCTGGTGGGCGGCAGCCCGCAGGATGCGTTGCGCGCAGCCACCGCTCAGGCATCGATCAAGCGCTACGGCCTGCAGGTGGTGGCGAGCAAGCCGTTCAAGCTTTCGGCCGATCCGCGTGAGCGCGATCTGGCCAACCCGCTGCTGCTGACGGCCGGCAACGGCTATGACGCCGTGTGGGTGGTCGACAGCGACGGAGAATTTGCCCGCACGCTGCCCTACCGCACGGTGCTGCCGCGCCCGGTGGTGGGCGATGGCGGGCTGGTGGCGGTGGCCTGGCATGCGCAGTTCGAGCGCTATGGCGCGCCGCAGGTCTCGCGGCGCTTTGCCAAGGCCGCCAGGCGGCCGATGACGGCGCACGACTGGTCTGCCTGGATGGCCGGCAAGACCCTGGCGGCCATCGCGATTGCGGCGCCCAAGGGGCCGGTTGCGGCCTGGGCCCAGGCCATCGGCAAGACCACGCTCGACGGCTCCAAGGGCACCACCCTGAGCTTTCGCGCCTGGGACGGCCAATTGCGCCAGCCCATGCTGCTGACCGACGGGCAGGGCGTGATTGCGCAGGCGCCTGCCGAAGGCGTGCTGCATGCGCGCAACGTGCTCGACACGCTGGGTGCCGATGCGCCGGAGAAGCTATGTCCGAACGCACGCTGAAAACGCAAACGCCCGCCGGCGAACATGCCGAGCCCACCGCCAGGCGAGGCCTGGTCCACGCGCTGCAGGCCATGCGCGCCATCGTGCTGCGCGAGCTCTACAAGTTTTCGCAGCAGACCGGGCGGTTGGTGTCGGCGCTGGTACGGCCGCTCTTGTGGCTGGCCGTGTTTGCGGCGGGTTTCCGCAATGTGTTCGGCGTGGCGATCGTCGAGCCCTACGACACCTACATTCCGTACGACGTGTACATCGTGCCCGGGCTGGTCGGCATGGTGCTGCTGTTCAACGGCATGCAGTCGTCATTGGCCATGGTGTACGACCGCGAGATGGGGCTGATGCGCCTTTTGCTCACGGCGCCGCTGCCGCGGCCCTGGCTTCTGTTTTCCAAGCTGTGCGCCACGGCGCTGCTTTCGGTGCTGCAGGCGCTGGTGTTCGTTGTCGTGGCGGCGCTCATCGGCACCGAACTGCCGCTGCTGTCGCTTGCCGGCCTGCATGCGCTCGTGGCGCTGGCGGCCGGCGCGCTCATGCTGGGAGCGCTCGGGCTGCTGCTGTCGGTGCACATCAAGCAGCTGGAGAACTTTGCGGGCACGATGAACTTCGTCATCTTTCCGATGTACTTCCTGTCGACCGCACTCTATCCGCTGTGGAAGCTGCAGGAGTCGGGTGCCGAATGGGTGTACCAGCTGGCGCGCTTCAATCCCTTTACCTATGCGGTGGAGTGGATTCGCTTTGCCCTCTACGGCAAGGACCCGGGCCTTGCGCCCTATGTGGTGCTGGGCTGCCTGATCGTCTTCTTCGGGTTTGCCTGCTGGGGCTACGACCCGCAGCGCGGCTTTGGCGGACTGACCAAGCGCGGAGGCGGTGGGCCATGAGCGAACAGGGCGGCGATGTCACCCGGCGCCGCTGGCTGCAGCATGCGGCCGCGCTAGGGCTGGGCGCATCGGCCATGCCGCGCGCGGTGGCTTCGAACGAGCCGTTTCCGTCCCGCCCGATCACGCTGTGGGTGCCATGGCCCGCCGGCGGGGCCACCGACATCTCGCTGCGGATTCTTGCCGAACTGGCCTCCGTGCCGCTCGGCCAGCCGGTGCTGACCGAAAACCGCGGCGGCGCCGGCGGCACGCTGGCCATGCCGGTGCTGCAGCAGGCCAAGCCCGACGGCTACACCATCGCGCAAATGCCGCAGCCGGTGTTCCGGGCGCCGCACGTGCAGAAGGTGCTCTGGGACCCGATCCGCGATGTGACGCCGATCATCCAGGTGTCCAGCGTGACCTTCGGCATGCTGGTTGCGGCGGGCAGCTCCGTGCGTTCGCTCGAGGACATGTTCGCCTTTGCGCGAGCGCGGCCGGGCGAGCTGACCATTGCCACCAACGGCATCGGCACCACGCCGCACATGGTGCTGGAGGCGCTGTTCACGGCGCGGGGGCTGCGCTACATCCATGTGCCCTACAAGGGCACGGCCGAGCAGCTGAACGCCATTGCGGGCGGGCAGGTGATGGCGGGCGTCAATTCCACCGGGTTCGGGCCGGCGGTGGACGCCGGCACGCTGCGGCTGCTGGCCATCTTTTCAAGCGAGCGCTCCAGGCGGTGGCCGCAAGTGCCGGTGCTGCGCGAACTCGGGTTCGACATCGTGGCGAAGTCGCCCTACGGCCTGTCCGGGCCGCGCGGCATGTCGCCGGCGGTGATCGGCGTGCTGCACGACGCTTTCAAGAAGGCCATGTTCGACCAGCGCTTCAAGGACGAACTGGCCAAGTACGACCAGGAGGTCGACTACCTCGGGCCGGAGGCCTATGCGCAGTCGTGCCGCGAGATCTTCGCGCAGGAGCGCGCCATGGTGGAGAAGCTGGGCCTCACGCGCACCGGCACCTGAAAACAGGAGGGAACCCGTGAGCCGACCGAACAAGAAAAAAGGCAACCGCCGCCTCGTCGGCCTCGACATGGCGGCCCTGGCCGCGGTGGCCGCCGCAGCCTGCCCGATGATGGGCCACGCGCAGGACGCCGCGCCGCAGGCGGGCAGCCTGCCGACCGTCGAAGTGGTCAGCACCACGCCCGTGCCGGGCATCGAGGTGCCCAGGGACCAGATTCCGTCGAACGTGCAGACGGCGGACGACCGGCAGCTGCGCCGCGCGCAAAGCCTGAACTTGCCCGACTTCATGGCCACGCAGCTGCCGAGCGTCAACGTGAACGAGATCCAGGGCAATCCGTACCAGGTCGACGTGAACTACCGCGGCTTTACCGCGAGCCCGGTGCTGGGCACGCCGCAGGGCCTCTCGGTGTACCAGGACGGCGTGCGCGTGAACGAACCCTTCGGCGACGTGGTGAACTGGGACCTGATTCCGAAGGCAGCCATATCGAGCATCACGCTGCTGCCGGGCTCCAACCCGCTGTTCGGGCTGAACACGCTCGGCGGCGCGCTGTCGCTGCAGACCAAGCGGGGCGACACGCATCCGGGTACCGAGCTGGAACTGCAGGCCGGCTCTTTCGGCCGCGTGAGCACCGAGCTCACGCATGGCCGCAAGCTGGGCGAGGGCGGGCACCTCTTTCTTGCATTCGGCGGCCTCAACGAAGACGGTTGGCGCAACTATTCGCCTTCCCGCGTGCGGCAGCTGTTTGCCAAGGTGGGGCAAGACAGCGGCAAGCTCTCGTGGGACCTGAGCCTTACCCACGGCGACAACCGCATGGTGGGCAACGGCCTGCTGCCGGAGTCGATGCTGGCGCAGAACCGCAAGCAGGTGTACACGCGGCCAGACCGCACCGACAACCTCATGTCGATGCTCACGCTCAACGCCAGCTACCGCCTGAGCGACGTGCAGACGATTTCCATGACCGCGTACACGCGGCGCTCGCGCTACAGCACGCTCAACGGCGACCTGAACGACGGCTTTGCGCCGCCCGACGTCGAGGCGTCCGGCGTGGAGAACCGCACCTACACGCGGCAGCAGGGCGAGGGCGTGGCACTGCAATCGACCTATACGGCCGGCATTCACCAGCTCACCTTCGGCGCCTCGTTCGACCGTGCACGCACGCGCTTTTTGCAGACCGAAGCGGAAGGCTTTCTCGACGGCACGCGCGCCGTGGTGCCGCAAGAAGAGGCCGAGGTCGACGCGCTGCTCTCGGGCAAGAGCCGCACCGCCAGCCTCTATTTCTCCGACCTGATCACATTGCAGCCGAACCTGCAGCTCAGCCTTTCCGGCCGCTACAACGACACCCGCGTTTCCACCCGCGACGACGGCCGCGCCTGGCTCGGGCTTTCGACCCAGCTCGACGGCGAAGGCCGCTACAAGAAGTTCAACCCTGCCATCGGCCTCACATGGCAGGCCACGCCGCGGCTCACGGCCTATGCCGGCTGGAGCCAGGGCAGCCGCGCGCCGAGCCCTATCGAGCTGGGCTGCTCCGATCCGGCCAACGCGTGTGTGCTGCCCAATGCGCTGCAGTCCGATCCGCCGCTCAAGCAGGTGGTTTCGCAGACCTTCGAAACAGGGTTGCGCGGCACGTTTGAAGACGGGCTGCGATGGAATGCATCGGTGTTCCGCACAGTCAACAAGGACGACCTGCTGTTCGTCAGCAGCGGGCTTTCGCGCGGGTACTTCAGCAACTTTGGGCGCACGCTGCGCCAAGGCGTCGAGCTCGGCCTTTCGCAGCAGGGCGACCGCGTCGACTGGTCGCTGTCGTACAGCTATCTGCGCGCAAGGTACGACTCGCCGGCATGCCTGGTGTCCGAATCGAACAGCAGCGCCGAGACCAACCCCGCCTGCACCGGCGAAGGCGAGATTGCCGTGCGGCCCGGAGACCGCCTGCCGGGCCTGCCGGCGCACTCGCTCAAGTTCAACGTCGACTGGCGGGTTACGCCAAGCTGGAGCCTGGGCGCGCAATACCGCGTGTATTCACGGCAGACCGTGCGCGGCAACGAGAACGGGCTGCACGTGCCCGACGGGGCGGACTTCAGCGGCAGCGGCCGCATCGGCGGCTATGCGCTGCTCGACCTCACCACGCGTTGGAAGCTCGGGCGCAATGTGGAGCTTTTTGCCAAGGTGGCCAACGTGTTCAACCGCCGCTATGCCACCGCGGGACAGTTGGGGCACAACGGCTTTGACGCCAGCGGCGTGGTGGCGTCGCCGGACGCGTGGCGCAACTCGCAGTTCGTGGCGCCGGGTGCGCCTCGGGCGGTGTGGGTGGGGCTGCGCATGCAGTTGGGGGTTTGAGCCGGCGCACCCGGGGGCTTCAGGCGGCGCGGCGTGCGCTGCGTTTCTTGGCCGGGGCACGCGCCGCGGGCAATGAACCCAGCTGATGCTGGATCTGCGCCTGTCCATGCACGCGCAGGTACTCCTCGAAAGCCAGTGCCACTTGCGGCAGTTGCCGCGACGCAAGGTGCATCACGTACCAGTCGCGCACCACCGGGTTGCCGGGCACGGGCAGCACGCCCAGCAGCCCTGCGTTCATTTCGAGCACGCAGGTGTGCATCGACAGAAAGGCGATGCCGAAGCCCGCGGCGCACATCTGCTTGATGGCCTCGTTGCTCGACAGCTCGGAGCCGATGCGCAGCGGCAGCCCCTGGTCCTTGAAGAAGCGTTCGACCGTGGTGCGCGTGCCCGAGCCGCGCTCGCGCACCAGCATGCGCGTGTCTGACAGCATGGCAAGCGTGGGCTTGGCCGCCGACATGAGCGGATGGCTCGGCGCAGCGAGAAAAGCCATCGGGTGCTTGGCGAAGGCGCTGGAATTTGTCTTCAGCTCGGCAGGGGGGCGGCCCATGATGGCGATGTCGATCTCCTGCCCCGCGAGCATGCGCACGATCTCGTCGCGGTTGCCGACCTGTAGCTTGACCTTCACCTTCGGGTGTTCCTTGGCGAAGTTCACCAGGATGGGCGGCAGCAGGTATTCGGCCGTGGTGATGGCGCCCACGCGCAGCGTGCCCGAGAACACCCCCTGCAGCATGGCCATTTCGTCGCCGGCCTCGCGCCACAGGTCGAGGATGCGGCCCGCATAACCCGCCAGCAGTTCGCCCGCCTCGGTCAGCCGGATGCCGCGCCCTGTGCGCTGCAACAGCGGCGTGCCGGCCGATTCCTCGAGCGTGCCGATCTGGATCGACACCGCCGGTTGCGTCAGGTGCATTTCGTCTGCAGCAAGCGAAACGCTGCCGAGCCGCGCCACGGCGTGAAAGGTGGCGAGCTGGCGAAAGCTCGCGTGCTTGGAAAGGGGCATTCGGTGATATTAGGTTTGTCAAATGTGAATGTCAAAAGATTTAATTTTTCTTAATCTTTCACGAGGCCTACATTCACTTCACCAGACAGCACCAACCCTTCTTTTCGAGAGGCACTCCATGGGCAACATGAACGAAGCAATCCAGATCACCGACGCCAAGAAGCGCTATTCGGCCGGTGTGCTGAAGTACGCGCAAATGGGCTACTGGGACGGCGACTACGTGCCCAAGGACACCGACATCCTCGCGCTCTTCCGCATCACTCCGCAAGACGGCGTGGACGCCATCGAAGCCGCCGCGGCCGTGGCCGGCGAATCGTCCACAGCGACCTGGACGGTGGTGTGGACCGACCGGCTCACCGCCTGCGACATGTACCGCGCCAAGGCCTACAAGGTGGAGCCGGTGCCCAACAACCCGGGCCAGTATTTCTGCTACGTGGCCTACGACCTCTCGCTGTTCGAAGAGGGCTCCATCACCAACGTGACGGCCTCCATCATCGGCAACGTCTTCAGCTTCAAGCCGCTGAAGGCGGCGCGGCTGGAGGACATGAAGTTTCCGGTGGCCTACGTCAAGACCTTTGCCGGCCCGCCGACCGGCATCGTGGTGGAGCGCGAGCGGCTCGACAAGTTCGGCCGGCCCCTGCTGGGAGCCACCACCAAGCCCAAGCTCGGCCTCTCGGGCCGCAACTACGGCCGCGTGGTGTATGAGGGCCTGCGCGGTGGGCTCGATTTCATGAAGGACGACGAGAACATCAACTCGCAGCCGTTCATGCACTGGCGCGACCGCTTTCTCTTTGTGATGGACGCGGTGAACAAGGCCAGCGCCGCCACCGGCGAGGTGAAGGGCAGCTACCTGAACGTCACCGCCGGCACCATGGAAGAGATGTACCGCCGCGCCCAGTTTGCCAAGGAGCTCGGCTCGGTGATCGTGATGATCGACCTGGTGGTCGGCTACACCGCCATCCAGTCGATGAGCCACTGGTGCAGGCAGAACGACATGATCCTGCACCTGCACCGCGCGGGCCACGGCACCTACACGCGCCAGAAGAACCACGGCGTGAGCTTTCGCGTGATTGCCAAGTGGATGCGCCTGGCGGGCGTGGACCACATCCACGCAGGCACGGCAGTGGGCAAGCTCGAGGGCGACCCGATGACGGTGCAGGGCTACTACAACGTGTGCCGCGACACGCACACCAAGGTCGACTTGCCGCGCGGCATCTACTTCGACCAGGACTGGGGCGCGCTGCGCAAGGTGATGCCGGTGGCTTCGGGCGGCATTCACGCGGGCCAGATGCACCAGCTGCTCGACCTGTTCGGCGACGACGTGGTGCTGCAGTTCGGCGGCGGAACCATCGGGCATCCGCAGGGCATCCAGGCCGGGGCCACGGCCAATCGGGTGGCGCTCGAGGCCATGGTGCTGGCCCGCAACGAAGGGCGAGACATTGCCAACGAGGGGCCGCAGATATTGCGCGATGCGGCCAAGTGGTGCACGCCGCTGGCGGCCGCGCTCGACACCTGGGGCGAGATCTCCTTCAACTACGCCTCCACCGACACGTCGGACTACGTGCCCACGCCGTCGATGGCTTGACGCCGCCCGTTCACCTTTTTCCTGGAGCAACCGACATGCGAATCACACAAGGCACCTTCTCCTTCCTGCCCGACCTGAGCAACGAGCAGATCAGCCGCCAGGTCGAGTACTGCCTGGACAAAGGCTGGGCCATCGGCCTCGAATACACCGACGACCCGCATCCGCGCAACACCTTTTGGGAAATGTTCGGCAACCCGATGTTCGACATCAAGGATGCGGCCGGCGTCATGCTCGAGCTTGCGTCCTGCCGCAAGACTTTTCCGCAGCAGTACATCCGCGTGACGGCGTTCGACTCGACGCACGGCACCGAGTCGGTCGTGATGTCGTTCATTGTCAACCGGCCTTCGAACGAACCGGGCTTTCGCCTTATTCGCACCGAAGAGCCGGGCCGGACCATCCGCTACAGCATGGAAAGCTACGCGGCGCAGGCGCGGCCTGAAGGCAGCCGGTACTGAGCGGACCACGCCACGCATCGCAAGAGGCACGCATGGACGCCACCGAAACGACCGTCGCCGCAGCCGTTCCTACGGCGCCGAAACAGCTCTTCGAGTCTTCGGGCGTGAAGGCGCTGCTCGACCATCTCGATGCCGAGCTGATCGGCCTGGCGCCGGTGAAGGGCCGCATCCGCGACATTGCGGCGCTGCTGTTGATCGACAAGCTGCGGCAGGAGCAGGGGCTGCAGTCGCAGCCGCCTTCGCTGCATATGTCCTTTACCGGCAACCCGGGCACCGGCAAGACCACGGTGGCCATGCGCATGGCCGAGGTGCTCAAGCAGCTGGGCTACGTGCGCAAGGGCCACCTGGTGGCGGTGACGCGCGACGACCTGGTGGGCCAGTTCATCGGCCACACGGCGCCCAAGACCAAGGAAGTGATCAAGAAGGCGATGGGCGGGGTGCTGTTCATCGACGAGGCCTACTACCTGTACCGGCCCGAGAACGAGCGCGACTACGGGCAGGAGTCGATCGAGATACTGCTGCAGGTGATGGAGAACCAGCGCGACGACCTGGTGGTGATTCTTGCGGGCTACAAGGACCGCATGGAGACCTTCTTCAGCAGCAACCCGGGCATGGCTTCGCGCATTGCGCACCACATCGATTTTCCGGACTACAGCGAAGCCGAGCTCATGCAGATTGCGCAGCTCATGCTGGGGCGGCTGAACTACAGCTTCGACGATGGCGCGGCCTCCACCTTTGGGCGGTATGTGAGCCTCCGGCGCAGGCAGCCGCACTTTGCCAATGCGCGATCGATCCGCAATGCACTCGACCGAATCCGGCTGCGCCACGCCACGCGGCTCTTCGGCAGCGAGAACGCCTTGACGCGCGAGCAGCTTTGCACGCTCGAGGCGCAGGACATCCTCGCCAGCCGCGTCTTCAACCCGCCGGCAGATTCAACGCCGGCAGAAGGAGCAAGCAAATGAGCATCGAAGCCCTTGTATTCGACGTGGACGGCACCCTGGCCGACACCGAGGAAGTGCATCGCATGGCCTTCAACCTTGCGTTCGACCAGCTGGGGCTCGGCTGGCACTGGGAGCAGGCTGACTACCGCTCGCTGCTGGCCGTGACTGGCGGCAAGGAACGCATGAAGGCCTACATCGATTCGCTGCCGCTGGGCACAGCCGAGAAAAAGCGCCTGCACGAACGCGTGCCCGAGATCCACGCCGCCAAGACGCAGCACTACACCGACATTGCGCGCCGCGGTGGCATTGCACTGCGCCCCGGGGTGCTGCGCTTTCTCGAAGAGGCGCAGAGCGCCGGCTTGCGGCTGGCCATCGCCAGCACCACCACCGCAGTCAATATCGACGCGCTGCTGCAGGCCACGCTGGGACCGCGCGGCCTCACGATGTTCGACGTGATTGCGTGCGGCGACCAGGTGCGCGCAAAGAAGCCGGCCTCCGACATCTACCTGCTGGCGCTCGAAACGCTGGGCGTGCCGCCCGAGCGCGCCATCGCCATCGAAGATTCGCCCAACGGCTTGCGCTCCGCGCTGGGTGCCGGCCTGTGGACTCTTGTCACGCCGACCTTCTGGACCGAAGGCAGCGACTTTCGCGGCGCGGGGCTGGTGCTGCCCGGGCTGGGAGACACCACCGATCCGCTGCCCGGTGAACCTGGCGGCCAGCTCCAGCGTGCGCCATGGCTCGGAATCGACGAACTGCTGGCCATGGCCTCCACGGCGCCGCAGCTCAATGCGGTGCAGGCGCTCTACCGGGAGGACTGTTGACATGCAGAACCCGAAAACCGCTCCGCCGCGATCCGGCCAGCCGATGCGCATTGCGCCCAGCCTGCTGTCCGCCAAATTCGCACGGCTGGGCGAAGAGGTGTCGGCGGTCATCGAGGCCGGCGCCGACCTGATCCATTTCGATGTCATGGACAACCACTATGTACCGAATCTGACAATCGGGCCGCTGGTGTGCGAGGCCATCAAGCCCTACGCGACGGTGCCGATCGACGTGCACCTGATGGTCAAGCCGGTCGATGCGCTGATCCCCATGTTCGCGGAGGCGGGCGCCTCGATCATCTCTTTTCACCCCGAAGCCACCGAGCACATCGACCGCACGATCCGCCTCATCACGGCCAGCGGCTGCAAGGCCGGGCTGGTGCTCAACCCCGCCACGCCGCTGCAGGGGCTCGACCATGTGCTGGACCAGCTCGACCTGGTGCTGCTGATGTCGGTCAACCCCGGTTTCGGCGGGCAGAGTTTCATCGAGAGCGTGCTGCCGAAGATCGAGGCGGTGCGCCGACGCATCGATGCGAGCGGGCGCGACATCTGGCTTGAGGTGGACGGCGGCGTGAAGCCCGGCAACGCGGCGCGCATTGGCGCAGCGGGTGCCGACACGCTGGTGGCGGGCTCGGCTGTCTTCAGCGGCGGCCGCTACCGCGATGCCATCGACGCAATCCGCAGCCAGGCGCTGCAGGGACGGCATGCCATGGAAGGGTGTCCCGCATGACGAAAGACCTGCGCGCCATCGACGCCATTGCCTTCGACCTGGACGGCACGCTGGTCGACAGTGCGCCCGACATTCGCGAGGCGCTGAACGCCGCGCTCCAGCAGGAAGGGCTGGCCCGCTTCGACCTGGACACCGTGCGCGCGTGGATCGGCGACGGGCCCGATGCGCTCATTCTGCAGGCGCTGCGCCGGCAAGGCGTGCCGGGCGACGAGGCACTGCGCTTGCGGCTGCGCGCCGCGTTCGATGCCGTGACGCTGGCGGCGCCATTGCAGTTCGGCGGCGTGTTCGAAGGCATTGCGGAACTGGTTGCCGGGCTGCGCCGCGCGCTGCCGATGGTGGTGGTGACCAACAAGCCGACGCCGCTGGCACGCGCCGTGCTGGATGCAGCGGGTCTGCTGCCGGCGATGGCGGGGGTCTACGGCGCCGACGCCGCGGCGCAGCGCAAGCCCGCGCCTTTCCTGTTGCAGGCCGCGGCGCGCCAGTTGGGTGTGGAACCCGCGCGGCTGCTGATGGTGGGCGACGGTCCGGCCGACCTGCTGGCGGCGCATGCGGCGGGTTGTCCGGCGGCGCTGGTGGCGTGGGGCTATGGCGGCCACGCGGCGGCGGCCGGCGCAGCGCCAGCCTGGCGCGTTGCCACGCCGCAGCAGCTGCTGTTGACGGTGCGCGAGTCGCGCCCCGTGCGCCGCGATGAAGAAACGACGACGACGGCAACGACCAGAGTTTGAAAATCCAACAGGAGACGATCATGCCCATTGCAGGCAAGGCCACGCTGACCCAGTACATCATCGAGGAGCGCCGCCGCCACCCCGGTGCCACGGGCGCGCTCAACGCGCTCATCACCGACGTCTCGCTGGCTTGCAAGGCAATCTCGCGCAAGGTGGCGCTCGGCGCGCTGGGCGATGTGCTGGGCAGCGCCCGCACGCAGAACGTGCAGGGCGAGGAACAGAAGACGCTCGACGTGCTGAGCAACGACATGTTCCTGCGCGCCAACGAATGGGGCGGCCACGTGGCGGGCATGGTCTCGGAAGAGATGGAAGAGCCCTACCTTCCGCCGCAGCAGTACCCGCGCGGCAAGTACCTGCTGCTGTTCGATCCGCTCGATGGCTCGTCGAACATCGATGTGAACGTGGCGGTGGGCAGCATCTTCTCGATACTGCGCGCGCCGACGCTCGATGCCGATGCAAAGCCCGAAGACTTTTTGCAGCCGGGCACGGAGCAGGTGGGCGCCGGTTATGCGATCTACGGCCCTTCGACCATGCTGGTGCTCACGCTGGGCAACGGCACGCATGCGTTCACGCTCGACCCGCAGCTGGGCGAATGGGTGCTGAGCCATCCGAACCTGAGCATTCCGCGGCAGACCAGCGAATTTGCAATCAACGCGTCGAACAGCCGCTTCTGGGAGCCGGCGGTGAAGCGCTACGTGGATGAGTGCCTGGCCGGCAGAGAGGGGCCGCGCGGCATCGACTTCAACATGCGGTGGATTGCCTCGCTGGTGGCCGAGACGCATCGCATCCTGATGCGCGGCGGCGTCTTCATGTACCCGCGCGACAGCAAGGAATCGGGCCGCGACGGGCGCCTGCGGCTGCTGTACGAGGCCAACCCGATTTCATTCTTGATCGAGCAGGCCGGCGGCATGGCCAGCACCGGACGGCGGCGGCTGATGGCGGTGGAGCCGGAGTCGATTCACCAGCGCATCGGTTTCGTCTTCGGCTCGTCGGAAGAGGTGGCGCGCGTGGAGGCCTACCACAGCGAAGACCCGCAGGACACCTACCAGGCGCCGCTCTTCGGCAAGCGCGGACTCTTTGCGACCGCTGCCTGAGCAGTTGCAGAGCGGTTGCGGCACACAGCTTTTTTATCTCCCCAAGGCCACCATGTCAGCCAAACATCCCATCGTTGCCATTACCGGCTCGTCCGGCGCGGGCACCACGTCCGTCACGCGAACCTTCGAAAACATCTTTCGGCGCGAGAGCGTCAAGGCGGCCATTGTGGAAGGCGACAGCTTTCACCGCTACGACCGCAATTCAATGAAGGTGGCCATGGCCGAAGCCGAGGCCGCGGGCAATCGCAACTTCAGCCACTTCGGCGAAGACGCGAACCTGTTCGCGGAACTGGAGGCGCTGTTTCGCGACTACGGCGAATGCGGCGCCGGCCGCAGCCGCAAGTACCTGCACGACGCGCAGGAAGCCGCGCCCTACAAGCAGGAGCCCGGCACCTTCACCGAATGGGAAACGCTGCCCGCCAGCGAGCTGCTGTTCTACGAAGGGCTGCACGGCGGCGTGACGACGGAGAAGGTCGACATTGCGCGCCATGTGGACCTGCTGATCGGCGTGGTGCCGGTGATCAACCTCGAGTGGATCCAGAAGCTCCACCGCGACAAGAATACGCGCGGCTATTCGACCGAGGCCGTGACCGATGTGATTCTCAGGCGCATGAACGAATATGTGCACTACATCTGCCCGCAGTTCACGCGCACGCACATCAACTTTCAGCGCGTGCCGGTAGTCGACACCTCCGACCCGTTCATTGCGCGAACTATTCCAAGCCCGGACGAAAGCCTGGTGGTGATCCGCTTCGCCAACCCGATCGGCTTCGACTTTCCATACTTGCTGAGCATGCTGCACGACTCGTTCATGTCGCGCGCCAACACGCTGGTGGTGCCGGGCGGAAAGATGGAGCTGGCCATGCAGCTGATCTTCACGCCGATGATCCTGCGCCTGATGGAGCGCCGCAAGAAGGCCTATGCGATCTGACGCGCCGCGCCCTGCCTGCACACCGCACAAAACTCTCACCAGGATATTCGGCATGACGATTGAAGACCTTGCCTTGCGCACGCAGTGCGCCAACGCCATTCGCGCGCTGGCCATGGACGCCGTGCAAGCCGCCAATTCGGGCCACCCCGGCATGCCGATGGGCATGGCCGACATCGCGGAGGCGCTGTGGCGCCACCGGCTGCGGCACGACCCGGCCAACCCGCGCTGGATGAACCGCGACCGCTTCGTGGTTTCCAACGGCCACGGCTCGATGCTGCTGTATGCGCTGCTGCACCTGAGCGGCTATGCGCTGCCGATGGAGGAGCTTCGGCGCTTTCGGCAGTTGCATTCGCGCACGCCGGGGCACCCGGAGTTTGGGCTTACGCCCGGCGTTGAAACCACCACTGGGCCGCTGGGGCAGGGCATCAGCAACGCAGTGGGCATGGCCCTGGCCGAGAAGCTGCTGGCCGAAGAATTCAACCGGCCCGGCCATGAGGTGATCGACCACCGCACCTATGTGTTCCTGGGTGACGGATGCCTGATGGAAGGCATCAGCCACGAGGCATGCTCGCTCGCGGGCACATGGCGGCTCCACAAGCTGGTGGCTTTCTATGACGACAACGGCATCTCGATCGATGGCGAAGTCGGCGGCTGGTTCAGCGACGACACGCCGGGCCGCTTCGAGGCCTACGGCTGGACGGTGCTGCGCAATGTCGACGGCCACGATGCCGCCGCGCTCGACGCGGCCATTGCGGCGGCCACCGCGGCGGACCGGCCGGTGCTGGTGTGCTGCAAGACGCGCATCGGCCACGGCTCGCCGAACCGCGCCGGCACGGCCAAGGCGCATGGCGAAGCATTGGGCGATGCAGAAATAGCGCTGACGCGGGAAGCGCTCGGCTGGAGCGCCGCGCCCTTCGAGGTACCGCATGCGGTTGCCCAGGCCTGGTCGGCGCGCGAGAAGGGCGCCGCATTGCACCAAGCGTGGCAAGAGCGCTTTGCGGCCTATGCGCACGAGCACCCGGTGCTCGCGCGCGAGCTGCTGCGGCGCCACCGCACCGATGCGCCGCTCACCGCGCAGGTCGAAGACGCATTGGCTTCGGCCGCGGCCGGTGCGGAACAGCGCAAGGCATCGGTCGCCACGCGCAAGGCCTCGCAGCAGGTGCTCGACGAGGTCGGCCCCGCCATGCCGGAGCTCATCGGCGGCTCGGCCGACCTGACCGGATCGAACCTCACGGACTGGAAAGGCCACCGAGCGCTCAAGGGCTCAGGCACAGGCAACCATGTGCACTACGGCGTGCGCGAGTTCGGCATGGCGGCCATCATGAACGGGCTCGCGCTGCACGGCGGCTTTCGTCCGTTCGGCGGCACCTTCTTGACCTTTTCCGACTACGCGCGCAATGGCGTGCGCATGTCGGCGCTGATGAAGCTGCCGGTCATCTATGTTTTCACGCACGACTCCATCGGCCTTGGCGAAGACGGGCCGACGCACCAGCCGGTGGAGCATGCATCGAGCCTGCGGCTGATTCCCGATGTCGATGTCTGGCGGCCTGCGGATGCCACCGAAACCGCGGTGGCCTGGCGCGAGTCGCTGCGCCGCATGGACGGGCCGAGCTGCCTGCTTCTCACCCGCCAGGCGCTGCCGCATGCGGGTGAAGACAGCGCACGGATCGAATCGATTGCGCGCGGCGCCTACGTGCTGCGGCGCCCGCAATCGGAATGCGTGGCCTTGCTGGCAAGCGGCTCCGAGGTCGGCGTGGCGCTGGCCGCCGCGGCATTGCTGGCAAAGGAGGGTGTTGAAGCCCGCGTGATCTCAGTGCCGTGCATGGACGTGTTCGAGCGCCAGGACGCCGCGTGGCGCCATGCGGTCATTCCGCGCCACCTGCCGCGGCTGGCGGTGGAGGCCGGCAGCACCGGCCTGTGGTGGAAGTTCGTCGGCGAATACGGCGACGTGGTCGGGCTCGACCGCTTCGGCGAATCGGCCCCGGCCGGCGACCTGTTCAAGCTGTTCGGCCTGACCGCGGAGGTGGTGGCCGAGCGTGCGCGCCGCCTGCTGGCCGCCGAGGCCCTGCAGGACGACCGCCGCTGACCTCATCCATTTGATTCCCCACATCCACAGGAGCTTTCCATGGCCATGATTTCGCTGCGTCAGCTGCTCGACCACGCGGCCGAGCACCAGTACGGCGTGCCGGCGTTCAACGTCAACAACCTGGAGCAGATCCAGGCCATCATGCAGGCCGCAAAAAAGACCGACAGCCCGGTCATCCTGCAGGCCTCGGCCGGTGCGCGCAAATACGCGGGAGAGCCGTTCCTGCGCAAGATGGTCGAAGCGGCGGTGGAGATGTACCCGGAGATCCCGATCGTGATGCACCAGGACCACGGCGCCAGCCCCTCGATGTGCATGCAGGCCATCCGTTCGGGCTTTACCAGCGTGATGATGGATGGCTCGCTGATGGAGGACGCCAAGACCCCGGCAAGCTACGACTACAACGTAGGCGTGACACGCCGCGTGGTCGAAATGGCGCACGCGGTCGGCGTCTCGGTAGAGGGCGAGCTGGGCTGCCTGGGGTCGCTGGAGTCGGGCATGGCGGGCGAGGAAGACGGCAGCGGCGCCGAAGGCGTGCTTTCGCACGACCAGTTGCTGACCGATCCCCAGCAGGCGGCCGACTTCGTCTCGCGCACCGGGGTGGATGCATTGGCCATTGCCATCGGCACCTCGCACGGCGCCTACAAGTTCAGCCGCAAGCCGACGGGCGACATTCTTGCAATCGACCGCATCAAGGACATTCACGCGCGCATTCCGAAGACGCACCTGGTGATGCACGGCTCTTCTTCCGTGCCGCAGGAATGGCTGGCCGTGATCCGCGAATACGGCGGCGAGATCAAGGAAACCTACGGCGTGCCGGTGGAAGAAATACAGGAAGGCATTCGGCACGGCGTGCGCAAGGTCAACATCGACACCGACATCCGCCTGGCCATGACGGGCGCCATGCGCCGTGCCATGGGCAGCGACCGCAGCGAATTCGATCCGCGCAAGTTCCTGAAGGAGGCGACCGCGGCCGCGCGCGACCTGTGCATCGACCGGTTCCAGGCCTTCGGTGCCGCCGGCATGGCGGGCAGGATCAAGCCGGCGGCGCTGTAGCGTTGCCTAGCGGCAGACGAAGCTCGCGGCCGACTCGAGGCTGCCGCCCATGTAGGCCGCAATCTTGGGGTAGGGGCACAGCGGCCGGGTGCGCGCGGGCGACCAGTTGGCGGGCAGCTCGGCATTGACCACGTTGGCGCCCGCTCCGCGCCCGGTGGCAACAACGGCGGCCGGAGCCTTGCCCTGTTCGACCCATGCCACCAGCGGCGTGAGCATGTCGAACTGGTCGGTGGACGGGCCGCCGCCGCAATGGTTCATGCCGGGCACGGGAAAGAAGCGTGCAAAGCCCGACGCATCGCCGCCGTTGGCCGCACGCAGCTGCTCGTACCAGCGGGTGGTGTCGTCCGACGAGAACACCGCATCGCTGGTGCCGTGGTAGACCATGAGCTTGCTGCCGCGGTCGCGAAGCACCGAGAGGTTGGCTGGGTTGGGCGGCGTCATGAAGGAGATCGACGATTCCGTGTAGAGCGCGGTGGTGGCAAAGATGCTCGGCGCATCGGTGTCCATGCTGAAGCCGAGCGCGAAATCGATTCCCGGTGGGCGGCTCGTCCCGAGCGGCGGGCTGCTGAAGACGAAGCCGACCGCGGCCGTATCGAGGTTTTGCGAGTTCGAGAATTCCCATTGCCGCCAGTCCGCACCCTTGATGCCCGCATCGAACGGAAAGCCGCTGTAGAGCGCGGCGCCGGCGGTGTTGCGTGCGCCGGCAAAGATGTTGCCGAGCACCTCTTTCTGCGTCGTCGTGAGGCAACTGCCATTGCGCGTTGCTGCGCATGTAGGCACGTCGGCAGCAAGGTCGAAGGCCTGCTTGCACATCTGCACGTCCGCGACGATTCCGTCCGTTGCGCCGTCGAGGGCATCGCACCGTGCAAGCACCGCGTTGGCCACCGTGCTCATCTCTGCCGGGGTAAAGGCGGTCTGCAGGTCCGGCTTGCCGGCCGGCGTGTTGGCGGTGGTAACCCGTGCATATTGCTGAACGCCGTACAGCTGGGCCACCGCGGCCTTCGGCAGGTTGAAGCCGGGGTTGCCTGCCAGGATGCCGTCGTACTGGTTGGCAAAGCGCGCAGCGGCCACCATGGCGTGGCGCCCGCCGTTGGAGCAGCCTCCGAAGTAGGAACGATCGGGTGCGCGGCCATAGGCCTTGGCAATGAGGTTCTTGGCCATGGGCGTGAGCTGCGCGACCGCGTTGTAGCCGTAGTCGAGCCGCGCCTGCGGATCGAGCCCGAAGGTCGGTATCTGCGCGCCCGAATGCCCCGCATCGGAACTGATGACCGCAAAACCCATGTGCAGCGCGGTGGTGGTAGGTGCGCCGCCGCCAACACCGCCAGTGGCCCGCGCCACATTGCCGTCGAGCCCGCCGTTGGCCTGGTAGAAGAAGCGGCCGTTCCAGTTGACGGGCAGGCGCATCTCGAAGCCGATGGCGTAGGTCTTGCCGTCGACGCTGCTGGTGCGCTGGTTCATCTGGCCCTGCACAAGGCAGTGCTCCGGCGCGGGCGTGGCCACGCCGGCCACGGTGAGCGTGCCCGCGGGCACGGAAGCCACGCTGGTGTAGACGGTGCTGCCGAATGCCGCCTTGCTCGCAAGATCGGTACACGACTGCAGCGTGCCCGGGCGCGCTTCGGTTGGTGGGGAGCCGCCGGTGGAGGGCGTGGATGGAATGAACGGAAAGGCGCCTCCGCCGCCCCCACCGCCACCCCCGCCGCACGCCGCCATCAGCGACGCCGCGGCAAGGGCCGCCCACGAGGGACGGAACGAAGAGAACACGGTTTCAACCATGGCTGTCTCCTTCAGCCGGGGCGGCCCGGCGCGTTGATAAGGTTATTTCAAGTAATCAATATAGTTTTGTTTGATAACTAAAAAATAGGGCAAACCCTTGCGGCTTGCGGCATGGCAGACTTCGAGCACATCCCAAACCTTCCTGGCGGGACTGCCGCAACGAAAGAACGCCGATGCTTGAACTCCTGACGGATCCCCAGGTCTGGATTGCCTTTGCCACCCTGACTGCGCTCGAGCTTGTGCTGGGCATCGACAACATCATCTTCATCTCGATATTGGTCGACAAGTTGCCGCCCGAAAAGCGCGAGTTCGCACGGCGGGTGGGGCTGTTCATGGCCATGTTCATGCGCATTGGGCTGCTGCTGGTGCTGGCGTGGATCGTGGGGCTGGTGAACCCGATCTTCACGGTGCTCGAAAAGGGCATTTCGGGCCGCGACCTGATCCTGATCCTGGGCGGCCTGTTCCTTATATGGAAGAGCACGAGCGAGGTTCACCAATCGCTGGAGGGCGGGCACGAGCAGAAGTCGAGCGCCGTCAAGGCCACCTTTGCGGCGGTCATCCTGCAGATCATGGTCATCGACCTGGTGTTTTCGCTCGATTCGATCATCACCGCCGTGGGCATGGTGGACGACGTGCGGGTAATGATTGCCGCGGTGATCGTGTCCGTGTTCCTGATGATGCTGTTCGCAGGCCCGATCGGGCGCTTCGTGTCGAACCACCCCACCATCAAGATGCTGGCGCTGGCCTTCCTGGTGGTGGTGGGCGTGGTGCTTGTTGCCGAGGGCTTCGGCCACCACGTGCCCAAGGGCTACGTGTACTTTGCAATGGCCTTCTCGCTGGCCGTGGAAATGCTCAACATCCGGCTGCGCAAGAAGGCGGCCAAGGCGGTGGAGCTGCGTCCGCCCCACATGCCGGGCGACTGACTACTCCAGCGTGAAGCCGATCTTCACAGTGACCTGCCAGTGCGCAATCTTGCCGTCCACCACATGGCCGCGCGTTTCGGTCACGGTGAACCACTGGATATTGCGGACCGTCTGGTGTGCCTTGGCGATGGCCGTTTGCACCGCGTCTTCGATGCTGACGGGCGACGAGCCCGTGAGCTCCAGCGACTTGTAAACGTGATTCGACATGTCTGTGCTCCTTGTGAGTGGTGGGCACATCGTAGTCAGTTGAGCCGCTGTCCGCCCGCCGCATCGAAAAGATGCGCCTTTGCCGCCACGGGCCACAGCGGCAGGCGTTCGCCGGGGCGGGCATCGATGCGGTCGCGGAACGCGGCCATCACCGGGTGGCCGCCCAGGCGCAATGCCACCTGCGTTTCGGAGCCCGTCGGCTCGACCACCACCACGTCGGCCGGCAAGCCCTGGCCGGCGTCGATGGTGAAGTTCTCGGGCCGCGTGCCGTAGAGCACGCGGTCGCCATGCGTGCCGCTCGATGCGTTGGCCAGCGGCAGCCGCAGTCCGTCGTCCGTCAGTACATGCGGCGCGCCGTCGAGCTGCAACCGGCCGGGAATGAAGTTCATTGCGGGTGAGCCGATGAAGCCGGCCACGAATGCGTTGCGCGGACGGTCGTACAAGGCGAGCGGCTCGCCGACCTGTTCGACGCGTCCTTCCTTCAGCACCACGATGCGGTCGGCCATGGTCATGGCCTCGACTTGGTCGTGCGTCACGTACACCGTGGTGGTGCCCAGCCGCTGGTGCAGTGCCTTGATCTCGGTGCGCATCTGCACGCGCAGCTTGGCGTCCAGGTTCGACAGCGGCTCGTCGAACAGGAAGGCCTGCGGCTGCCGCACGATGGCCCGGCCCATGGCCACGCGCTGCCGCTGGCCGCCCGAGAGCTGGCGCGGGTGCCGCTGCAGCAGCTCGCCCAGGCCCAGAGTGTCGGCCGCCCGCTGCACGCGCCGCGCGATCTGGTCCTTGGCAACACCCTTGATCTGCAGGCCGAAGCCCAGGTTCTGCGCCACCGTCATGTGCGGGTAGAGGGCATAGTTCTGGAACACCATCGCCACGTCGCGGTCGCGCGGTGCGGTGTCGTTGATGCGCCGGTCGCCCAGAAGAATGTCGCCGGAATCGGCGGCTTCCAGCCCGGCAATCGCGCGCAGCAGCGTCGACTTGCCGCAGCCTGAAGGCCCCACCAGCGCCACGAACTCGCCGTCGCGAATATCGATGTCGATGCCGCGGATCACCTGCGTGGCGCCGAACTGCTTGAAGAGCTTGCGAATGGTGATGGAAGCCATGGTTTTTCTGTGTATTGCTGTTTGGCTGTGCCCGCATCAGTCCTTGACGCCGCCGGCCATAAGGCCGCGCACCAGGTACTTGCGCACCAGCACCGTGAAGACGATCACCGGAAACATCACCAGCGTGCCGCTCGCGGCAATCTTGGTCCACTCCCAGCCTTCGTACTGCAGGAAGTTGACGATGGCGACGGGCGCGGTGATGGCGTTGGTGCGAGTGAGGATGAGCGCGTAGAAAAAGTCGTTCCACGAGAAGATGAAGCACATCACCGCGGTGGCTGCGAGGCCCGGTGCAGTGAGCGGCAGCGCCACCCGCCAGAACGCCTGCCACACGCCGCAGCCGTCTATCCACGCCGCCTCTTCGAGCGATGCGGGTACCGCCTCGAAGAAGGTCTGCATGAGCCAGATCACGATGGCGAGGTTGAAGGTGAGGTACACGATGGCAAGGCCGATCACCGTGTCCTGCAGGCCGAGGTACTGGTAAGCCAGGAAGAACGGAATGGTGAAGGCAATGGGCGGCGCCATGCGCGTCACCAGAATCCACAGGGCGATGCGGTCGCGGCCCTTGAACTCCCAGCGTGTGAGCGCATACGCCGCGGGCACGCCGATCAGCAGCGAGAAGCCGGTGGAGAGCGTGCTCACCAGCAGGCTGTTGCCGAACGACTTGAGGAAGTTGCCCTGCAGCAGGCTTGCGAAGCCCTCCAGCGTGGGCACGAAGAGCAGGCTGTCGCCGAAGATGTCTGCCGCCGGCTTGAACGCAAGCTGCACCAGCCAGAGAAACGGCGACAGCACGAGCAGCACCAGCAGGACGACTGTGAGCGAGCGGCCGTGCACCCGCCACCAAGGCGGGCCCTGCCGTGGGGCGGAGTCGAGGCCTGCGAGGCCGGCGCCTTCTTCATGCGCGCCGGCCAGGTCGGCGGCGCCCAGGGTGCGGCTAGCGCTGTTCATGGTCGCTCCACCCCAGTTTGCCTACCAGCCAGCTCAGCACGAACACACCCACCAGCATGACGGTGGCAATGGCGCTGGCGTAGCCCCAGTACGAGAAGTTGAAAGCCTGGATGAAGCCGTAGTAGTTGGTGACCTCGGTCACGTTGCCCGGCCCTCCGTTGGTCAGCACGTAGATGAGCGGAAAAGCCTTGAAGCTGTCGATGAGCCTGAAGAGGCCGCACACCACCAGCACCGGCCGGATGTAGGGAAACACGATGTAGCGGAACAGCTGCCAGCGGTTGGCGCCTTCGAGCCGCGCGGCCTCCAGCGGGTCGTCCGGAATCATCTGCAGCGAGGCGAGCACCATCAGCATGGTGAACGGAAACCATTGCCAGGTGTCGGCCAGCGAGATGGCCCACAGCGCAGTCTCGGGGTTGGCAATGAGCGAACGCACCGGCGAGCCCAAGTGCTCCAGGGCGCGGTGAACCGGGCTCACGTCGGGCGTGTACATGATCTTCCAGATCAGCGCGACGACGATAGGCGGCAGCACCATCGGAATAAGAAAGAGCGTGCGCGCGCCCTCGAGCACGCGCGACTTTCCGTTCAAGAGCAGCGCGAGCCCGAGCCCGACCAGCAGTTGCAGCGCCACGCTGGAGGCCGACAGCTTGAACTGCACCGCGATGGAGCCGAGAAAGCGGTTGTCTTGAAGCAGCTGCCGGTAGTTGACCAGCGGATCGTCGAAGCGGAAGGTCGCGGCTGGGTCGGTCAGGCTGAGCGGCGTGAAGCTTGCCACCAGCAGCGCAGCGGCCGGCACCAGCGTGATGACCAGCAGCACCGCCAGCGAAGGCGACAACCCGAGCAGGAAGGCGCGCCGCTGTTCGGCCCGCCAGCCCGGCGCAAGAAGCACGGAGGCCATTGCTCAGCGCCTCACAGCTTTTGGCCGGCGCGTTTCAGTTCGGCGATGGAGTTGGCCTGCGCCTGCTGGAACGCCTGCTTCGCCGAAAGCTGGCCGCTTGCGATCAGCTCGATGGCCTTGTTGAGCTGCTGATCAATCTGCGGGTACACCGACACCGTGCGGTACTTCATGTGCCCGGTCTTCGATGCCAGCTCGATGGCGTCGAGCGAGAGCTTGGCCAGGTCGCTGCCGTTGATGACTTGCTTCTGGCGGAACTCGGCGGAGTCGATGTCGGAGCGCCGTGCCGGCGAACCGTAGCCCGCGGCCACCGCCTTGCGCGTGGTCTGCTTGCTGAGCGCCCACTGGATGAAGGCCCATGCGGCCTCCTTGTTCTTCGAGCCCGCCGGAATGCCGAGCCCGTGCACGGCGGTGCCCGGAAAGCGGCCTGCAGGGCCCTTTGGAACCTGCCCGAACCTGACAGTCTTCAATGTCTTGCTGGTCGCCGGGTCGCCCAATTGCGCCAGGTGCAGTTGCCCGGCGTCGGTGAAGTTGACCCGGCCCAGCTTCAGCGCCTGCGTGACCTGGTCGGGCTGGTAGGTGATGGCGCCGTCGGGCCCGAACTCGCGCAGCAGGTTGGCGTAGTACTCGCCGGCGGCTATTGCCTCGGGCGTGTCGAGCGTCGGAAACAGGTCGTCGGGCGCCTTGCGGAACACATCGCCGCCAAACGCGTGCAGGTAGGGCACGAAGGTCCAGCCGTAGTGGTTGTCGGCCACGAAGCCGGCCACGCGCTCTTTCTTGTGGACGGCGCGCAGCACCTTCACCAGGTCGTCGGTGGTGTCGGGAAAGGCGAGGCCCGCTTTCTCCAGCAGGTCGAAGCGCGACGATGCGGTGAGCAGCGCCTCGGCAGTCCAGGGAATGCCGTAGAGCTTGCCGTCCTTGCCCGTTTCGGGCGCACGCGCGCCGGGCAGGAAGTCGTTCAGGTCCCAATCGGCGCTGGTGAGGTTGGGGTTGCGGATGTAGTCGTCCAGCGGCGTAAGCCAGCCGGAGTTGATCCAGCGGCTCGAGTAGATGAAGGTGACGTTGACCACGTCGTAGGCCGAGCCGCGCGTGGAAAGCTCGAGGTCGACACGCTGGTTGTAGACCGGGAAAGAGGGTGCGTCGAAGTTCACCTTGGCACCCGTGAGCGCCTCGAACTCGGGCAGCCACTGCTGCAGCAGCTTGGGGTAGGTGGCGCTGAAGGTCGATACGTTCAGGGTGACGCCGGCAAACTTTTTAGCGCCGCCCTGCGCGGCGGCAAGGCCCGGGAGGCCGGGAAGAAGCGATGCGGCGCCGAGCGCGGCCGAGGTCTTGAGCAGGCTGCGCCGGTGCAGGCCGAAGGGGGTAGGGTGCGTCATGGTCGGTGCGGGCTGCGGCTTCAGGCGGAGGCGGAAATGACTTCGTCGATGCGCGCATCGTTCGTGGCCTCGGGCCGGCTGCGCGTGCGGCTGCGCTGGCCGTCGATGGCCACTGCGGCTTCGCCGTGCACCGTCACGCGCCGCACCAGGCGCGGCTGGTTGCCGTAGTCGTTGATTGCAAAGTGCTGCGTGGCGCGGTTGTCCCAGATTGCCACATCGTTTTGCCGCCAGCTCCAGCGCACCGTGTTCTCCAGGCGGACCACGCGGTTCTGCAGCAGCTCGAAGATGCGCGCCGATTCGGTGCTCGAAAGTCCAACCAGCTTTTTCACGAAATGCCCGAGCAGCAGAGCGCGCTCGCCAGACACGGGGTGCACATGCACCACCGGGTGCTCGGCTTCATACACCGCCGAGACGAACACATTGCGGTGGTGGCGCAGGCGCTCTTCTTCCACCTGCACGCGGTCGGCGCCGTAGTCGTAGTCGTTGCTGTGCACAGCCCAGAGCTGGTCGGCCAGCTGCTTGAGGTGAGCCGGAAGGCGCTCGTAGGCCACGGCGGTGTTGGCCCACACGGTGTCGCCGCCGTAGGCCGGGATCTTCACGCCGCGCAGGATGGAGATCTTGGGAAAGGCATCGACGAAGGTCACGTCGGTGTGCCACGAATCGGCGCGTCCGCCGCCCTTGGAGGCGTCCAGCTCGAACAGCTTGGTGCCCGTGGGCGAGGGCACCGTGGGGTGCGCCACGGTGCGGCCGAAGCGCGCACCGAAGGCTTGGTGCTCAGCGTCGTCCAGGTGGTCTTGGCCGCGGAAGAACAGCACCTTGTGCTTCACGAGCGCGGCATTGACGTGCTCGATTTCTTCCTGGGAGAGGCTGGCCGAGAGCTTCAGGTTCTGCACCTCGCCGCCGATGTGGCCCGCAACACGCCGGATGCGCAGATCGCCAAAGCTCGTGTCGATGGAAGAAGGGGGCGCGCTGTCGCTCATCGGGGACTCCTGTTCGTTCGTGACGTGGCCCGGCACTGCCGGAAGCCGCAGATTCTGTGGTCACGTGCTGCAAGGGCAAACGAAGGAATCGTTGTTTCGACATGCGCGAATCTTCTTTGGCGCGCTGGACCTCGATCAGTCTGCGTACACGCCGGCCGCCTTGATGATGGGCGTCCACTTGGCGATTTCGTCCGCCACGAACTTCCTGTGGCCCTCGGGCTCGATGCGCCCGTCGGTGGCCACCACCGCGCCCAGCGCTTCTTCGCGCTTGATGAAGTCCGCATCGCGCAATGCGGCCTTCATGGCCTCGTTGAGCTTTTTCAGCACCGGTGCCGGCGTGCCCTTGGGGGCATACAGGCCGTGCCAGATGGTGACCTGGAAGTTCTTCAGGCCCGACTCGTCCAGCGTGGGCAGGTCTTTCAGCAGCGGCGTTGTCAGCCGCTTGGGCGTGGTGACCGCGTAGGCCTTGACCTTCTTCGCCTCGATCTGCGGCGAAGTGTTGGTGGTCTGATCGCACAACAGATCGATCTGCCCGCCGATCAGGTCGGTGATGGCCGGTGCGGTGCCCTTGTAGGGCACGGGCGTCATGTCGGTCTTGGTGGCGCTTTGGTAGAGCAGGCCGCACAGGTGCGAGGCCGAGCCCACGCCCGCATTGCCGATGTTGATCTTGCCCTTGTTGGCCGCAATCCACGCGGTCAGTTCCTTGTAGTTGGCGGCCTCGATGGAGGGCTTGGAGATGAGCGTCATCGGCACGTCGTTGACGATGCCCAGGTACTCGAAATCGCTCTCAACCTTGAACGGCAGGTTGCGCACCAGCGTCGGCACGGTGGCCATTGCGATGTGGTTCAGCAGCAGGGTGTAGCCGTCGGGCTTGGCGCGTGCCACCTTGGCCGCGCCGATGGAACTGCCGGCACCGGGCACGTTGTCGATGATCACGCTCACACCGCCCAAGGGCTTGCGCAGCGCTTCGGCCAGGTCGCGCGCCACGCGGTCGGTGGGGCCGCCGGCTGCAAATGGCACGACGATGGTGACCGGCTTTCCGGCGGGAAAGTCTTGCGCATGCGCGCCCATGGCCAGGGCCAGCGCCGCAAAGGCGAACAGTTTTTTCATGGAAGTCTCCGTCAAGTAAAGAAATGGAAATCAGGGGGCTCGCGCCGGCACGCGGCTCTCGAGCGCGGGCGGCTGCCAGTCGGGCTTGATGTGGCAGCCGTTCTTGCCGTCGGTGTCGTAGCGCGGCGCCAGCGATGCGCAGCGCTGCGCAAGGCTTTGGGGCGTGGGCTTTTCGCCCTTGTCGATCCAGTCGAGCAGGGCGGTGAAGAGCGCGGGGTATTCCGAATCGCTCAGGTAGCTGTGCTCGCGCTCCGCGCTGAAGCTCTGTACCAGCTGGCTGCCGGTGCCGGCCGCGTCGCGGATGCGGCGATAGGCGTTTTCGAGCTCGACGAAAGCCGTCGGGTCTTCGATGGCATGCAATGCCAGCGTGGGCAGCGCGGTGCGCCCCGTCGGTTGGCTGTCGGCGGCCAAGGCGCCCTTGGCCTGCGGGTCGGCGGCATAGCGCAGCACGCCTGCGTTGAGCGCCGCATCGTCGGCCGAGCCCTGGTAGACGACGCCGATGTTGCCGAACGGATTGCGGCCGTCCAGGCGTTTTTGCACCAGGTCCTGGAACAGCCAGGTCGCCCAGTTCAGGTGGCCCAGCAGCGAGCGCTCCTCGATCTTCACGACCGAGAGAATGGTCTTGAGCCGCGCGGCCTGCTCCGGCGTGCGCTGCGCGGCGGGCATGCCGACCCCGGTGCAGTCCTTGACGCGCGCGGCCAGCTCGGCGCGCGTGAGTTTCGAATCGGCCGGCAGGCCCATCCACAGCGGGTACTGCGGCTCGTCGGCGCGCGGGTGGTTGCGGCACACGTGTTGATAGACCACGCGCAGGTCGAGCCGAAAGTCATAGGCGCTGTTGCCGCCGCCGAGCACGCCGCTGGTGAGCAGAAGTCCGTCGTACGGCGACTTTGCACCGCCCACAGGCGCATAGAGCTCGGCCGCCTTTGCCGCCACGCCCGCGCCGTAGCTCTGGCCGTGCAGCAGCGTGCGCTGCGGCTGGCCGAAATGGCGCACGAAGATCTGGCGCAGCCGCTCGGTGTCTTCGGCCGCCATCGTCACGCCGTAGCCGCCGCGGCGGTAGGTGGAGCCGGCCCACGCGTAGCCGGCCTTCACGGTGATGGCCCAGCGTTTCAGGTCTTCCTGGCTGCGCTCGAGCTTGGGCGGCCCCGTCTCCGGGCCGCCGTGCGCATGCATCACGAGCACGCCGCGGTTCCAGTCTTTCGGAATCGCGATCCAGTAGAAAGAACCGTTGCCGTCTTCGCCTGTGTAGCAGCGTGCGGCCTCAGGCACGGGTGCGGGGCAGGGCGTTGATGCAGGTGCCTGCTTGGATGCGGGCGAGGCTGCTTGCGCGGAGAGCGGCAACGCGGTGCCCAGCAGCGCGAAAGCGGCCAGCGTGGAAAGATGTCTTTTCAATGTCGTACTCCGAGTTCCAGCGCCGCGTTCGTTCCTGCCGTGGAAACGAATCCGAGGACGCCGCTGTTGAAGATGAAATTGCCCGGCCGGCCCGCGTCGGCCTGCGCCACGCCGAGCACAGGCGTGTCGTAGCTCAGCAATGCAGAGGTGCCGCCCAGGTTGAAGCTGCTGCCCGCCACGGTGGCTTCGCGGTTCTGGCCCGTCACGGCGGCCATGGCGTAGCTGCCGTCCGCCGTGCCGGGCGTCAGCGTCTGCTGCAGGCCGAACAGGCGCAGGCCGGCGTTGGCCGCCGATTCGCGCACCAGGTGCAGCGGCACCGCGGCGCCGTTCACCAGGCCGATCACCATCGACCCCGTGAGCGTGCCGCCGGTGGTCACGGCGCCGCCGGTCGGCGAGGTGGTGCGCAGGTCGAAGGCTCCGCGGGCGGTGTTGTAGGTGATGTAGCCCTTCTCCGTCTGCGTGCATGTGGCGTCGTAGGTCATGAACCCGCCGGTCACCGCGTCGCGGCAATACTGGAAAGTGCCCGCATTGCGCAGCCGCACCGATGAGGCATGCGCCGTCGCGCTGCCCGTGCCCTGCTGCACGCCCACCGCGTTGAAGATGTTGGCCACCGGGTTGAACACCGCCGGTGCGGCCGTGTTCTCGAAGGTGTTCTGGAACGCGATGAGCGGTGCGAAGCCGCCGCCGCTCGGCGCATTCACTCCGCCCAGCAGCACGCCGCCGGGCGCAAAGCTGAAGACCGCCGCGCTTTCGCCGCTCGCATAGCTGCAGCTGCCTTGCGCCACCAGGGAGCCGCTGCGCTGCGTGCCGGGTGCGCGCTGCAGGCTGGCGTCGATGGTCACGATGTAGGCCATGGTGGCGGGATCGATGTCGACGCGCAATTCTTCGCCGAAGCTGTTGCCGCCCTTGTAGCTGGCAGGGGCGGCCGGCAGGTTGGGGCAGGCCAGCGGATCGCCGACTTCGGTTACGCAGCTGTAGTTGACCGCCGCATCGAGGCTGCCGCTGCCGCGGTACTTGGGCCATGCCGGAAACTGGCACAGCGGGCGCGTGCGGCCATAGGTGCCGGCCACGGCGTCGACCGCCACGCCGGTGGCAGGCGCAAGCCCGGCCTCCACCCAGCCCTCGAGCGCAGCGAGCGAGTCCCAGTTGGGAATGAAGCTGCCCGTGCCATGGCCCATGCCGGGCACGGTGTAGAAGCGCACATGCTCATCCACGGCGGCCTGGCCCACGGTGGCGATGAGCTGCTTGTAGTAGTCGATGGTGGAGTTGGGGCTGATCACTTCGTCGGCCAAGCCGTGCAGCATGATGACTCGGCCGCCGCGCGCGAAGAAAGGCGCGAGGTTCGGGTTGGTTGCATCGGTCAGCGCCGACACCTCGCTCATGCGCGGGGCGTAGCTGCCCGGGTCCAGCGGATCGAAGCCGAGCGAATCGAAGGTGTCGATGCGCGTGACGAAGTACTTCACCCACTGGTCGCCCGTGACGTACATGTTGGCGTCGGCCGATGTGGCGGGGTTGCCCGGCACCTTGCGCGTACCCAGGTCGCGCGTGGTGAAGGGCCCCGCCACCAGTGCGCCTTCGAGGATGTTGTAGCCGCCCGCGCGCCTTACTCCGTTGGCAAGCGAGTAGGTGCTGAACTCGAGCGGCGATTCGATGGTGCGCACGGTGGCAAGCTGAGCGTCCGAAAGGCAGGTGTCGCCGTTGTCGGTGCCGCCGCTGCAGCGCAGCGAGGCGAGGACTTGCGTGTTGAGTAGCCGGCAGCTTTCCACGTTGCTCACGATGTTGTCGGCCGCGCCGTCGAGCTTGTCGCAGGCCTGCATTGCCGCCTTCTGCACCAGCAGCGTCTTGGCCACGTTCATCCAGCCGGCGCCGCCGTTGTTGTAGAGCGCCCGGCCCACGGCCACGTTCGACAGCCGCGTGCCGGTGTAGTTGAGTGCGGGTTCGTTGGCGACCACGCCGTCGTAGTCCTGCGGCCAGCGCTGGATGTAGCTGAGCGCATCGCGCCCGCCGGTCGATGTGCCCAGAAAGTAGGCGTAGGCGGGCTTCACACCATAGCGCGCGAGCACCAGCGCTTGCGCGACGTCGCGCGTTTTCTTCAGCGAGTTGCCGCCGTAGTTGGCAAGCTGCTCGTCCTTGGCTGCAAAGCGCCCGTCGGTGATGCTGCTCGACTGGTGGCCCGAATCGTCGCCGTAGGTTGCATACCCCAGCGCAAGCGGCGCGGGCTTGCCGGCGGGGCCGAAGCGGATGACCTCGGTGCCGTCGATCAGCACGCCGTCGAAGCCGCCGCCGCCGAAGTGAATGGTCTTGCGGTTCCACTTTTCGGGCAGGTTGACCGCGAAGCTGATGGCCTGCGAAGCGGGGTCCATCGGCTGGATGGTGCCGCGGATGCGGCAGTAGTCGCCGAGGCGGTTGCCGGCATCGCCCGCGGCCAACGGCACGGCGCTGGTAACGGTGGCACCTTGCGTCGGCAGGCTGATGAGCGAGGCCGGCAGGCTTTTGCCGGCGAGATCTGCGCAGGCGACCACCGGCTGAACGGGTGGTGGCGGCGGGTTGTCGGGCGGATCGGTATCGGGCGTGCCGCCACTGGACGGCGGCGGGGGCGATCCGATGGGAAAGAACCCGGCACCGGCGCCACCACCGCCGCCGCCGCCGCAGGCGGCAAGAACCAGTGAAATACCGATCACGGCAACGAACGAACGGCAGGCGCGAAAGGGCGCGTCAGGCAATGCAGAAGGGCGCGAGTTGCGCATGGACTTGTCTCCGGAATGCGGCCTCGATGGGCTGCTTTTTTGAATGAGCGGCCGGACGATAGGTGCACGGTGACCTAGGGTCAAATAAAATAAAGAGGCACTTCCGATATGAAAAAAATATGGAGATAAGACCGCTTCGCTACTTTGTGGCCGTTGCTGAAACCGGCCACATGACGCGGGCCGCCGAGCAACTGGGCATCCAGCAGCCGCCGTTGAGCCAGGCCATCAAGGCGCTCGAACGCGAATTGGGGGTGCTGCTGTTCCGGCGGCATCCGCGCGGTGTGGCGCTTACCGATGCGGGCCGGCTGTTCCAGGTGGAGGCGCTGCGCATGCTGCAGGACATGGCGGCCATGAAGCAGCGCATGGCGCGCGTGGCCAAAGGGCAGGCCGGCACGCTGGCGGTCGGCTTCACCAGCTCGGCCGCGGCGCACCGCTTCGTGCCCGAAGCGTTGCGTGCTTTTCGCCGTGCGCACCCCGGCGTGGAGTTGCAGCTGCGCGAGGACAACGCAGCCGAACTCACCGAGGCGCTCGATGCCGGCCGGCTGCACTGCGGCCTGTTGCGCGTGCCGGTGGCACGGCCCGAAGGCCTGCGCTTCGAAACGCTGCTGCGCGAACCGGTGCTGGTGGCAATGCCCAGCGACCACCGCTTTGCCCTCGCGCGCAGCAAGGCCTCGCGGCCGCTGCCGCTTGCGAAGCTGTGCGAGGAAGGCATCATCCTCGTGCGCCGTCCGGGCGCGCCGGGTCTTTACGCCGAGCTGCTTGCGCTTTGCCACGCCAAGGGCCTGCGGCCGCGCGTGGTGGCCGAGGTGGACCGCATGATGACCAACCTGAATCTCGTGGCCGCGGGTGTCGGCCTGTCGGTGGTGCCGGCGTCGATGACGGGTGTGCATGCGCATGCCATTGCCTACACCCGGCTCGCCGACGGCGGTCAGCTCGACGCACCGCTCACGCTGGTGTCGCGGGTGGAAGAAGACAACCTGCCTGCGCAGCACTTTGCCGCGCTGCTGCGCAGGCATGCGAGCGAGAACCCCGGGTCATGATCTTTTCATTGCGCCGCCGCCAACTGGTGCGGGGCACCGGTGCTGCAATGGCCGCTGCCTGTGCCGCGCCGCGGTTGCTGCCGGCCGCGCCGTCGCCATCGATGCCATGGCCGAACCGTCCGGTGCGCTTGATCGTGGTGTATCCGCCGGGCGGCGTGAGCGACGGTATGGCGCGCATGCTGGCCGAGCCGCTTGCCCAACTGCTGGGCGTTCCGGTGCTCATAGAAAACCGCGCCGGCGCGGGCGGCAGCATTGGCATGGATGCGCTTGGGCGTGCCGTGCCGGACGGCTGCACGCTCGCGTTTTCAGCCATCAGCCCGATCACGCTGCATCCGCTGGTTGCGCATGTGGCCTACGACCCGTTGCGCGCCTTCGCGCCTGTGGCAAGCGTGATGCGCACGCCCGTGCTGGTGGTTGGCACGCCGGCTTTTGCGGGCCGCAATTTCGAGGAGCTGATTGCACTTGCGCGCAGCCAGCCCAGGGCGGTGCGGTGGGCCACTTCGGGCGTGGCCACCATCGGCCACATGGTGCTGGCGCAGGTACGCATGCAAAGCCGCACCGCCATCACGCACATTCCCTACGCGGGCGGCGGCCCGCAGCTCAACGATGCGCTCAGCGGGCAGTTCGAAGTGCTGTCGACCAACGTTGCGGCGCAGCAGCTGCAGTACATAGGGGAAGGGCGGCTGCAGGCACTGGCGGTCGGCTCCCCTTCGCGCATCGAAGCCCTGCCCAGGGTGCCGACGCTCGCCGAACTGGGCTACGAGCGGGCCAATCGCGATTCGCTCTTCGGCATCTTTGCGCCGGCTCGAACGCCTGCGCCTGTGCTGCAGCGGCTCAACGCGCTGATCAACCAGGTGCTGCGCAGCGCCACCGTGCAGGCGCGGCTGCGCAGCGCCTACAACCTTCCGGTGGGCGGAGGCATTGAAGACCTTGCGCACGAGGTTGCCGCCGACCGTCGGCGCAACCGTGCGCTGGTGTCCGGGGACCGTTCGCAATTCGATTAGAGGGCTGGGCCGCCGTGGTTGCGTCGGGCGTCACATCAGCCGGAACCCGCGAGTGAATTGCATCGACGTTTTCAGCAACGCGGGCACCTCGCTCATCTTTGCAATCTCGGCAAGGCCGGCCTCCGTGATGCGAAGTACCGTGGCCAGGCGCGACGAAGCGTAGCGCCCGGTTGCATTGACAGGGCCGATGTCGGCCTCGATCAACCCCGTGGCTACCAGCACCGAAACATGCCTGAGCTCTTCCGGGCAGGCAACCCGGACCGGAAGTTCCACATGCTGAAGCCTCATCAGAAACAAAAGCGGCATACGATTCTCCGGTTGCCTGACCAACGTGGATACGATTCGGTCAAAAGAATCACAAGTTAGCTGCCCGTTTTTGGACGCGCCATTACCGGAATGCCGTGCTGCAATGTAGGTCTTAAGCCCTACAATTTGCCTGCCACAATCCGGCCGCGTCGCGACCCGAGGAGAAGTTATGCCGATGAATTTCCTTCGCCGCATCGAGGAGGCCTCGTTCCCCCTGGCCATTCATGAAAAGGCCGATATCCAGTGCGCGGCTGTGCTGGCTGCGGCCGAGCTTATAGAGGCCAACCTCCCGGAAGCTGACGACCTTTCCGGCCGCCGGGGAGTGATCTTGCGAATAACGCCGCGAGGGCGGGCGGAGCTTAGCCGGTCGCGCGAAGCGCAACCTTGAGCACCGGTCACTTGGGCGCAGCAGCAGCCGGCCGCCCGTCCTGTTGTGCCGGCGCGCCGGTGGCAGGAAGGTTGCCTGGCCCTTCCGACGGGTCTTTGAGACCATAGAAGAAGAGCACGCCCACGACAACGACCGCGACGACGGCAAGCAGGGTCCACATCAATCGGCGGCCGATGTCGCCCTGTTTGTGATGTTGCCTGGTTGTCATGACGCCGAGGTTTACGCGCGCGAAAGCGCGACGCCATGCCGCTTTGACGCGTCTTCTTGAAGGTTGCCCTCCTACGTGCGTGCCTTGGCAGAGGCGCCGGAAGAGGGCGCGTGAGAAACTACCGGCTCGATACAGCCGATGTCCACCCCGCAGGTGAAAGGACTGGCGCCGGCCGCGCGGCCCACTCAAGTGTATGAATGCCAAGTTGTTGAATTTAAAAGAAAAAATCGTCTCCGTCGCACCGATGATGGACTGGACCGACCGCCACTGCCGGTACTTCCATCGCCTGATGTCGCGCCACGCGCTGCTCTATACCGAAATGGTGACCACCGGCGCGTTGGTGCACGGCGACGTGCCCCGCCACCTGCGCTTCAATGCCGAAGAACACCCGGTGGCCCTGCAGCTGGGCGGCAGCGAACCGGCCGACCTGGCGCATTGCGCGAAGCTGGGCGAAGAGTGGGGCTACGACGAGATCAACCTCAACTGCGGCTGCCCCAGCGAGCGCGTGCAGCGCGGTGCTTTCGGGGCCTGCCTGATGGCAGAGCCGGCGCTGGTGGCCGACTGCGTAAAGGCGATGGTCGACGTGGTGAACGTGCCCGTCACGGTCAAGCACCGCATCGGCATCGACAAGATCGAGAGCTACGAGTTCGTGTGCGACTTTGTCGGCACCGTGAGCGAGGCCGGCTGCGGCACGTTCATCGTGCATGCGCGCAATGCGTGGCTGCAGGGGCTCAGCCCCAAGCAGAACCGCGAGATTCCGCCGCTGCGCTACGAGCTGGTGCACCGGCTGAAGCACGATTTTCCGGCGCTGAGCTTTTCGATCAACGGAGGCATTTCAGCCAATGCCCAGGTGCACGAGCATTTGCGGCTGCTCGACGGCGTCATGGTGGGGCGTGAGGCGTATCACAACCCCTGGTGGCTGGCCGAATGGGACGCCGAGTTCTTTGGCGCGGCGCCGCAGCCGCTCACGCGTGAAGAGGTGGAGTCGCTGATGTGCGACTACATGGTTCGCGAGGCGGCTGAGCACGGCACGCAGTGGTCGTCGATTGCGCGGCACATGCTGGGACTGCGCAACGGCCTGCCCGGTGCGCGCCGCTGGCGGCAGGTGTGGAGCGACCACCGGCTCAAGACCCTCCCGCCGCACGAAGTGATGGCGCTGGCACACGAACCCGCTGCCCAGGCAGCCTAGCTCAAGGTGTAACAGGCCGCGGAGCCGCTTGCAGCGCGGGTTTCGCCGTACAGCAACACCGAGTGTTCCAAAATGATAATGATTGACTAGGGGCTGCGACTTTTCAACTTTTCTGCTGAAGAATCAATAAACGCTAATAAAAAGGGGTTTCGATTCATGAATGAAGCGGCGGGGAGCAAAGAAGAAGTCAGCGCGCTTGGTCGAGGACTTGCCTTGCTCAAGGTCATCGGAATGGCGTCGGCGCCGATGAGCAATCGCCAGCTGGCCGACACCACGGGCCTGCCGAAGGCAACTGTCTCGCGCCTTACGGCAACGCTGGTGAGCGCGGGGTACCTGCGGCAGTCGCAAGACAGCGAGCGCTTCAGCCTCGGCCCGGCGCTGCTCGACATGAGCAGCCGCTACCTTCGCCATTTCGACCTGCGCACCGTGGCCCGGCCCCACCTCGCAGAGCTTTCGGAATTTGCCGGCGCCAGCGTTCATGTGGCGGTGCGCGACGAGCTCGACATGCTTGTCATCGATTCGCTGCGCCCGCGTTCGGCGCTCATCAGCTCGCGGCTGGAGGTTGGCACGCGCATGAGCATCGTCACTTCGGCGGCGGGGCGCGCCTCCCTTGCGGCACTGCCCGCGGCCGAGCAGGCCGCGGTGCTCGAGAAGATCCAGCAGGAAAGCGGCGAAAGCTGGGCCTCCATCGAACCCCGCCTCATGGCCGGCCTCGATGAATATGCGCGCCTGGGCTATTGCAGCTCGTTCGGTGAATGGCATCCTCACATCCATGCCATCGGCTTTGCGCTGCAGGGGCCGCACGGCGAGCGCTACGGCGTGAGCTGTGGCGGGCCGGCTTACCTGCTGCCGAAGGACATGATGCTGTCGCGCGTGGTGCCGCGCTTGCTCGAAGTGGCCCAGCGCATTTCGGCCGAATCCGGAACCGCGAACCCGGACTAGCTCCGGCCCGCCGCCCCCGCTCGAAGGGGCCTAGACGGCTGCCTCGAGGCCGTTCCTGAAGTGCTCGCGCATGCGCGCCATGGCGGCGGTGGCGTCGCGCGCCTCGATGGCCGCCATCATCGAGCGGTGCTCCGCCAGCGATTCGGCAATGCGGCCGTCCTTGAGCAGCGAGTTGTGGCGGTTGAGCTTCATCACCTTGCGCAGGTCGGCCACCATCTGGTCGCGCCACTTGTTGTTGGCAATGGCCAGCAGGCGCATGTGAAAGCGCTCGTTCAGCGCAAAGAAGTGCTCGCGGTTTTCCTTGCCCGGCGCGCCTGCGGCCTCCAGCTCGGCGTGCAGTGCCTTCAGCTCGGCGCGCTGTGCATCGGTGGCACGCTCGGCCACCACGCCGGCCGCGTCGCTTTCCAGCAGCGACAGCAGGTGGTACACATCTGCCAGGTCTTGCTCCGACACCTCGGTGACGTAGGCGCCGCGCCGCACCTTCATGGTCACCAGGCCTTCGGCCGCGAGCACCTTCAGCGCTTCGCGCAGCGGCGTGCGGCTGATGCCGTATTCCTCGGCCAGCTTGAGTTCGTCGATCCAGCTGCCGGGCTCGAGCTCGCGGCGGAAGATCCGCTGGCGCAGCAGCTCGGCCACCTCTTCATAGAGGGCGCGCGGGGTAAGGGTGACGGCGGACATGGGCCGGACTGTACCGCAAAAACGTGTTTGAATTAATAATTATGGATCGGTTAGACTCGCTGCGGCTTGCAAATCCCTTGCAGGCGAATTTGCGACTACCCAGCAAGACACTGCAAAACGGCCCCTCATGAGCAGCACACCCGAACCCACCTTCAAGCCTGCCAACCTCGACGACTGGGCCAAGGCCGCGGCCAAGTCGGCGCCGGGTGGCGACCTGAATGCGCTCAACTGGCTCACGCCCGACGGCATCAGCGTGAAGCCGCTCTATACCGCCGCCGACCTGCAGGGCCTGAAGTACACCGACACACTCCCCGGTTTCGAGCCTTACCTGCGCGGCCCGCAGGCCACCATGTACGCGGTGCGCCCCTGGACCATTCGCCAGTACGCGGGCTTTTCGACCGCGGAGGAATCGAACGCCTTCTACCGCAAGGCCTTGGCCGCGGGCGGGCAGGGCGTGAGCGTGGCTTTCGACCTGGCGACCCACCGCGGCTACGACAGCGACCATCCGCGCGTGACGGGCGATGTGGGCAAGGCCGGCGTAGCCATCGATTCGGTCGAGGACATGAAGATCCTGTTCGACCAGATCCCGCTGGACAAGGTGAGTGTGTCGATGACGATGAACGGCGCCGTGCTGCCGGTACTGGCGGGCTACGTGGTTGCGGCCGAAGAGCAGGGCGTGGCGCAGGACCAGCTGAGCGGAACCATCCAGAACGACATCCTCAAGGAGTTCATGGTCCGCAACACCTACATTTTTCCGCCCGCGCCGAGCATGCGGATCATCGGCGACATCATCGAGTACACGGCGCAGAAGATGCCCAAGTTCAACTCGATCTCGATCAGCGGTTATCACATGCAGGAGGCCGGGGCCAACCAGGCGCTGGAGCTGGCCTTTACGCTGGCCGACGGCAAGGAATACGTGAAGACCGCGCTGGCCAAGGGCCTGGACGTCGACGGCTTTGCCGGGCGCCTGAGTTTCTTCTGGGCCATTGGCATGAACTTCTACCTCGAAGTGGCCAAGATGCGCGCGGCGCGCCTCTTGTGGTGCCGCATCATGAAGGAGTTCAACCCCAAGAACCCCAAGAGCCTGATGCTGCGCACCCACTGCCAGACCTCGGGCTGGTCGCTCACCGAGCAAGACCCGTACAACAACGTGGTGCGCACCACCATCGAGGCGATGGCCGCGGTGTTCGGCGGCACGCAAAGCCTGCACACCAACGCGCTCGACGAAGCCATTGCGCTGCCCACGGAATTCAGCGCGCGCATCGCACGCAACACGCAGCTCATCATCCAGGAAGAAACGCACATCACCAATGTGATCGATCCCTGGGCCGGCAGCTACATGATGGAGAAGCTCACGCAGGACATGGCCGATGCCGCCTGGGCCATCATCGAAGAGGTCGAGGCGATGGGCGGCATGACCAAGGCCGTTGACAGCGGCTGGGCCAAGCTCAAGATCGAGGCGGCCGCTGCAGAGAAGCAGGCGCGCATCGACTCGGGCAAAGACGTGATCGTGGGCGTCAACAAGTACAAGCTCAAGACCGAAGACGCCATCGACAGCCTTTCGATCGATAACGTGAAGGTGCGCGAGCAGCAGGTGGCCCGCCTGCAGAAGATCCGCTCTTCGCGCGACACCGCCAAGGTGCAGGCTGCGCTGGATGCGCTGACCGAAGCGGCCGAGAACGGCACCGGCAACCTGCTCGCGCTCAGCATCGACGCCGTGCGCCTGCGCGCCACGGTGGGCGAGATCTCGGATGCACTCGAAAAATCATTCGGCCGCCATCGGGCCGACACGCAAAAGGTGACCGGTGTGTACGCAGCTGCCTATGACTCCGCCGAGGGCTGGGAAGCCCTCAAGACCGAGATCAACGCCTTTGCCGAAGAGCAGGGGCGCCGTCCGCGCGTGATGATCTCCAAGCTGGGCCAGGACGGGCACGACCGCGGCGCCAAGGTGGTGGCCACGGCCTTTGCCGACCTGGGGTTCGACGTGGACATGGGGCCGCTGTTCCAGACACCCGAGGAGTGCGCGCGCCAGGCGATTGAAAACGACGTGCACGCCGTCGGCGTGAGCACTCTCGCGGCCGGCCACAAGACGCTTGTGCCCGCCATCATCAACGAGCTGAAGAAGCAAGGCGCGGACGACATCATCGTGTTTGTCGGCGGCGTGATTCCGCGGCAGGACTACGACTTTCTCTACGAGGCCGGCGTCAAGGGCATCTATGGCCCGGGCACGCCGATTCCCGCCAGCGCGAAAGACGTGCTGGAGCAGATTCGCGCAGCCGTCTCGGCCTGATCGGGACGCGAGACGTGGGCGATCTTTTGTCGCGGCTGTCGCTGCAGCCCGTTGATTCCAGCGATTTCGAAGCCATGCTGGCCTTGCGCGTCGATGCGATGCGCCCCAGCCTGGAGCGCGTGGGCCGCTTCGACCCGGCGCGTTCACGCGAACGGCTCCAGGCCGGTTTCGTCGTGCCTTACATGCATCACATCGTGCTCGACGGCGACCTGCGCATCGGCTTTGTCACGCTCAAGCCCGAAGACCCCGATGCGCTGCGGCTCGACCATCTGTACCTGCGCACCGGCTTCCAGGGCCTGGGCATCGGTGAATGGGTGCTGCAATGGGCCAAGTCGCAGGCGCGCGAACAAGGGATGGACATCAAGCTCACGGCGCTGGTGCAAAGCGATGCCAACCGCTTCTATGTGCGGCACGGCTTTGTGCTCGAGGGCGAAGAGGGCGTCGACCTGCACTACCGCTGGCGCGTGGCCTCGGAGGATGCGTGCTGAAGCAGGCCGAGGCACTCGAACGCGCCATTGCCGAGCCGGAGGGCATGGCACAGCGCCGCGCCATCGCCAAGGCCATCACGCTGCTCGAATCCACCCGTGCCGACCACCGCGCGCAAGCCGATGAATTGCTCACCGCATTGCTGCCGCGCACCGGCAATTCATTTCGCCTTGGCATCTCGGGCGTGCCGGGTGTCGGCAAGTCGACCTTCATCGAAACGCTGGGCCTGCTGCTGATCGGCAAGGGCCACCGCGTGGCGGTGCTCACCATTGATCCGTCTTCCACCGTGTCCGGTGGCTCCATTCTTGGCGACAAGACGCGCATGGAGCGCCTCTCGGTGCATGAACGCGCCTACATCCGGCCGAGCCCGTCGAGCGGCACGCTGGGCGGCGTGGCCGAGAAAACGCGCGAGGCCATGCTGGTGTGCGAAGCCGCGGGCTACGACATCGTCATTGTCGAAACGGTGGGAGTGGGCCAGAGCGAAACAGCCGTGGCCGGCATGACCGACATGTTCGTGCTGATGCAGCTGCCCAACGCGGGCGACGACCTGCAGGCCATCAAGAAGGGCGTGATGGAGCTGGCCGACCTGGTCGTCATCAACAAGGCCGACATAGACAAGGATGCCGCCACGCGTGCGCAGGCGCAGATCACTTCTGCCCTGCGCCTCTTCGGCCACCAGGGCAACCCTGACCATGCGCATGCGGTGCATGACGCGCACAGCGGCGCCGAGGTTCGCTTCTGGCTGCCCAAGGTGCTGCAGCTGAGCGCGCTGGCGGGTACCGGCATCGACGCTTTCTGGGACGCTGTCACGCAGTTCAGGCAACTGCAAACCGCCAATGGCAAGCTCGCCAAGCGGCGTGAAAAGCAGGCCACGTCGTGGATGTGGGAGCGCATCGACGCGGGCCTCAAGCAGGCATTCAGGCAGCACACGCAGGTGCGCGAACTGCTGCCGCAACTCACTCGGCAGGTGGCAGAGGGCTCGCTGCCCGCATCGACGGCGGCGCGCCAGTTGCTTGCGGCGGCTGCCATCACCGCCAGGCCATGACAACACACGACATTCAGGACCACAGCTTCGGAAGCACACCATGCAAGAACTGATCGAACAACTCGAAAAGCGCCGCGCTCAAGCGCGCCTTGGCGGCGGACAGAAGCGCATCGACGCGCAGCACGCCAAGGGCAAGCTCACCGCGCGGGAGCGCATCGAACTCTTGCTGGACGACAACACCTTTGAAGAGTGGGACATGTTCGTCGAGCACCGCTCGGTCGATTTCGGCATGGCCGAGCAAAAGATTCCGGGCGACGGCGTGGTGACGGGCTACGGCATGATCAACGGCCGCCTCGTCTTCGTGTACAGCCAGGACTTCACCGTCTTTGGCGGCGCGCTGAGCGAAGCGCACGCCGAAAAGATCTGCAAGGTGATGGACCAGGCCATGAAGGTCGGCGCACCCGTCATCGGCCTGAACGACTCCGGCGGTGCGCGCATCCAGGAAGGCGTGGCCTCGCTCGGCGGCTATGCGGACGTGTTCCAGCGCAACGTGATGGCATCGGGCGTGGTGCCGCAGATCAGCATGATCATGGGCCCATGCGCGGGCGGCGCGGTTTATTCACCCGCCATGACCGACTTCATCTTCATGGTGAAGGACTCGAGCTACATGTTCGTTACCGGCCCCGATGTGGTGAAGACCGTAACGCATGAAACCGTGACGGCCGAGGAGCTGGGCGGCGCGGTTACGCACACCACGCGCAGCGGGGTGGCCGACATGGCGTTCGAGAACGACGTCGAAGCGCTCATGATGCTGCGCCGCCTGTACAACTACCTGCCGCTCAACAACCGCGAGAAGCCGCCGGTGCGCCTGGGCAACAACGGCCAGGGCGACCCGGCCGACCGGCCCGACTACTCGCTGGACACGCTGGTGCCGGACAACCCGAACAAGCCCTACGACATCAAGGAGCTGATCCTCAAGGTGGTGGACGACGGCGATTTCTTCGAGCTGCAGCCCGACTACGCGAAGAACATCGTGATCGGCTTTGCGCGCATGGAAGGGCAGACGGTCGGCATCGTGGCCAACCAGCCGCTGGTGCTCGCAGGCTGCCTCGACATCAAGAGCAGCATCAAGGCCGCGCGCTTCGTGCGCTTTTGCGATGCGTTCAACATTCCCGTGGTTACCTTCGTCGACGTGCCCGGCTTCATGCCCGGCACGGGGCAGGAGTACGGCGGCATCATCAAGCACGGTGCCAAGCTGCTCTACGCGTATGCGGAATGCACGGTGCCGAAGATCACCGTCATCACGCGCAAGGCCTATGGCGGCGCGTACGACGTGATGGCTTCCAAGCACCTGCGCGGCGACGTCAACCTGGCCTGGCCGCGCGCCGAGATTGCGGTGATGGGCGCCAAGGGCGCAGTGGAAATCATCTTCCGCGAAGACAAGAACGACCCCGAGAAGCTCGCCGCACGCGAGGCCGAATACAAGGCGCGTTTCGCCAATCCGTACGTGGCGGGTGCGCGTGGCTACATCGACGACGTGATCCTGCCGCACGAAACGCGCAAGCGCATCTGCCGTTCGCTGGTGATGCTGCGCGAGAAGAAGCTCGAGAACCCGTGGCGTAAGCACGGCAACATTCCTCTCTGATTTTCATATGCGCAGCTATTACCCCCAGTTCCGCGAGGGAGCGGAACCCGGGCTAGTTCCAAAGCTGGGCGGGTTGCCCTGGGGGCTCCCCGCGCGCCTTTGGCCTATCTGCCGCGAGTGCAATCGCCCCATGAGCCACCTTGCGCAGTTGCCGGCGGACGGGGAGGCGTTGCCACTCGCAAGCGGCGAGGTGCTGTTCCTGTTCAAGTGCGAGTGGGACAGCATCTGCAGCTTCTGGGAGCATGACGCGGGTACGAATGGCGCATTCGTGGTACAGGGCGCCGACTTGGGCGACGCGCCCGCACCGCTGCCTTCAGATGCTGCCGACGGACAGCCGGCACTTCTGCGCGAGATCGGCATTGCCGCATGGCGCGCGGATGACGACGGCGTACCTGCAGAGCTGGAGGAGGCGTTCTATGACTACCAAGCCCACTTCGATCTGCCCGACGAAGCAGCGCACCCTCGCGGCTGGGCCAGCCCCTGGTGTACCAAGAGCGGCGGCGCGCCGCACTGGACGGCGAACGGCGCGCAAAGACTGCCCGCGGGACGCTTGTTTTTGCAGATCGACAACTGGGTCGATCTTCCCGATGGCAGCACGGCCGAAGTGGCGAACTTCTGTTCAGATGGCATCGCCTATGTGTTCGTCGATCGGTCGCAGGCGCAGCCGGTTTACTCGATGTTCATCAACCGCTGAGGCGGTCAGCAAGAAAACGGATTCAGCATGTTTAAAAAAATCCTTATCGCCAACCGCGGTGAAATCGCCTGCCGCGTGATCCAGACGGCCAAGAAGATGGGCATCCTCACCGTCGCCGTTTATTCCGAAGCCGACAAGGAAGCCCGCCACGTCGAATTGGCCGACGAGGCCGTGCACATTGGTGCTGCGCCAAGCCGCGAGAGCTATCTGCAGGCCGACCGCATCATCGCGGCCTGCAAGCAGACCGGCGCCGAGGCGGTGCATCCGGGCTACGGTTTCCTGTCGGAGAACGAAGCCTTTGCGCGCAAGGTCGAGGAAGAGGGCATTGCCTTCATCGGACCGAAGCACTATTCGATTGCCGCCATGGGCGACAAGATCGCATCGAAGAAGCTTGCGAACGAAGCGAAGGTCAACACCATTCCGGGCTGGAACGACGCCATCGAAACGGCCGAGCGCGCCGTCGAGATTGCCAAGGACATTGGCTACCCGGTGATGATCAAGGCGTCGGCCGGCGGCGGGGGCAAGGGGCTGCGCGTGGCCTTCGACGACAAGGAGGCCTTCGAGGGCTTTACCTCGTGCCGCAACGAGGCGCTGAGCAGCTTTGGCGATGACCGCGTGTTCATCGAGAAGTTCGTCGAGGAGCCGCGCCACATCGAGATCCAGGTGCTGGGCGATTCGCATGGCAACGTCATCTACCTGAACGAGCGCGAATGCTCGATCCAGCGCCGGCACCAGAAGGTGATCGAAGAGGCGCCTTCGCCCTTCATCAGCGATGCCACGCGCAAGGCGATGGGCGAGCAGGCGGTGCAGTTGGCCAAGGCGGTGAAGTACCAGAGCGCGGGCACGGTGGAGTTCGTGGTCGGCAAGGACCAGAGCTTCTATTTTCTTGAAATGAACACGCGGCTTCAGGTGGAGCATCCGGTGACCGAATGCATCACGGGGCTCGACCTGGTCGAACTGATGATCCGCGTTGCGGCAGGCGAGGCGTTGCCGCTGACGCAGGCCGAAGTGAAGCGCAACGGCTGGGCGATCGAATGCCGCATCAACGCCGAGGATCCTTTCCGCAACTTCCTGCCTTCGACGGGCCGCCTGGTGAAGTTCCAGCCGCCCGCGGAGACGATGTTTGCGAGCGACACCGAGCACCTGAACGGCGTGCGGGTGGACACCGGCGTGTACGACGGCGGCGAGATTCCGATGTACTACGACTCGATGATCGCCAAGCTCATCGTGCACGGCAAGGATCGGAAGCATGCAATTGCACGCATGCGCGAGGCGCTCAATGGCTTCGTGATCCGTGGCATCAGCAGCAACATTCCTTTCCAGGCGGCGCTGCTCGCGCATCCGAAGTTTGTAGCGGGCGACTTCAACACCGGCTTCATTGCCGAGCACTACGGCAAGGGCTTTCACGCAGAAGACGTGCCGCACGCCGATCCGTCGTTTCTCGTTGCGCTTGCCGCCTATGTGCACCGCCGCTACCGCGCGCGGGCCTCGGGCATCAGCGGCCAGCTCGAAGGCCACGGCGTGAAGGTGGGCGAGCAGTTCGTGGTGGTGGAGCTGGGGCCGGAAGGCAAGCATGTCCACCACCCGGTGTCCGTGACCGACTTTCACGGCAAGACGGGCGCGAGCGCCGTTGCCGTGGGCGACAAGAGCTACAAGATCGACAGCGGCTTTGCGCTGGGCGCGATTCGCGTGCAAGGCATGGTGAACGACCGCCCCTTCACCGCGCAGGTCGAGCGCGGGGCAGGCAAGAGCCCGCTCGCGCTGCGGGTGTCGCACGACGGCACGCAGATCGAGGCCATGGTGCTGTCGCCACTGGGCGCGCGGTTGCTCGAGTTGATGCCCTACAAGGCGCCGCCCGATCTGAGCAAGTTCCTGATGTCGCCGATGCCGGGCTTGCTGGTCGAGGTGTCGGTGCAGCCGGGCCAGCAGGTGCGTGCGGGCGAGAAGCTGGCCGTGATCGAGGCCATGAAAATGGAAAACGTATTGTTTGCCACGCAAGACGGTGTGGTTGGCAAGATTTCGGCAAACAAGGGCGATTCGCTCGCGGTCGATCAAATCATTATGGAGTTTGAATAAAGCTCACCCCCAGGCTGCGCGCACTTCGTGTCGCTTCTCCAACCCCCTTCCGGGGGCAACACCTGCGGCCCGGCGAAGCCGGTTCCGCGGTGTTTCCCGAACAGGCAATGCTTCGGGCACCTATGAAAGATTTCATTGATATGACGACCTCCGATATTTTTTTTGAAGCGCCCATCTCGGCGCCTGTCACGCTGCACCGGCCCCCAAAGCCGGTGACGCCGCAAGGCCCGTGGTCGGTCGAGGCGATCCAGGCGCTGCTCGACAAGCCGCTGATGGATCTGCTGTTCGAAGCACAGACCGTGCACCGCCAGCACTTCCCGGAAGGCGACATCGAGCTTGCGACGCTGCTTTCGGTCAAGACCGGCGGCTGTCCGGAAAACTGCGGCTACTGTCCGCAGTCGGCCGAGTTCGACACCGGCGTGAAGGCGCAGAAGCTCATGGAAGTCGACGAGGTGGTGCGCGCCGCACAGGCGGCCAAGGACGCCGGTGCCACGCGGTTCTGCATGGGCGCCGCATGGCGCGCGCCGAAGGACCGCGACGTGGAGAAGGTGGCGGTGCTGGTCGAAGCGGTGAAGAGCCTGGGCATGCAGACCTGCGCCACGCTCGGCATGCTGGAGCCGCATCATGCGCACCAGCTCAAGGCCGCGGGCCTCGACTACTACAACCACAACCTCGACACCGCGCCTGAGTACTACACCGACATCGTCGACACGCGCACCTACCAGGACCGGCTCGACACGCTGGCCCATGTGCGCAGCGCCGGCATCAGCGTGTGCTGCGGCGGCATCGTCGGCATGGGCGAGCAGCCGGTGCACCGGGCCGGGTTGATCGCGCAGTTGGCCAACCTGAATCCGTACCCTGAGTCGGTGCCGATCAACAGCCTGGTGCGCGTGCCGGGCACGCCGCTGGCCGATTCGGAGCCGGTCGACCCCTTCGACTTCGTGCGCATGATCGCGGTCGCGCGCATCACGATGCCGACGGCGCGCGTGCGCCTTTCAGCCGGGCGCCAGCAGATGGGCGATGCGGTGCAGGCCTTGTGCTTCATGGCCGGCGCCAACTCCATCTTCTATGGCGACAAGCTGCTGGTCACCGGCAACCCCGACGTGGAGGCCGACGTGCAGCTGCTGCGCAAGCTGGGCCTGCAGTCGCGCCGCACCACGACCACTGAAAAGGTAGAGGTCTGCGCATGACGGCCACGGCCTCCGCGCGTCCCTTCAAGGTGCTGGGCATCCAGCAGATCGCCATCGGCGGGCCCGACAAGATGCGGCTGCAGAAGCTGTGGGTCGACATGCTGGGGCTCGAGGTCACCGGCACCTTCAAGAGCGAGCGCGAGAACGTCGACGAAGATATCTGCTCGATGGGCAGCGGGCCGTTCAAGGTCGAGGTCGACCTGATGCAGCCGCTCGACCCCGAGAAGAAGCCGGCGGTTCACACCACGCCGCTCAACCATGTGGGCCTCTGGATCGACGACCTTCCCAAGGCTGTCGAATGGCTCACCGCGCAGGGTGTGCGCTTTGCGCCCGGAGGCATTCGCCAGGGCGCGGCTGGCTTCGACATCTGCTTTCTGCATCCGAAGGCGAACGACGAGTTTCCGATTGCGGGCGAGGGCGTGCTGATAGAAATGGTGCAGGCGCCGCCCGAGGTGGTGACTGCGTTCAACGCGCTGGCCGCTACGCGTTGAGCACCTTCTTGATCGGCGGCTTCACATCGGAGCGCTGAGGCGGCAGCATCGGCTGGTGCTCGCGTGCCGGGTTCAAGATGATCGAGGTGGCCGTCTCGGTGAGGATGCAGAACTTGGTGACCACCGCATCGAGGTGGCTCACGTCGATGACCGCAATTTCCAGGATCCAGCTGTCGTCTCCGGTCACGTTGTAGGCGTTGACGCACTCCGGCGTCTGCTGCACCAGCTCGACCACGCGCGCGTAGTCGGCCCGGCCCACGCGGATGACCGCGCGGATGCCATAGCCCAGCTTGCCGAGATTGACCGTGGCGCGATAGCCGCTGATCACGCCCGCGGCTTCGAGCTTTTTCACGCGCTCGGTCACGGCCGGCTGGCTCAGGTGCACGCGGCGGCCGAGCTCGGCCATGGTGAGCCGCGCGTCGCCCTGCAACTCGGCCAGGATGCGGGTGTCGTGAGCGTCCAGCGTGGGGTTGAAGGCGAAGTCCATGCAACTCCTTTAAATCGACGGTGCAAAACGGTGAGAACCATGAGTTGTGCATGGCTGCAATGAGTTTGCCTTCATACCATGGATGGCGTTCCAATACCAACAATACAGATCTCGCATGCCTACCCTCGCATCTCCCGCCCAAGCCGCTTCCAGGTCGCCTGTACGTAGTTCGATGCCGCTGCTCCTCTGGCTTTGCCTCGCCGCCACGTGGGTGGTGTGGGGCTCGACCTATCTCGCAATCAAGTACGCGCTGGTCAGCTTCGCGCCTTTTCTCCAGATGGGCTCTCGCTTCTTGTTTGCGGGCGTGCTGCTGGCTGCATGGATGCGCTGGCGCGGCGCCGCATGGCCGTCGGGCCTGCAATGGCGCAACGCGCTGGTGGTGGGCTCGCTGATGCTGGGCGGCGGCATGGGTGGTACGGCCCATGCCGAAGTGTCGATCGGCTCCGGGCTGGTGGTGGCGTTCATTGCGGTGGTGCCGCTTTTGATTGCATTGCTGAACCTGATCTGGGGCGTGAAGCCGACGCGGCTCGAAGCAGCGGGCATCGCGCTCGGGCTCGTCGGCGTGCTGATGCTGACGCAGGGAAGCGGCTTCCAGTCGTCGCCCGCAGGGCTGGTGGCAATTTCCATCGCATGCATCTGCTGGTCGCTGGGCAGCGTGCTGAGCCAGCGCAGCCTGCCGCTTGCCCCCGGGGCCATGGGTTTTGCCAGCGAGATGATCTGCGGCGGCGTGGTGCTGCTGGTGCTTTCGGCAATCTCCGGCGAGCGGTTCGTGTGGCCGCCGCAGCCAGAGGCCGTGGCAGCCTGGCTTTACCTCGTGGTCTTCGGTTCGCTGATCGCGTTCAACGCCTACATGGTGCTGCTTGCCAGGGCCCCGGCGGCGCTCGCTTCGAGCTACACCTTCGTCAACCCCGTGATCGCAATGCTGCTGGGCGTGTGGGTTGCCAACGAGACCGTGACGCGCTTCGAGTGGTATGCGGTGGCCGTCATCCTGGCCGGCGTGTTGCTGCTGCTCTTCAAGCGCGCCCAGAAGGAGAAGGCCTGAGCGCGCACGTCGTTCAGGTGCCCGGACGGCGCCAGAAGGCCAGCGTGGCCGCCAGCAGCCACATGCCGGCCGCGCAGCTGCGGTTCAGCACCTTGAGGCCGCGCCGCGAGAGCCAGCGCACGGCCTGCGTGCCGGCGGCCGCGTAGGCCAGCATCACGCAGGTGTCGAGCGCGACGAAGATCGAACCCAGCAGCAGGTACTGCGTGCCTTGCGGCTTGGTGATGTCGATGAACTGCGGCAGAAAGGCCGCGAAGAACAACACGGTCTTGGGATTCGAAAGCGCAACCAGCAGGCTGCGCACAAGCGCAATGCGTCCGTGCGGACGAACCTCGATGGCGGACTTGGCCAGCGCCTCGCCCAGGTCGGTGGCGTCGCTGCGCCACAGCTTGATGCCGAGCCACACCAGGTAGGCGACGCCCGCCACGCGAATCGCGTTGAAGAGCAGTTCCGATGCGGCCAGCAGCGAGCCGAGCCCGAGCGCGACCACCGTAATGAGCGTGACGCTGCCGAGCGATGCACCCGCAATGCCCCAGCTCGCGCGGCGCATGCCGCCATCGATGCCGTTGGACAGCGCCAGCAGCATCGTGGGGCCGGGAATCACGGCCAGTGCGAGCGAGGCAACCACATAGATGAGCAGGGTGTCGGGTGTCATGGCTTGGCGGTGGGTGGGCGTTGCTGGGCGGCGCGGGCTCGCGCCAGGGCTGCTTCGACGATGGAGCGCTTGCGCGTGTCGGCGGCTTGCGGCTCAGCGGCGGCGGGTTCAGGTTCTTCGATTCGCTTGGCGATGCGGCGATGCTCGCCATGCAGCTGGTAGCGCTTCAATGCCGCCTCTGCCTGCGCTTGCGACCATGCGGCCCAGCCTGTACGGCCCGGCGTTTCAACCTCGAGCGAGATGCAATCGACGGGGCAGACCGGAATGCAGAGCTCGCAGCCCGTGCAGTGCGCTTCGATGACCGTGTGCATGCGCTTGTTGATGCCCACGATGGCATCGGTGGGGCAGGCATCGAGGCAGAGCGTGCAGCCGATGCACCAGGCCTCGTCGATCACCGCCATGGCGCGTGGGCCTTCGGTGCCGAACCGGGGATCGAGCGGCACCTGTTCGCGGCCCGTGAGCTGCGCGAGCCTGGCAATGCCTTCCGCGCCGCCGGGCGGGCACTGGTTGATGCCGGCTTCTCCGTCGGCCACGGCCTGCGCATAGCCCGCGCAATCGGGGTAGCCGCAACGCGTGCACTGCGTTTGCGGCAGTGCGTTGTGAATGCGCGCGGCCAGCCCGTTCACTTCCTGCGTGCCGCGGGCTTCTTCACGGCTGCAACGGCCACCGCTTTCTTGGCTGCGACATTCTTCTTGGCGGCCACGGCAACCGTCTTTCGCCCGGGCTTGATGCGGTCTTCGGCCGGCAGGGCCTCGCGTGCGCCGGCGCGCCGCTGGGGCTGGTCGTGGGCGGCGATGAATTTCTGCACCTTGGGATAGACCAGTTCGCGCCAGCGGCGGCCGCTGAAGATGCCATAGTGGCCCGCGCCCTTGACTTCGTAGTGCTCGCGCTGCGCGTCGTCGATGCCGGTGCACAGGCTGTGCGCGGCCTCGGTCTGGCCCGAGCCCGAAATGTCGTCGAGCTCACCCTCGACGGTGAGCAGGGCGGTGGAATGAATGTCTTGCGGGCGCACGCGCTCGATCTGGCCCTTGGGGTTCTTCACGTCCCAGGTGCCGTTCACGAGCTCGAACTGCTGGAACACGGTGCGAATGGTGTCCAGGTAGTAATCGGCGTCCATGTCGAGCACCGCGTTGTACTCGTCGTAGAACTTGCGGTGGGCCTCGGCGCTCGCGTCATCGCCCTTGATCAGGTCCTTGAAGTAGTCGTAGTGGCTGCTGGCATGCCGGTCGGGGTTCATCGCCACGAAACCCGTGTGCTGCAGGAAGCCCGGATACACGCGGCGGCCTTCACCCGGAAAGCCTTGCGGCACCCGGTAGATCACGTTGTTCTCGAACCACTCGTAGCTCTTGTTCATTGCAAGGTTGTTCACCGCGGTGGGCGACTTGCGGGCGTCGATGGGGCCGCCCATCATGGTCATGGTGAGCGGCAGCGGCTCGCCGCGGCTTGCCATGAGCGACACGGCCGCCAGCACTGGCACGGTCGGCTGGCACACGCTCACCACGTGGCAGTTGCCGTATTCGGCCTGCAGCCGGCGGATGAACTCCTGCACGTAGTTGATGTAGTCGTCCAGGTGGAACTCGCCCTGCGACAGCGGCACGAGGCGCGCGTTCTTCCAGTCGGTGATGTAGACCTTGTGGTCTTGCAGCATGGTGCGCACGGTGTCGCGCAGCAGCGTGGCGTAGTGGCCCGAGAGCGGCGCCACGATCAGCACCACGGGCTGGCTCTTGAGTGTCTTGAGAGTGTGCGGCTCGTCGGTAAAGCGCTTGAAGCGGCGCAACTCGCAGAAAGGCTTGTCGAGCTCGACGACTTCCTGGATCACGACGTCGTCGCCGTCGACCTTCACCGACTTGATGTTGAACTCAGGCTTTTCGTAGTCCTTGCCCAGGCGATAGAGCAGGTCGTAGCCTGCGGCCATGCGCTGTGCCATGGGCAACTGGCCCCACACCGCGCCTTGGCCATAGAGCTTGGAGGCCGCTTGCGCGAAGTCCGAAAACGGTTCCATCAAGGAACGCTGGGCTTCGTAGAGTTGATAAAGCATCGCTGGTGTTGTAGTGAAATGTTGCAGTGCAATATATCAGCGCAATTGCGGCGATGCAGGAGGCCAAACCCTACATCGGCCACAGCGCGAGGGTCTTCCCGTCGTAGGAGCGTGAAGGAATCGTCCGAAAACGAATTCCCTCACACTTTGCTGTCACCTAGATGACTTTGGCAATCGACGCGCAGACGTAGTCGATGTTCTTGCTGTTGAGCGCGGCCACGCACATGCGGCCGGTGTCGGTGCCGTACACGCCGAACTCGCTGCGCAGGCGCACCATCTGGTCCTTGCTGAGGCCCGAGTAGCTGAACATGCCGATCTGCTTGGTGATGAAGCTCATGTCTTCCTTCACGCCGGCAGCCTTGAGGCCATCGACCAGCTTCTGGCGCATGGCCTTGATGCGCACGCGCATTTCGCCGAGTTCCTTTTCCCACAGGGCGCGCAGTTCGGGGTTGCCGAGCACGGCTGCCACCACGGCGCCGCCGTGGATCGGCGGGTTGCTGTAGTTGGTGCGAATGGCGATCTTGAGCTGCGAGAGCACGCGGCCGGCTTCTTCCTTGTTTTCGCAGAGCACCGAGAGGGCGCCCACGCGCTCGCCGTACAGGCTGAAGCTCTTGGAGAACGAGGTCGAGACGAAGAAGGTCAGGCCGGCGTCGACGAACTTGGCGACAGCGGCGCCGTCTTCCTTCAGGCCGTAGCCGAAGCCCTGGTAGGCCATGTCGAGGAAGGGCACGAGGCCCTTGGCCTTGACGGCCGCGACCACCTGGTCCCACTGCTCTGGCGTGATGTCGTAGCCGGTCGGGTTGTGGCAGCAGGCGTGCAGCACGACCACGGTACCGGCGGGCGCTGCACTCAGGGCAGCCAACATGCCGTCGAAGTTGACGCCGCGCTTGGCCGCGTCGTAGTAGGGGTAGCTTTCGACCACGAAGCCCGCGTTGGTGAACAGCGCGCGGTGGTTTTCCCAGCTCGGGTCGCTGATCAGCACCTTGGCATTGGGGTTGAGCTTCTTGAGAAAGTCGGCGCCGACCCCAGCTCGGGTCGCTGATCAGCACCTTGGCATTGGGGTTGAGCTTCTTGAGAAAGTCGGCGCCGACCTTCAGGCCGCCCGTGCCGCCGATGCCCTGCACCGTGGCCACGCGGCCGGACTGCACGGGTTCGCTGTCGGCGCCGAAGACCAGGCCCTTGACGGCGTTGTCGTATGCCACGATGCCGTCGATCGGCAGGTAGCCGCGCGCCGTGGGGGCTTTCATCATGTTCTGTTCGGCGGCCTGCACGCACTGGAGCAGGGGCAGCTTGCCGTTGTCGTCGTAATAGACGCCGACGCCGAGGTTGACCTTGTTGGGGTTGGTATCGGCTGCAAATTGCTCGTTGAGGCCGAGGATCGGGTCGCGCGGTGCCATTTCGACCGCGGTGAACATAGACATGGAAAGGTCCTTTGGGATGAAAGCTTCGCTGGCAACCGGACTTGCGCTACGCTTTCCGGTTGCCTTGAATTTTACCGGCGCCATCGCCACCTGTCGGGAACAGCCATGCCAGAGAACAACGAAGCCATAGCAGACCTGAAGAAACTGGACCCGATCGGTCCGGCCAAGCAGGGCGAATTCATCAAGTATCCCGGTTCGCCATTCGAGCTTTTCCAGCCCTATCCGCCGGCCGGAGACCAGCCGAAGGCCATCGACGGGCTGGTGGAGGGCGTGCTCGACGGCGAGGTGTTCCAGACGCTGCTGGGCGTGACGGGCTCGGGCAAGACCTTTACCATGGCCAACGTGATTGCGCGCCTGGGCCGCCCGGCCATCGTTTTTGCGCCCAACAAGACGCTGGCGGCGCAGCTCTACAGCGAGTTTCGCGAGTTCTTTCCCAAGAACGCAGTCGAGTACTTCGTGAGCTATTACGACTACTACCAGCCCGAGGCCTACGTGCCCCAGCGCGACCTGTTCATCGAGAAGGACTCGTCGATCAACGAGCACATCGAGCAGATGCGGCTTTCAGCCACCAAGAGCGTGCTGGAGCGGCGCGACACGGTCATCGTGGCCACGGTGAGCGCCATTTACGGCATCGGCACGCCCGAGGACTACACGCAGATGCGTTTCATCATGCGGGTGGGCGACAAGATCGGCCAGCGCGACGTGATCGGGCGGCTGATCCGCATGCAGTACACCCGCAACGAGCAGGACTTTTCGCGCGGCACCTTCCGCGTGCGCGGCGACACGATCGACGTGTTTCCGGCCGAGCACAGCGAGCTGGCGATCCGCATCGAGCTGTTCGACGACGAGATCGAGTCGCTGCAGCTCTTCGATCCGCTTACCGGGCGCATCCGGCAGAAGATTCCGCGCTTTACGGTGTATCCGTCGAGCCACTATGTGACCCCGCGCGACAAGGTGCTGGGCGCGGTGGAAACCATCAAGATCGAACTGGCCGAGCGGCTCAAGGAGTTCGTCAGCCAGGGCAAGCTGGTGGAGGCGCAGCGGCTGGAGCAGCGCACCCGCTTCGACCTGGAAATGCTGGCCGAAATCGGCCACTGCAAGGGCATCGAGAACTACACGCGCCACCTTTCGGGCGCGGCGCCGGGCCAGCCGCCGGCCACGCTGACCGACTACCTGCCGAAAGACGCCTTGATGTTCCTGGACGAGAGCCACCAGATGGTCGGCCAGCTCAGTGCCATGTACAACGGCGACCGGGCGCGCAAGACCACGCTGGTCGAATACGGCTTCCGCTTGCCAAGCGCCTTGGACAACCGGCCGCTCAAGCTGGAGGAGTTCGAAACGCGCATGCGCCAGTGCATCTTCGTTTCGGCCACTCCGGCGCAGTACGAAAAGGACCATGCCGGCAACGTGGTCGAGCAGTTGGTTCGGCCGACCGGCCTGATCGACCCCGAAGTGGAGGTGCGCCCCGCCACGCACCAAGTGGACGACGTGCTGAGCGAGATCCGCATCCGGGTGGAAAAGAACGAGCGCGTGCTCATCACCACGCTGACCAAGCGCATGGCCGAGCAGCTGACCGACTACCTGGGCGACAACGGCGTGAAGGTGCGCTATCTCCACAGCGACGTCGATACTGTGGAGCGGGTCGAAATATTGCGCGACCTGCGGCTGGGCACTTTCGACGTGCTGGTGGGCATCAACCTGCTGCGGGAAGGCCTGGACATTCCGGAGGTGTCGCTCGTCGCCATCCTGGATGCCGACAAGGAAGGTTTTCTGCGCGCCGAGCGTTCGCTCATCCAGACCATCGGCCGCGCGGCCCGAAACCTGAACGGCAAGGCCATCCTGTATGCCGACCGGATGACCGACTCGATGAAAAAGGCGATCGACGAGACCGAACGCCGCCGCGCCCGGCAGATTGCCTACAACGAGGCCAACGGCATCACGCCGCGCAGCATCGTCAAGCAGGTGCGGGACCTGATCGACGGCGTCTACAGCGAGAAAACCGGCAAGGAAATGGCCAAGCTCGACCTGGAACGCGCCAAGGTCGAGGACATGAGCGAAAAGGACATCGCCCGGGAAATCAAGCGGCTCGAAAAGCTCATGCTCGAGCACGCCCGCAACCTGGAATTCGAGAAGGCGGCCCGGGTGCGCGACCAGCTGGCGCTGCTGCGGGAGCAGGCTTTTGGCGCTTCGGGCGGGGACAACATCGCCGTGTTGCCGTCCTAGGACGGGGTTCCGGTTTCTTCAAGCGGCCGCCGCTGGGGTTTACCCGAGCAAACCTCAGGGCCTTCTGTTATACTTGACCGAAATACTCAACAACAAAAAAAAGAACTTCGCGATGAAGAACCGATCCCATCGGCTGGGTTCACCAGCTTGAGGGGTCGGGCAGGGCGGAGACGAAGTCACCGCGGCCCCGGGCCACGGTGTCATTTCAACGGTAAGCACTTGAAGGAGCTTGCGATGCGTCTCACTACCAAAGGCCGTTTTGCGGTCACAGCAATGATCGATCTGGCGCTGCGTCAGAACACCGGTCCGGTCACGCTGGCTGCGATCAGCCAGCGGCAGCAGATTTCGTTGTCGTATCTCGAGCAGCTGTTCGGCAAACTGCGCCGTCACGAGCTGGTCGAGTCGACCCGCGGCCCCGGCGGCGGCTACAGCCTCGGCCGCAAGGCTGCGGATATCACCGTCGCAGACATCATTGTTTCCGTCGATGAGCCGATCGATGCCACGCAGTGCGGCGGCAAGGAAAACTGCCTCGGCGAAGCCGGCCGCTGCATGACGCACGAGCTCTGGGCATCGCTGAACCAGCGCATGGTCGAGTTCCTCGATTCGGTCACGCTGCAAAAGCTGGTCGACGACCAGATCGCCAAGGGCGTTCAGATCGAGAACAAGCCGGTCGTCAAGCGCGCCATTTCCGCGCAGCCGGTGGTCAAGCCGATTCGCGTGAACGCGCCGAATTCGGTCTTTGCCCTCGGCAACGTGTTCGCGAAGTCCTGATGTCCTGAGTGGTGGAGCGCCCGCGGGCGTTGCCACCGGAAGCGCAGATCAAAGAAAACAACCCCCACGCCAGCCCGAGCCAGCCATGGACGTAACTCCTCATTTCCCGATCTATCTCGACTACGGCGCCACCACGCCGTGCGACCCGCGCGTGGTCGACGCCATGATTCCCTGGTTGCGCGAGCATTTCGGCAACCCGGCATCGCGCAGCCATGCCTGGGGCTGGGAAGCCGAAGAGGCAGTGGAAAAGGCGCGTGGCCAAGTGGCCGAGCTGATCAACGCCGACCCGCGTGAAATCGTCTGGACGTCGGGCGCTACGGAGTCGATCAACCTTGCGCTCAAGGGTGCAGCCCACTTCTACAAGGGCAAGGGCAAGCACCTGATCACCCTGAAGACCGAGCACAAGGCCGTGCTCGACACCATGCGCGAACTCGAGCGCCAGGGCTTTGAAGTGACCTACCTCGACGTCGAGGAAAACGGCCTGGTCGACCTCGACAAGTTCAAGGCCGCGATCCGCCCCGACACCATCCTGGCAAGCGTGCTGTTCGTGAACAACGAAATCGGCGTGATCCAGGACGTGGTCGCGCTGGGCAACGCCTGCCGCGAAAAAGGCGTGATCTTCCACGTCGATTCGGCCCAGGCCACCGGCAAGGTCGAGATCGACATCACGAAGCTGCCCATCGACCTGATGAGCCTGGCTTCGCACAAGACCTATGGCCCGAAGGGCATCGGCGCGCTGTACGTGCGCCGCAAGCCGCGCATCCGGCTCGAAGCGCAAATGCACGGCGGCGGCCACGAGCGCGGCATGCGCTCGGGCACGCTGCCCACGCACCAGATCGTGGGCATGGGCGAGGCCTACCGCATTGCCAAGCTCGAAATGAAGGACGACATCGCCCATGCGCGCCGCCTGCAGAAGCGTCTGCTCGACGGCCTGAAAGACGTGGAGCAGGTGTTCATCAACGGCGACCTCGAGCAGCGTGTGCCGCACAACCTGAACATGAGCTTCAACTACGTCGAAGGCGAGTCGCTGATCATGGGCATCAAGGGCCTGGCGGTGTCGTCGGGTTCGGCCTGCACGTCGGCCAGCCTGGAGCCCAGCTATGTGTTGCGCGCCCTGGGCCGCAGCGACGAGCTGGCCCACAGCAGCCTGCGCATGACCATCGGCCGTTTCACGACCGAAGAAGAAATCGACTACGCCATCTCGACCATCAAGCACAACGTTGCAAAGCTGCGCGAGCTGAGCCCCCTGTGGGAGATGTTCCAGGACGGCGTCGACATCAGCACGATCCAGTGGTCGGCCCACTGACGCCGGACCGCACCAGGCTCCACGATTGAACAAAGTTTGAGAGGTACACCATGGCATATTCTTCCAAAGTCATCGACCACTACGAAAATCCCCGCAACGTCGGCTCCTTCGAAAAGGGCGACGACTCGGTAGGCACCGGCATGGTCGGCGCACCGGCCTGCGGCGACGTCATGAAGCTGCAGATCAAGGTCAACCCCGAGACCGGCGTGATCGAAGACGCGCGCTTCAAGACCTACGGCTGCGGTTCGGCCATTGCCTCGTCGTCGCTCGTGACCGAATGGGTCAAGGGCAAGACGCTCGACGAAGCCGCGGCGCTCAAGAACGCGCAAATTGCCGAAGAACTGGCCCTGCCGCCCGTCAAGATCCACTGCTCGATCCTGGCTGAAGATGCCATCAAGGCTGCCGTGAGCGACTACAAGGCCAAGCACGGCGTCAAGACGGCACAAGCCGAGCCGGCAGTCCACTGACATGGCCGTTACCTTGACCGAAGCCGCTGCGCGCCACGTGACCCGCTACCTCGGCAAGCGGGGCAAGGGCGTGGGCGTGCGGCTGGGCGTGAAGACCACCGGTTGCTCGGGCCTGGCCTACAAGCTCGAGTACGTGGACGAGTTCACGCCCGAAGACGTGGTGTTCGAAGACCATGGCGTGAAGGTGCTGGTCGACCCAAAGAGCCTGGCCTACATCGACGGCACGCAACTCGACTTCGTGCGCGAGGGCTTGAACGAAGGCTTCAAGTTCATCAACCCGAACGAGCGCGACCGTTGCGGCTGCGGGGAAAGTTTTCGCATCTGATGCGTCGTCGCTGACTGCGACAACAGCCGCCACCATGTCATGTGCTGGCGGTTTTTTCATGCCATGAATCTCAACGACACCGACTTTCAATTGTTCGCCGTCCCGGCCACGTTCGCGCAGGACCGCGCCGCGCTCGACGCGCGCTGGAAAGAGCTGCAGCGCGAAGCCCACCCCGACCGCTTTGCCGCGCAAGGCGCCGCGGCGCAGCGCGTGGCCATGCAGTGGTCGGTGCGCATCAACGAGGCTTATCAGCGGCTGAAAGACCCCATCCGCCGCGCGAGCTACATCTGCGAACTGAACGGTGCGCCGCTCAACGCCGAGAACAACACGGCCATGCCGCCCGATTTTCTGATGCAGCAGATGGAATGGCGCGAGGCGCTCGACGACGCGGACGATGTCGAAGCGGTTGAAAAGCTGCAGGCGGAGGTCGAAGCCGGCCGCGCGCGCGCGCTGTCGTCGCTCGACTGGCTGATCGACGAGAAGGGCGACTACCCCGCCGCCGCGCAGCAGGTGAGAGCCCTCATGTTCATTGAGCGTTTCGGCCAGGACGTCGAGGCCAAGTTCGATCAGTTGGGACAATAAGCCCTATATATGGCTCTTCTACAGATTTCAGAACCCGGCCAGGCGCCCGATCCGCATCAGCGCCGCATTGCCGTGGGCATCGACCTGGGCACCACGCATTCGCTTGTGGCCGCGGTGCGCAACGGCGTGGCCGAATGCCTGCCGGACGACAAGGGCCGCGTGTTGCTGCCTTCGGTGGTGCGTTATCTCGACGGCGACCGCCGGCAGATCGGCTTCGATGCCGTGGCGGCGCGCGGGCAAGACCCCGCCAACACCATCACCTCGGTCAAGCGGCTCATGGGCCGGGGGCTTGCCGACATCTCGAACCGCGAATCGATGTCGTACCGCATCGGCAGCAGCGACGGCGGCATGGTGAAGGTGCAGACGCTCGCAGGCGAAAAATCGCCAGTCGAAATCAGCGCGGAGATTCTCGCGACGCTGCGCTACCGCGCTGAAGACACCTTCGACGATGAACTCTATGGCGCGGTCATCACCGTGCCGGCCTATTTCGACGAAGGCCAGCGCCAAGCCACCAAGGATGCCGCGCAGTTGGCGGGGCTCAATGTGCTGCGCCTGATCAGCGAGCCAACCGCTGCAGCGATTGCGTATGGCTTGGACAACGCGAGCGAGGGCGTCTATGCAGTGTATGACCTGGGCGGCGGCACCTTCGACATCTCGATTCTCCGGCTGACGCAGGGTGTGTTCGAAGTCATCGCCACCGGTGGAGACTCGGCACTTGGCGGCGACGACTATGACCACGCGCTTGCCGGTTTCGTGCTCGCGCAGACCGGTGCCCACGCCGAGAGCGATGGCGACAAGGCTGCATTGCTGGTTGCCGCGCGTGCCGCCAAAGAAGCGCTGACCGATTCCGAATCGACCACTTTCCGCGCAGAGGTTGCGGGCCAGGCGATTCAATTCGAAGTGACCCGTGCGCAATTCGACGCGGCCACGAAGCCGCTCACCGACCGCACCATTGCCGCCGTGCGCAAGGCGCTGCGCGACGCGAAGCTCAAGCCGGACGAACTGCAAGGCATCGTGCTGGTGGGCGGTTCCACCCGCATGCCGCAGGTCCGCCGCGCCGTCGCCGAATTCTTCGGCCGCGAGCCGCTCGTCAACCTGAACCCCGACGAAGTCGTGGCGCTCGGCGCCGCCATCCAGGCCAATCAATTGGCCGGCAACAACGGCGCGGGCGATCTGCTGCTGCTCGACGTGATTCCGCTGTCGCTCGGCATCGAGACCATGGGCGGCCTGGTCGAGCGCATCGTGCCGCGCAACCAGACCATCCCCACCGCGATGGCGCAGGACTTCACCACCTATCAAGACGGCCAGACGGCCCTTGCGTTGCACGTTGTGCAGGGCGAGCGCGACCTCGTCGCCGATTGCCGGAGCCTCGCGCGCTTTACGCTGCGCGGCATTCCGCCGATGGCCGCGGGTGCAGCGCGCATCCGCGTGACCTTCACGGTCGATGCCGATGGCCTTCTGAGCGTCAGCGCCAAGGAGCAGGGCAGCGGCGTCGAGGCCAGCGTCACGGTCAAGCCGTCGTACGGGCTTTCGGACGACCAGATTGCGACCATGCTGCAGGAGAGTTTTTCCACGGCGCAGCAGGACATGCAGGCGCGTGCGCTGGTCGAGGCCCGCGTGGATGCCGAGCGCATGCTGCTCGCCACGCAGAGCGCACTCGATGCCGACGGCGATTTGCTGACCGAAGATGAACGTGCCGCCATCGACGCTTCGATGGCAAAGCTGCGCGAAGCCGCCACGGGCACAGACGCCGCCACGATAGAAGCCGCCACCAAGGCGCTGGCCAACGACACCGAAGCCTTCGCCGCCCAGCGCATGAACGCGGGCATTGCGCGTGCCTTGTCGGGCCGCAAGGTCGAATCCCTCTAAGAACAGCATGCCCACCATCAAGATTTTTCCGCATCCCGAATACTGCCCGCAGGGTGCAGAAATCACGGCGCCGGCCGGCACCTCCATATGCGAGGCGCTGCTCGACAATCACATCAATATCGAGCACGCGTGCGAGATGAGCTGCGCCTGCACCACCTGCCACGTCATCGTGCGCCAGGGGTTCAGTTCGCTGAACGAAGCCGAAGAGGGCGAGGAAGACCTGCTCGACCGCGCCTGGGGCCTGGAGCCACAATCGCGCCTCAGCTGCCAGGCCATCCTGGCGCAGGAAGACGTGACGGTCGAGATTCCGAAATACTCGATCAACCACGCCAAAGAGAACCATTGAGAGAGCCCCCGAATGTCGCGCCAGATCGTCCTCGACACTGAAACCACCGGCCTTTCCGCCGAGAACGGCGACCGCATCATCGAGCTCGGCTGCGTGGAGCTGTTTGCGCGCAAGCTTACGGGCAACGACCTGCACATCTACTTCAACCCCGAGCGCGAGAGCCATGAAGACGCGCTCAAGGTGCACGGCCTCACGACCGACTTCTTGCGCGACAAGCCAAAGTTCGCCACGCTGGCCAACGACATCGTCGAGTACCTGCGCGGCGCCGAGCTGATCATTCACAACGCGGCCTTCGACGTCGGCTTTCTCAACAAGGAACTCGAGCTGGCCGGCCTGCCGCCGCTGCGCACCTTCGTCGGCGAAGTGACCGACACGCTGGCCATGGCCAAGCAGGTGTATCCGGGCAAGCGCAATTCGCTCGATGCGCTTTGCGACCGCTTTGGCGTCGACCGCTCGAACCGCACCTTTCACGGCGCCAAGCTCGACGCGCAGCTGCTGGCCGACGTGTACATCAATCTCACGCGCGGCCAGGACGCGCTCTTGATCGATGTGTCGTCGAACGAGCCGGCGCAGGGCACCACGGTGGTTGCCATCGACCTGAGCCAGTTCGACCTGCCGGTGATCATTGCGGGCGAGCAGGAGCTTGCGGCGCATGAGGCGGTGTTGTCGCAGCTCGACAAATCGAGCGGCGGGCGCACGCTGTTTCGGCAAAACGGCTGAAATGCTGTGGCATAATCGAAGGCTTCGCGCAACGCGATTAATTCAACGGCACCGAAACACGGCGCCAGAGAATTGACAGGGCGGTTAGCTCAGGGGTAGAGCACAGCATTCACACTGCTGGGGTCGGAGGTTCGAAGCCTCCACCGCCCACCAAATTCCCCCAAACGAAATCAGCGACTTGGATTGTCCAAGTCGCTTTTTGTTTTGCGCGCCGCTTTTGGGCCCGCCGCACGCAACTGTCGACTCGTGCTGACGCCAGTTCCCGCTTCGCACCGGCCCAGTTTGCTGGCCGAACGCGTACACCCACCGGGAAGGAGACCGACCATGGCCACTCACCCCGACATTCCGCCAGACCTGCCCGTGGAGCCCGACGAAGGGCCGAGCACGCCGCCCGACGATCCGACCGATCCCGAGCCTCCGCCCACCATCTCGTGAATCCGGCGCGCGGGCCGCGATAAGCTCGCGCCATGGATGAACTTGATTGCGCCGTCATCGGCGGGGGTGTGGTGGGCCTGGCAGTGGCGCGCGCGTTGGCGCTCGCGGGCCGGGAAGTGGTGGTGCTCGAGGCGGAAGGTGCCATTGGCACCGGAACCAGTTCCCGCAACAGCGAGGTAATTCACGCGGGCATCTACTATCCGCAGGGCTCGCTCAAGGCCCGGCTGTGCGTGGAGGGCAAGCAGGCGCTTTATGAATATGCCGCGGAGCGCAGCTTGCCGCACAAGCGCTGCGGCAAGCTGATCGTGGCGACCTCGCCCGAGCAGATGGCGCAGCTCGAAGTCATTCGCGCCAAGGCTGCGGCCAACGGCGTCCATGACCTAGTGCTGCTGACCGCGGACGAGGCCGTCGCGATGGAGCCGCAGTTGCATTGCGTGGCCGCATTGCACTCGCCGAGTACCGGCATCGTCGACAGCCATGCGCTGATGCTGAGCCTGCTGGGCGACCTGGAGAACGCAGGCGGAATGCTGGCGCTGAAATCGCCCATTGCACGCGCGGAATGTGGCGCGGACGCTATTGTGCTGGTAGCGGAAGACGGCACGGCGCTGCGCTGCAATACCGTCATCAATGCGGCGGGGCTCAACGCGCCTGAGCTGGCCAGGCGATTCGAAGGCCTGCCTGCGGCAGCCGTACCGACGGCGTACTTTGCAAAGGGCAACTACTTCACCCTGTCTGGACGTGCGCCTTTCACCCGGTTGATCTACCCGGTGCCCGAGGCCGGCGGCCTGGGGGTGCACCTGACGCTCGATCTGGGCGGCCAAGCCAAGTTCGGCCCCGATGTGCAATGGGTGGAGTCGGCCGACGACCTGGTGGTGGACCCGGCGCGCGGCGACGGCTTCTACGCCGAGGTGCGCAAGTATTGGCCCGCGCTGCCTGAAGGGGGATTGATACCGGGTTACGCCGGCATGCGCCCGAAGATTTCCGGACCGAACGAGCCCGCCCGCGACTTCATGATCGAAGGACCCGAGTCGCACGGAGTGAGGGGGCTCGTCAATCTCTTCGGCATCGAATCGCCGGGGCTCACGAGCAGCCTTGCCATCGGAGGCTATGTGGCTCGCTTGCTTGAAAGCGCCTGACGGAGGCCGCGCAGCCCCTTTGTGTGCAGAAGTCTGAAGAACTGCCGCGCATGAGGGGCTTTTGTGCCTGTAACATGACACCACGCCATTTGCTGGCGTGAAGCCGCCGGCGCGGTGCCGGTGTCATCACGGAGGAAAGATTCCAATGAGTGCATCCAACAACATCGAGGCAGCAGCCGAAGACATCGCGAGCGACGTGCGCGGCGTGCTGGCCAGCAAGGACCTGGATTCGGTTCCCCACATCAAGGCGCTGCGCCAGCGCATCGACACCAAGCTTGCCATTGCACGCGAGCTTGCGGCGGAGAAGAGCAAGATCGCAGCCCAAAAGGCTCGCGAGGCGGCCAACACCGCCAACGCCTATGCCCACGACGAACCATGGCAGATTGCCGGCGCAGCGCTGGCCGTCGGTGTGCTGGTGGGCTTGCTGCTTGGCCGCCGCTGACCTGAGCGCACACCGCCGCGTGGTCCGTCGCCGAGCAGGAGCCGGCGCATGAGGTTGCTGTCCCTGTTCGGGCTCAATGCCCGTTTGCGGCGGCTTCGCATTGCTGCGGCCGAAGGTGCGCTGGCCGCCGAAGACCGCGTGCAACTCCTGCGCATGGCGTGGGAGGACGAAAAGCAGCGCCTCAAGCTGATGCTCGTGCTCGTGGTGGCCGTGCTCGGGCTGACCACGGTGGCGGTTGCGTTGCTGTCGATGGCGGTGGTGGTGCACTTCTGGGACACGCCGCATCGCGTCGCTGCAGCGTGGTCGGTGGCTGGTGTGTGGATCGTGCTCTGGCTTGGCGCCGCAGTGGGATTGTTTCTGACGGTTCGCAACGCGTCGAACAGCTTTGCTCCTGCGCGCCATGAATTCGAACGGGACTGGACCTGGGTTCAGGACCGCTTCGGGCTTGGCATGGACCCTGACCAAGATGAAGAGGCGCCGCGTCCACGGCGGCCCGCCACGCGCGAAGAACTGCTGGCCCGCATGGACCGCCAGCGCGAACGCATTGCCACCATGCAGGGCGATCCGCGCAAGCCGCAGCCCGCCGGTGCGGCGGCTCCGGAAGCACCGCCCGCGGACGAAACGGCCTCTGCCGCTGCGCTGCGCATTGCGCGGGAGCATCCGGTGGCCACGGGCGTCGTCGCTGCGGTGGCGCTGGTGGTGATTCGTCCCAAGCGGCTGTTGCGCTGGGCAGCGGTCGTTGCGCCGGTGCTCTGGCGCATGCGTTGAAAACCGGCGCTGAAAACCAGCGCTGAAAACGCGCGAACGCTCAGGCAGCGCTGCGAGCTTGCAGCAACGCCTGAGCCGCTTCGCGCACGAGGGCCGGGCCGCGATAGATGAGCCCGGTGTAGATCTGCACCACGTCGGCACCCGCGGCTATCTTGGCCTTGGCATCGGCCCCACTCAGGATGCCGCCCACCCCGACGATCGGAAAGCCTGCTCCCAGCGCCGCGCGCAACTGGGCGATCACGCGGTTGCTCGCCTCGCGCACGGGAGCACCGGAAAGCCCGCCGGCTTCATCGGCATGCGGCAGGCCCGCAACGGCGTCGCGCGCCAGGGTGGTGTTGGTGGCAATCACGCCATCCATGCCGTGGCGCTGCAGCGTGGCGGCGATGACCGCGACTTGGCTTTCGTCGAGATCGGGCGCGATCTTCACGAACAGTGGAACGCGCTTGCCGCCGCGGTCGGCAAGCACCTGGCGCCGCTCGGCAATGGCACCCAGCAACGCGTCGAGCGCTTCGTCGCTCTGCAGCGTACGCAAGTTGGCCGTGTTGGGGCTCGAGATATTGATGGTCACATAGTCGGCATGCGCATACACGCCGTCCAGGCAGGCCACATAGTCGTCCACCGCCCGCTCGATGGGGGTGCTGGCGTTCTTGCCGATGTTGAGGCCGAGCAGCATCGGCTTCTTGCCCGCGCTGCTGCCGTTCTTGCGAAAGCGCGCCTTCTGCACGTTGGCCAGAAAGGCATCGAGTCCCTCGTTGTTGAACCCGAGCCGGTTGATCAGCGCATCGCGCTGCGGCAGGCGGAACATGCGCGGCTTGGGGTTGCCCGGCTGTGCTTTCGGCGTGACGGTGCCGACCTCGACAAATCCGAAACCCATGGCGGCAAAAGCGTCGATGCAGCGAGCGTTCTTGTCGAGTCCGGCCGCCAGGCCGACGCGATTCGGGAATTGCAGCCCCGCGAGGGTGACTGGGTCTTCGACGCGTGAAGCGGCGTACGCGCAGGCCAGCGGCGTGTTCTGGGTGCGGGCCAGGCCGTCGAGGGTGAGTTCGTGGGCATGTTCCGGGTCGAAGCCGAACAGAAAGGGCCGGGCCAGGCCGTAGAGCGAAGAGGGGAGCAGGGGCATCGGATAATTCTCGACTTCAATGAGCCAAGGATTCTCCGCGATGACTGCACCCGTTTCTCCTTCTTCCGCTCCCGGCGCCGGCGCCATCTCCCAGGACGAGCTCAAGGCACAGGTCGGCCGCGCTGCGCTGGCCTACGTGGTGAAGGGCGAAATCGTCGGCGTGGGCACCGGTTCGACCGTGAACAAGTTCATCGACGCCCTGGCCACCATCAAGGACCAGATCAAGGGCGCGGTGTCGAGCTCGGTCGCCTCGACGGAACGCCTGCGTGCCCTGGACATTCCGGTGTTCGACAGCAATGAGGTCGAGGAGCTCAGCGTTTATATCGACGGCGCGGACGAGATCGATCATCGCGGCTTCATGGTGAAGGGCGGCGGCGCGGCGCTCACGCGCGAAAAGATCGTGGCGGCGCAGTCGCGGCGCTTTGTGTGCATTGCCGACGCATCCAAGCTGGTCGACACGCTCGGCGCCTTTCCGCTGCCGGTGGAAGTGATTCCAATGGCGGCGCGCCGGGTCATGCGGCAGTTCGAAGCCATGGGCGGCATTGCGCAGGTGCGCGAAAAAGACGGCGTCGCGCTGGTGACCGACAACGGCCAGCACATCGTCGACGTCACCGGGCTGCGAATCAGCGATCCGCTTGCCTTCGAGTCCCAGGTGAGCCAATGGCCGGGCGTGGTCACCGTCGGTGTGTTCGCTCACCAGAAGGCCGACGTGTGCCTGCTGGGCACGCCTTCGGGCGTGCAAACGATGACGTTCGGGTGAAGAGAAAAGCGGCTGCCGGTTTCCACCAGCGGCCCGCTCAGGAACCGCTCAGAACTTGATGCCCGCCGGGTTGCTGGGAGTCGGCCCGCTGGGCGCGGGCGCAGGCTGCTGTGGAGCAGGCGCGGCCGGCGCGGGTTCGCGCGCCACGGGTGCCGCCTGCACGGCAACCAGCGGTCGGGCCGGCGGGTTGCGGTAAGTCGCCGGCAGGCTGTTGCTCTTCGGATAGCCCGCGGCATCGAGGTACTGCGACCATTCGGTGTCGGAAAAGCCCTTCAGCTGCTGCGAACCGATCGTCAGCAACGGCAGCGAGGCCTGGCTGCTCATCCGCTGCAGTGCCTCGACGTCCTGGTTGCTCTTGATGGTGCGTTCTTCAAAAGGAATGCCGCGCGTGGTGAGCAGCGACCGGGCGGCGCCGCACGGCGCGCATTCTTCACCGGTGTACAGCGTGACTGGGTAGCGCTGTGCCACCTGGCGCAGTTCATACGGCAAGCCGGCATTGGCCGGCGGCGTGATGCCGGCTTGCGGGCCTGCGGCGGGCTCGGTGCTGGCGGTGGGGGCCCGGTCCGAGAAAGTGACCTTGCCGTTCTTGTCGACGTTGCGGTAGATCGGCTGGGCCATGGCGCCCGCCGCGACGAGCAGCAGGGCGAAGCCGGACAGGCGATGCAAGGAGGTTTTCTTTTGGATCGAATGCATTGCCTGAGTATCGCAAGCTTCAGGCCCGCTTCAAACGGGCTGGGCCTGCGCCATGCCCTGGTGTCGCAGCAGCGCATCAAGCTGCGGCTCGCGGCCGCGGAAAGCCTTGAATGAATCCATGGCGCTGCGGCTGCCGCCCGCTTCGAGGATGGCTTGGCGGTACCTGCGGCCGGTCTCGATGTTCGGCTGGCCGTCGGCGCCCACGCTCTCCTCGAAGGCGGCGTAGGCGTCGGCGCTCAGCACTTCGGCCCACTTGTAGCTGTAGTAGCCGGCCGCGTAGCCGCCCGAGAAGATGTGGCTGAAGGTGTTCGGCGTGCGGCTGAAAGGTGGCGCAGGCATCACGGCCACTTCAGCGCGCACCTTGCCCAGCAGCGCGAGCACGCCGCCCGGCTGCGCGTTGGCGGCCTGGTATTCGGTGTGCAGCAGCATGTCGAACAGCGAGAACTCGATCTGGCGCAAGGTCTGCAGGCCGCTCTGGAAGTTCTTGGCGGCCGTCATCTTGTCGAACAGCGCGCGGGGCAGCGGCTCGCCCGTATCGACATGGGCGGTCATGTGCCTGAGCACGTCCCATTCCCAGCAGAAGTTTTCCATGAACTGGCTCGGCAGTTCGACGGCGTCCCATTCGACACCGCTGATGCCCGAAACGTCGCGTTCGTTCACCTGCGTGAGCATGTGGTGCAAGCCGTGGCCGAATTCGTGGAAGAGGGTGGTCACGTCGTCGTGCGTGAGCAGCGGCGGCTTGCCGTCCACACCGCTCGCAAAGTTGCACACCAGCTGCGCCACCGGCGTTTGCAGGGTGCCGTCGTCGGGCCGCAGCCAGCGTGCGCGCACGTCGTCCATCCAGGCGCCGCCGCGCTTGGCGGCACGGGCCGAAGGATCGAGATAGAACTGGCCGACCTTCTGCACGCCGCCAGCCGTCTGCCGCTCGATGCGATAGAACTCCACGCTCGGGTGCCATGTAGGGGCGCTGTCGCGCCGAATGGAAACCTCGAACAGCGTCTCGACGATCTTGAACAGGCCGGCCATCACCTTGGGAGCCGGGAAGTACTGCTTCACCTCCTGCTCGCTGAAGGCATAGCGCGCTTCCTTCAGCTTTTCGCCGATGTAGCTCCAGTCCCAGGCCTGCGGATCGGCAATGCCCAACTGCTCCGACGCGAAGACGCGCAGGTCGGCCAGGTCGCGCTCGCCATAGGGCTTGGCCTTGGCCGCGAGGTCGCGCAGGAACTTGATCACCTGCTCGGGCGATTCGGCCATCTTGGGCACGACCGAGAGTTCGCCGAAATTCCTGTAGCCGAGGAGCCTGGCTTCTTCTTCGCGTAGCGCGAGGATCTCGTTGATGAGCGCGGTGTTGTCGAAGGCCGGGTCGCCCAACTCGCTGGCGCGCGTGACATACGCGCGGTAGAGCGTTTCGCGCAGCGCGCTGCTCTTGGCAAACTGCATCACAGGCAGGTAGCAGGGCATCTTGAGCGTGAGCTTGTAGCCTTGCTTGCCCTCGGCTTCGGCGGCCGCGCGGGCGGCGCCGATCACGTCTTCAGGCACGCCCTCGAGCTCGCCGAGCGATGCGTAGTACGAGAAAGCGTCGGTGGCATCGAGCGCGTTCTCGCTGAATTTCTGGCTCAGCTCGGCCTGGCGTTCCTGGATGTCGGCAAAGCGCTTCTTCGCATCGCCCTGCAGTTCTGCGCCGCCGAGCACAAAGTTGCGCACGGCATTGCGATGCGCCTGCCGCTGCTCGGGGTTGAGGGTGGCCACGTCGATGGCCTTGTACTTTGCGTACAGGCGCTCATCGGAACCCAGGCGGGTCCAGAACGCGGTGACGCGGGGCATGGCGTCGTTGTAGGCGGCGCGCAGCTCCGGCGTATCGGCCACGGCGTTGAGATGGCCCACGGCGCCCCAGGCGCGGCTGAAGCGTTCGGACGCTACGTCGAGCACCTTCGAAATCGCATTCCAGTCGGCCGGAAAGTCAGCCGCCGTGACGGTTTGCAGCGCCGCCTCGGCATCGGCCAGCAAGATGTCGACCGCGGGCGCGACGTGCTCGGGCTTGATGCGGTCGAACAGCGGGAGATCGGCGAAGTCGAGGAGGGGGTTGGTCATGGAAATCACTTTGCGGCGCGTTCCGCAGCTTCAAGGGTGTTGGCGAGCAGCATTGCGCGCGTCATGGGGCCGACGCCGCCGGGCACGGGGGTGATCCAGCTGGCCACTTCCTTGACGCCGTCGAAGTCCACGTCGCCCGCCAGCTTGCCGTCTTCCTTGCGGTTCATGCCCACGTCGATCACCACGGCGCCGGGCTTCACCATGTCGGCCGTCAGCAGGTTGCGCTTGCCCACGGCGGCAACGATCACGTCCGCTTGCCGGGTGATGGCGGCCAGGTCTTGCGTGGCGCTGTGGCAGATGGTGACGGTGGCGTTCTTGGCCAGCAGCATCATGGCCATCGGCTTGCCGACGATGTTGCTGCGGCCGATGACCACCGCGTGCTTGCCGCGCAGGTCGTAGCCGATGGATTCGAGCATCTTCATGCAGCCGTGCGGCGTGCAGGGCCAGAAGCCCGGCTGGCCGACCATCAGCGCGCCGGCGCTGGCCACGTGGAAGCCGTCGACGTCCTTGGCCGGAGAGATGGCTTCGATGACACGGTGACTGTCCATGTGCTTGGGCAGCGGCAGCTGCACAAGAATGCCGTGTACCTGCGGGTCGTCGTTGAGTGCCTCGATGCGGGCCAGCAGTTCTGGCTCGGTCATGCTGGCGGAATGGCGCTCGAGATGCGCGGTGAGCCCGGTCTGGCTACTGTCGTTGACCTTGTGCTTCACGTAGACCTGGCTCGCCGGATCTTCACCCACCAGGATGATGGTCAGCGTGGGTTCCACGCCGCGCGCCTTCAGCGCGGCAATACGTCCTGCAACATCGGCGCGGATCTTTTGGGCGAGCGCGTTGCCATCGATCAATTGAGCGGTCATCGGTTTCGATTTTCCAAGTAAAAACGCCCGCTTGCGCAGGCGTGGGGAACATTCGTTGCTATCGGGGAGATAGCTGGTTTTCAGGCCTTGGCTGCGGGCGCCGCCTGCCCAAGCGCGATCTTGAGCAGATCGGCCACGGTGTTGGCGTTGAGCTTTTCCATGATGTTGGCGCGGTGCGCCTCGACCGTCTTGATGCTGATGCCCAGGTCGTCGGCAATCTGCTTGTTCAGGCGGCCGGCGACGATGCGCTCGAGCACCTGGGCTTCGCGGCCGGTGAGCTTGGACAGGAGCGCGTCGCGGCTTGCCGACTGCTGGTGCTGGGTGAAGGCGCCGCGCGCGTGCTCGAGCATGCGCTCGACCAGCGTGACGAGTTCTTCGTCGTTGAAGGGCTTCTGGATGAAATCCATGGCGCCCTTCTTCATGCTGTCGACTGCCATCGGCACGTCGCCGTGGCCGGTGATCACCACGATGGGCAGCGGGGAGCGCCGCTCGATCAGCCGGTCTTGCAGCTCGAGGCCGGTCATGCCGGCCATGCGGATGTCGACGATCAGACAGGCGACTTCGCGCGGGTCGTATCGGGAAAGAAAGGACTCGGCGGAATCGAAGCAGCGAACCCTGTAGTCCTTGCCCTCGAGCAGCCATTGCAGCGAATCTCGTACGGCCTCGTCGTCGTCGACGACATAGACAGTGCCCTTCTTCGGAATCAAACTCATGCAGGTACCTTTGCCTCGTCGCTTGCTACGGAACTGGGAGCGTCCAACACCGGAATCCAGAAGGAAAAACGGCATCCGATCACATCCGGGCCATTGTAGATGTTCTCCGCCTGCATCCGTCCGCGGTGCGACTCGACGATGGTGCGGCACAGATTCAGCCCGATGCCCATGCCTTCGGGCTTGGTGGAGAAGAAGGCCTCGTAGAGGCGGTCCATCACTTCAGGGGCCAGGCCCTTGCCGGTGTCCTGCACCGAGAACTCGATGGCGTTGTGGCCCTCGATCACCTTGGGCAGCACGCGCAGCTCCACGCTACGGCGCGCGAGCGGGCGCTCGGCAATGTCGATGGCTTCGGCCGCATTCTTCAGCAGGTTGACCATCACCTGCTCGATCAGGATGGGGTCCACGCGCACCACCGGTAGCCGCGCCGCCACATAGTGGTTGAGCCGCACATTGCGCCGCCGCAGCTCGATGCCCGCCAGTTCGACTGCCTCGCTCACCATGGTGGCCACGTCGGCGGGCGTGCGATTGGGCTCGCTGCGCTTCACGAAGGAGCGGATGCGCTGGATGATCTGGCCCGCGCGCTGCGCCTGCTTGGAGGTTTTTTCCAGCGCCGCGAGCAGCGCCTCGGTGTCGATCGATTGCCCCTTGATACGGGACATCATTCCGTTGCAGTAGTTGGTGATGGCCGTCAGCGGCTGGTTGAGCTCGTGCGCCACGCTGGAGGCCATTTCGCCCATCGTGATCAGGCGGCTTGCGGCCTGGGCGCGGTCGGCCTGCGCGGCCGCCTGTTCCTCGGCGTCGCGCCGCGGTGTGATGTCCGTGGCAATCACGAGCTGGGCTAGCCGGCCGTCGACCCAGGTGAGGTAGCGCGAACGCACTTCGAGCCACTTGCCCAGGTGCGGCACGAAGATCTCGTTGTTGGCGGTCTGGGCGGCGGTCAGCGTATCAATCGGCAGGCCCGCGTAGGGGTCGACGTCGTCCAGGCCCTCGTCGTGCGCATTGGAGGCCGGCACGCCGGCCTGCGCCACCATGCCCAGGTGGCCCACGGTGTCGGAACCGAACCAGAGCCGGTACAGCTTGTTTGCGAACAGCAGCTCTTCGCTGCCGATGGGCGCCACCGACACCGCGGCGTCGAGCGCCTCCAGCACGGTAGTGAAGCGCTCGTAAGAAGCAGACAGCTGCTCGCGGATGCGCGTGGGCTCGGTGATGTCGGTCATCGAGGTCATCCAGCCCGTCTGGTGGCCGCGCGCATCGATCAGCGGCGACACATACAGCCGTGCATTGAACACGCTGCCGTTCTTGCGCTTCACGCGCACCTGGAAGCCGCCGGGCAGGGCGCGGCCGTGCAGTTCTTCCTCGAGCCGCTCGTTCATGACTTCGCGGTCCGATTCCAGCCAGTAGGGGAAGGGCGGCGTCTGGCCTACCAGTTCGGCTTCGCTCCAGCCCGTCATCGCGCAGAAGGCGGCGTTCACGTAGGTGATGCGCCCCTGCAGGTCGAGCACGCGCATGCCGGTGAGCATGGAGTTTTCCATGGCGCGGCGGAAATTGGTCTCGGCAACCAGCCGTTGCTGCGCCTGTTGGCGCCGGCGGGTGTGCCGCCAGGTGCCGATCAGCATCCAGCTCGTGAGCACGCTGAGTGCGCAGACCAGCCAGAACAAGCCATTGCCGACCACCCCCTGCGAGGTGCGGTAGGCCTGCGCGCGCAGCACCAGCGCGTTGCCGACGGGCGACACCGGCACTTCGTATTCGTTGGTTCTTTCGGACCACGGCAGCAGGCGCGTGCCGCCTTCCCTCGGGCTCACGGTGTTGCCCGCAATCGGATTGCCCTTGGCATCGAGCAGCGACACCGCATAGCGCGCCTGCACTTCCGATGGCATGCCGTAGCGCAGCAGGCCGTCGATCGAAAACTCGCCCAGCACCACGCCCGCGAACAGGCCCTGGTCGAAAAGCGGAATGTGCAGCTGCAGCATCGCCGTCGGGTCGCCGCCTGCCATGGGCTGGGAGAACACCGGCTGGCGCAGCTCGCGCGCCAATGCGTAGTTGCTCTCGATGTCGCCTGGCCGCAGCACGTCGCCGATCAGGTGTTGCTGCGCCGGGTGCACGCTCGGCGCGGAATAGCCGGCCTTGAAGCGGCGGCGATCGTCGATCCAGGTGACCGTCTGAAGCTCGGGGAACTGGCTCACCAGCGATTCCGCGCGGCTTGCGAACTCGACCGGATCGATTTCGCGGTTCGACGCGTCGCGCGCAATGCGCATCAGCTGTTCCTGTCGTTCCAGGAGGCGCAGGCGCATGCGTTGCTGCGCGTATTCGACGTCGCGCCGAACCGATTCCTGCTCTCGCTCGACTTCCTCGGTGCGCAGGTACCAGAACGCCGAAACGATGGCGGCAAGAAACAGCAGCACCGCCGCAATGGGCGCGAGCATGGCAACTGCGTCTTGCAGCACCGGCGTTTGCCGGCGCCACCAGCGGCGCCACCAGGACAGAGGGGACGCATTCACGGCGCTGCGGGCCACCGCCAGCGGAGAGGAAAGAGGCATCTTCCGAGTTTAGGGGATGCACCCTTGCGCAGCGCAGGAAAGAGGCGCGGGCATTGGTTCCGGTGCGGCTGCAGCCATGACAACCCTGATCATAAATATCACATTAAGAAATCAATGTGCGCCATTTGAAATAGAAGCATTTCTATGCGAAACTCGCCCGCGTTTATTGAAGACCGCACTTAAATTACAGCCACAGCCCTAATAGGAGAGACAAGCATGTCGGCAAATCCCGAGAACCTGTTCGGCTCGGCCGCGAACGACGCGGACGCCCAGGAGACCCGTGAATGGATGGATGCACTGTCCTCCGTTATTCAGAGCGAGGGGCCTGAGCGGGCTCACTTCCTTCTAGAGCAGTTGCTGGAACATGCGCGGCAGCACAGCATCGACAAGCCGTTCTCGGCCAATACGGCCTACGTCAACACCCTGGAGCCCGACCAGGAAGAGCGCTGCCCCGGCAACCTCGAAATCGAAGAGCGGCTGCGCGCCTACATGCGCTGGAACGCCATGGCCATGGTGGTCAAGGCCAATCGCCACCATCCGCCCGAAGGCGGTGACCTGGGCGGCCACATCGGCTCCTTTGCCTCGTTGGCGAACATGTTCGGCGCGGGCTTCAACCACTTCTGGCACGCCGAGAGCGAAAACCACGGCGGGGATTGCCTCTACATCCAAGGCCACGTGTCCCCCGGCATTTATGCCCGCGCCTACCTGGAAGGCCGCCTGACCGAAGAGCAGCTGCTCAATTTCCGGCAGGAAGTCGACGGCAAGGGCCTGTCGAGCTACCCGCATCCGAAACTGATGCCCGAGTTCTGGCAATTTCCCACGGTCTCGATGGGCCTTGGGCCGCTGATGGCCATCTACCAGGCCCGTTTCCTCAAATACCTGCACGCCCGCGGCATTGCCAACACCGAGAACCGCAAGGTCTGGGTGTTCTGCGGCGACGGCGAAATGGACGAAGTCGAGTCGATGGGCGCCATTGGCCTGGCGGCGCGCGAGAAGCTCGACAACCTGATCTTCGTGATCAACTGCAACCTGCAGCGCCTGGACGGCCCAGTGCGCGGCAACGGCAAGATCATCCAGGAACTCGAGGGTGAATTCCGCGGTTCGGGCTGGAACGTCATCAAGCTGATCTGGGGCAGCAACTGGGATCCGCTGCTGGCGCGCGACAAGGAAGGTGCGCTGCGCAAGATCATGATGGAAACCAACGACGGCGACTATCAGGCCTTCAAGGCCAACGACGGCGCCTACGTTCGCAAGCATTTCTTCGGCCGCGACCCGCGCACGCTCGAGATGGTTTCCAAGATGAGCGACGACGACATTTGGCAGCTGCGCCGCGGCGGGCACGATTCGCAGAAGGTCTACGCCGCTTTCCATGCGGCCGTGAAGCACGAAGGCCAGCCCACGGTGCTCCTGATCAAGACGGTCAAGGGCTTTGGCATGGGCAAGATCGGCGAGGGCAAGAACAACGTCCACCAGACCAAGAAGCTCAGCGACGAGGACATCATGGCCTTCCGCGACCGCTTCAACATTCCGATTCCGGACAGCAAGATTGCCGATCTGCCGTTCTACAAGCCGGCCGACGACACGCCGGAAATGAAGTACCTGCACGAGCGCCGCAAGGCCCTCGGCGGCTACCTGCCGCACCGCCGCACCAAGGCCGACGAGAGCTTCACGGTGCCTTCGCTCGACACCTTCAAGTCGGTGATGGAACCCACGGCCGAAGGCCGCGAGATCTCGACCACGCAGGCCTATGTGCGCTTCTTGACGCAGCTCTTGCGCGACAAGGCGCTGGGCCCGCGCGTGGTGCCCATCCTGGTGGACGAGGCCCGCACCTTCGGCATGGAAGGGTTGTTCCGCCAGATCGGCATCTACAACCCCGCAGGCCAGCAGTACACACCGGTCGACAAGGACCAGGTCATGTACTACAAGGAAGACAAGGCCGGCCAGATCCTGCAGGAAGGCATCAACGAAGCCGGCGGCATGTCCAGCTGGATTGCCGCGGCCACGTCGTACAGCACCAACAACCGCATCATGGTGCCGTTCTACGTGTACTACTCGATGTTCGGCTTCCAGCGTATCGGCGACCTGGCCTGGGCGGCCGGAGACATGCAGGCGCGCGGCTTCCTGCTGGGCGGTACGTCGGGGCGCACCACGCTCAACGGCGAAGGCCTGCAGCACGAAGATGGCCACAGCCACATCCTGGCCAACACCATTCCCAACTGCGTGAGCTACGACCCGACCTTCGCGCACGAAGTGGGCGTGATCCTGCACCATGGCCTGAAGCGCATGGTCGAGAAGCAGGACAACGTCTATTACTACCTGACGCTGCTCAACGAGAACTACCCGATGCCCGGCCTGCAACCCGGCACTGAAGAGCAGATCATCAAGGGCATGTACCTGTCGAAGCAGGGCCCCGCGCTCAAGGCCAAGGCACCCACGGTGCAGCTGCTGGGCAGCGGCACCATCCTGCGCGAAAGCTTTGCCGCGCAGGAACTGCTCGAGAAGGACTGGGGCGTGTCGGCTTCCGTGTGGAGCTGCCCGAGCTTCAACGAGCTGACGCGCGACGGCCAGGACGCCGACCGCTGGAACCTGCTGCACCCCGACCAGACGCCGCGCGTGCCTTTCGTGGCCGAGCAGCTCTCGCCGACCACCGGCCCGGTGATCGCGTCGACCGACTACATGAAGGCGTACGCGGAGCAGATCCGCCCCTTCATTCCGAAGGGCCGCAACTACAAGGTGCTGGGCACCGATGGCTTCGGCCGCAGCGACTTCCGCAACAAGCTGCGCGAGCACTTCGAAATCAACCGCCACTACATCGTGGTGGCCGCGCTCAAGGCGCTGAGCGAAGATGGCACAGTGCCCGTGGCCAAGGTGGTTGAAGCGATCAAGAAGTACGGCATCAATGTCGACAAGGTCAATCCGCTTTACGCCTGAACATCAACAACCAACGAACGAACGGCGCCTCACGGCGGGAGACAACGATATGGCAGCAGTGGAAGTGAAGGTGCCGGACATCGGCGATTTCGATGAAGTCGCGGTGATCGAGGTGCTTGTGAAGGTGGGCGACACGGTCAAGGCCGAGCAGTCGCTCATCACCGTGGAATCGGACAAGGCGTCGATGGAGATTCCGTCGTCGACCGCCGGTGTGGTGAAAGAAATCAAGGTCGAGGTCGGCGGCAAGGTGAAAGAGGGCTCCGTGGTCCTCGTGCTCGAGGCCGAAGGGGCTGCGGCGGCACCGGCTTCGGCGCCTGCAGCCGCTGCGGCTCCTGCGGCTGCCGCACCGGCGCCCGCAGCCGCGGCGCCTGCTCCGGCTGCCGCGCCTGCGGCTTCGGGCCCCATCGAAATCAAGGTGCCCGACATCGGCGATTTCAAGGATGTCGCGGTCATCGAGTTGCTGGTGAAACCCGGCGACACCATCGCGGCCGACCAGTCGCTCATCACCGTCGAATCGGACAAGGCCTCGATGGAAATTCCGTCGTCGGCTGCAGGCGTGCTCAAGGAGCTCAAGGTCAAGGTGGGCGACACGGTCAATATCGGTGACCTGATTGCCGTGCTGGAAGGCGCCGCAGGTGGTGCGGCCCCTGCGCCTGCGCCCGCGCAGGCTGCTGCAGCCGCTGCGCCGGCAACGGCGACCGCCAGTGTGCCAACTCCGGTTGCCGCTCCATCGGCGGCCGCTGCAACTCCGCCAGCTGCTGCCGCACCGCACGAACCCACTGTGGCGCCCACCGGCAAGCTGCCGCACGCTTCTCCCTCGGTGCGCAAGTTCGCCCGCGAACTCGGCGTGCCGCTCGAAGAGGTCAAGGGCTCCGGTCCCAAGGGCCGCATCACCCAGGAAGACGTCCAGGGCTTCACCAAGGCCGTGATGAGCGGCCAGGCCAGCACCAAGGCATCCGCAGCCAAGGCGCCAGCCGGTGGCGGCAGCGCGGACGGCGCGGCATTGGGCCTCATTCCGTGGCCGAAGGTCGACTTTGCGAAGTTCGGCGCTGTCGAGCGCAAGGACCTGTCGCGCATCAAGAAGCTCAGCGGTGCCAACCTGCACCGCAACTGGGTGATGATTCCGCACGTCACCAACAACGACGAAGCCGACATCACCGAGCTCGAAGCCTTCCGCGTTTCCACCAACAAGGAAAACGAAAAGTCGGGCATCAAGGTCACGATGCTCGCCTTCGTGATCAAGGCGGTGGTTGCCGCGCTCAAGAAGTTTCCTGACTTCAACGCCAGCCTCGACGGCGACCAGCTCGTCTACAAGCAGTACTACAACATCGGCTTTGCGGCCGACACGCCCAACGGGCTCGTGGTGCCGGTGCTGAAGGACGCGGACAAGAAGGGCATCCTGCAGATCAGCGCGGAGATGGGTGAACTCGCCAAGAAGGCGCGGGACGGCAAGCTCGGCTCGGCCGACATGCAGGGCGGCTGCTTCTCGATCAGCTCGCTCGGCGGCATCGGCGGCACGCATTTCACGCCCATCATCAATGCCCCCGAAGTGGCCATCCTCGGCCTCTCCAAGGGCCAGATGAAGCCGGTGTGGGACGGCAAGCAGTTTGTGCCGCGCCTGACGCTGCCGCTGTCGCTGTCCTACGACCACCGCGTGATCGATGGTGCCCTGGCTGCGCGCTTCAACGCCTACCTGGGGCAAGTGCTCGCGGACTATCGCCGAATCCTGCTATGACCACCGTAGCGGCCGTCCGCAAAGGCGGCCAGGTCACGATGGCGGCGGATTCGCTGGTGACCTTCGGCGACACGCGGCTTTCGCACCGCGCCGAGGCAAACCAGAAGATCTTCACCATCGACGATGCGGCGGGGCAGAGCCTGTTTGCCGTGGCCGGGGCTGCTGCGCACTTCCTGGTGCTGCAGCATGCGCTGGCCGCGCAGCCGCGCGAGGCGCTGCTGTTCGGCAGCAAGCACGAGATCTTCCGCACCTTCACGCTGCTGCACCCGGTGCTGAAAGACTCGTTCTTCATGCAGACCAAGGAAGACGAGCATGAGCCCTACGAGTCGAGCCAGTTCACGATGCTGATGGCCAACCAGAGCGGCATCTACGGCATCTACAGCTACCGCGAGGTGTTCGAGTTCAAGCAGTTCTGGGCCATTGGCTCGGGGCGCAGCTTTGCACTTGGCGCCATGCACGCGGCCTACGACATGAAGTCGCGCACCTCGCGCGACGTGGCGGAAGCAGGGATTGCCGCCGCCTGCGAATTCGATCGCAATTCGGCCCCACCGGTCGACGTTCTCACACTCAAACTGAAAGTGTCCAAATGAGCGAACAACAAATCAAGGTGCCGGACATCGGCGACTTCGACGAAGTCGCGGTCATCGAGGTGCTCGTCAATGTCGGCGACACGGTCAAGGCCGAGCAGTCGCTGATCACGGTCGAGTCGGACAAGGCCTCGATGGAAATTCCATCGTCGGCCGCCGGCGTGGTGAAGTCGCTCGCCGTCAAAGTGGGCGACAAGGTCAAGGAAGGCTCCGTGGTGCTGACGCTGGAGGTGGACGGTGCCGCAGCGCCCGCGCCCGCAGCAGCCGCTCCTGCGCCAGCCGCCGCGGCGCCCGCCCCCAAGGCGGCTCTCGCACCGGCTCCGGCTGCAGCGCCCGTCGCGTCCACCTATGGCGGCAAGGTCGATGTCGAGTGCGACGTCGTCGTGCTCGGCGCCGGCCCTGGCGGCTATTCGGCCGCATTCCGCGCTGCCGACCTCGGCCTGAAGGTCGTGCTCATCGAACGCTATGCCACGCTGGGCGGCGTGTGCCTGAACGTGGGCTGCATCCCATCGAAAGCGCTGCTGCACGTGGCCTCGGTCATGGACGAGGTCAAGCACTTCGCCGACCTTGGCGTGAGCTTTGCGGCGCCCACGGTCGACCGCGCCAAGCTGCTCGGCCACAAGAACAAGGTGGTGGGCAAGCTCACCGGCGGCCTCACGGCCATGGCCAAGATGCGCAAGGTGACGGTGCTGCGCGGCGTCGGCAACTTCATCGACCCCTACCACCTGGAAGTGGACGAGACGTCCGGCACCAGCTGGGACACCACCGGCAAGAAGCAGACCGTCAAGTTCCGCAACGCCATCATCGCGGCCGGTTCGCAGGCCGTGAGCCTGCCGTTCATGCCGAAGAACGATCCGCGCGTGGTCGACTCCACCGGCGCGCTCGAGATGGGCACCGATCCCAAGCGCATGCTGATCCTGGGCGGCGGCATCATCGGCCTGGAGATGGGCACGGTGTATTCCACCCTCGGCGCTCGGCTCGACGTGGTCGAAATGCTCGACGGCCTGATGCAGGGCGCCGACCGCGACCTGGTCAAGGTGTGGCAGAAGATGAATGCGCCGCGCTTCGACAACATCATGCTCAAGACCAAGACGGTCGGCGCCGAAGCCACGAAAGAGGGCATCAAGGTCACCTTCGAGGGCGAGAACGCACCCAAGGAACCGCAGGTGTACGACCTGGTGCTGCAGGCCGTGGGCCGCAGCCCCAACGGCAAGAAGATCGGCGCCGAGAAGGCCGGCGTGACGGTGAGCGACCGCGGCTTCATTCCGGTCGACATCCAGATGCGCACCAACGTGCCCCACATCTTCGCCATCGGCGACATCGTGGGCCAGCCCATGCTGGCGCACAAGGCGGTGCACGAGGCGCATGTGGCGGCCGAGGTGATTGCCGGCGAGCAGAAGGGCGACAAGGAGCTTTCGAGCGCCGCCTTCAACGCCCGCGTGATCCCGAGCGTTGCCTATACCGACCCCGAGGTGGCGTGGGTCGGCCTCACGGAAGACCAGGCCAAGGCAGAAGGCATCAAGATCAAGAAGGGCCACTTCCCGTGGAACGCCTCGGGCCGGGCCATTGCCAACGGCCGGGACGAGGGCTTCACCAAGCTGCTGTTCGACGCCGAGACGCATCGCATTCTTGGGGGCGGCATCGTGGGCACGCACGCCGGCGACATGCTCGGCGAAATCGCGCTGGCCATTGAAATGGGCGCCGACGAAATCGACATCGGCAAGACCATTCACCCGCATCCGACCCTGGGCGAAAGCATCGGCATGGCGGCCGAGGTGGCGCACGGTACCTGTACCGACTTGCCGCCAGTAAAGAAGGCCTGACCGGCTGGTTGCGCCGCTCCAGGCAACTGGAGCGGCCATAAAAAAATCCCGCCGCGGCGGGATTTTTTGCGTTGAAAGAGGGCGGTTTAGTCGCCGGTGCGGGTTGCGGCTGTTGCCGCGGCCTTGACCTCGTCGTTGGGGGCGCCGCCAAGCACGCGGCGGGCTCCGTCGAAGCGGCGGCTCCAGTAGCTGCCGTTCATGTCTTCCACCCGCACCTGGGCGCCCGTGCGCGGCGAATGAATGAACTTGCCTTCGCCGACATAGATGCCGACATGGCTGAAGGCACGGCGCATGGTGTTGAAGAAAACGAGATCGCCGGGCTTGAGTTGGCTGCGGTCGATCTTTTCGGTGGCTGCGGCTTGTTCTTCGGCGCGGCGGGGCAGCAGGTGGCCAACGGTCTGGTTGTACATGGCGCGAACGAAGCCGCTGCAATCGAAGCCGGACTCGGCCGAGTTGCCACCGCGGCGATATGGAACGCCAAGGAAGCCGATGGCGGTAACGACCAAATCGGAAGTTCGTTCGGTGACGGTTTGGCGAACCTGCTGGAGTTGTCCGATCAAGCCCTTGTCGACAAGCAAGCGGGCAAGTTCGTCATCGGTTCGGTCCTGTTGAGGAGCGGCCTGGACGGCGACGGCAAACAGGAGGGAAGCGGGTAGGACGAAAAAACGCATGGCGCGTAGGATATTGATGACGCGCGGTTATGTCAACCTCATCTGAATTGGCGAATGTATCTCCAAATGATTGATTTGCTTGAAATTTTTCGATTCGGCTGAAGAAAAAATGTAACGGCGGACCTTTATGAACCATAAGCGATTGCCCGCAAATGAACCTCCGCCTGTAAGGTGAATCACTCGCGGGAGCGCGTTTGATCGACAAAATCCCGCAACATCGCTTCAACTTCCCGCAAAATTCGTGAATCTGCAAATTACATCGAACTTTCGGCCTATGGGTCGCGCAGCTGTCCTGGCGGGGTTGGCGTTCGCGGGCACCGTTGTAGCGCAGCTACGCCCTGAGACCATTTCGTCCGGTCTCGAGAATCCATGGGGCGTCGCCTTCCTGCCGAACGGCCGTTTCGCGGTGACCGAACGCGCCGGGCGTTTGCGGGTGATTGCTGCGGACGGAAAAATCAGCCCGCCAGTGACCGGGTTACCTGCGATTGCGGCGGGCGGCCAGGGTGGCCTGCTCGACGTGCTGGCGGATTCAGGCTTCGAAAAGAACCGCACGCTGTACTTCTGTTTTTCCGAACCCCAGGCAGGGGGCTCGGCCAACGGCACTGCGCTGGCCCGCGCACAGCTTTCGGAAGAGGGCGCGAAGCTGGAGAACCTGCGCATCATCTTCAGCCAGCAACCCAAGGTGGCCAGCCGCAATCATTTCGGCTGCCGCATTGTCGAAGCGAGAGACGGCACGCTGTTTCTTACGCTGGGCGACCGGTACAGCCGCAAGGACGATGCGCAGAAGCTCGACAGCCACCTGGGCAAAGTCGTGCGCATTGCCAAAGACGGAACCGTGCCAAAGGACAACCCGTTTGTCGGCCGGAGTGGGGCGCTGCCTGAAATCTGGAGCTACGGCCACCGCAATGGCCAGGGCGCGACGCTCGCGCCGGACGGCCGCCTGTGGATGACGGAGCACGGCCCCCAAGGCGGCGACGAGCTCAATGTTCCGCAAGCTGGCCGCAACTACGGCTGGCCGGTGATCACCTACGGTGAAAACTACGGCGGCGGCAAGATTGGCGACGGCCTCACCGCGAGCGAAGGGATGGAGCAGCCGTTGCACTACTGGGTGCCGTCGATTGCGCCATCGGGCATGGCCTTCCTGACCAGCGACCGGTATGGCACGGGGTGGAGGGGCAATCTCTTCGTCGGATCGCTCAAGTTCGGCTATCTCGACCGCATCGAGCTGAAAGACGGCAAGGTGGTGGCCGAGCACAGGCTGCTGGCCGACGGAAGGGCGCGTATCCGCGACGTGAAGCAGGGGCCGGACGGATTGCTTTATGTACTGACCGACGAATCCGACGGCAAGCTGCTGCGGTTAAGGCCGAACTGACCCCAGGGCTTCAGCCTGAGCAGCCCGGCAGAGGCAGCGTGGGCAGCATGCTGCGCCAGAGGCGCATCCACTCGGGCCAGTCATGGCCGCCCTCGGTCGTGAACACGCGGCCCTCCGGCAGCGCAGCGGCCAGGAGCCGGTGGCTGAAGGCAAAGCGGTCGTCGATGCCGTAGCCCAGGTAAAGCGGCGGGCGCGCGCCGAAGGTGGCGCTATGGCCGACGTGGCCGCGCAGCCATTGCCAAAGCTGCGTTTCGTTCGGCGTTCGCGGGTCGCTGCCCGGTGGGGCGTCCAGCGGCCCGGTCCAGTGGGCCACGCCGCCCGCATTGGCGATGTCCAGGCTGAGCGCGCGTTCCCCCAGATAAGGCGCGATGGTCACGAGGCCGGCCAGTTCGCCGGGGTGGGTTTGCGCGTAGAGAAGCCCGCCGAATCCGCCGACCGAAATGCCGACGATCCAGATCGACTTGTAGCCCTTGCTGCGTGCCGGTGCCATCACGTCCTTGCTCAACCGGTCGAGGATGGTCTTGTTGTTGTAGTAGCCGAGGTGCGCATCGACCAGCATCGCGTCCACCGCGAGCCTGTTGTCGCCTAGCGCCTTGACGAAACCCTCGCGCGTGAAATCGTCCGGGTGCGAATAGGCGCCGGGCAGGAGCAAAAGCAGCGTGTCCGCGTTCGGGGTGCAGCTGCTCTTTTCGAGCGTGCTCTCCAGCGGCGTGTTGGCCGTTCGCATGCCGCCGCAGCCGGAGACCAGGAGCACGGCGCAAAGGCTCAGCAGCAGGAGAGGGCGCCGCGCTGAGAGGCGCCAGTAAAAGATCCGCATCCAGCGGAGTCTAGGTGCACGGCTTTTCGGTGGTACGGTCTAGCCCAATCAATTTTCATCTGAAAGAATCAGTTCATGCTGCTCGACGCCTCGCAATCCCAACTCGTGCTGATCGACTACCAGGCGCAACTGATGCCTGCGATCTTCGAGGCCGATGCCGTGGCGCAGAACGCCGTGCGCCTGGGCAAGATGGCGCGCCTGTTCGAGGTGCCGGTCTGGGGCACCGAGCACAACCCCTCGAAGCTCGGCGAAACCCTGCCCAGCATTCGCGCGCTGTACCAGCGAACCTTGCCCAAGATGCATTTCAGCGGCATGGAGGAGGGCCTTGGCGAATGGCTGCGCGTGCCGCCCAAGGCGCCGCAGGGCAACGCCCGCAGCCTGCCGAAGCACCTGCAGAAGCCTGCGGCCGCAGCCGAAGAGCGCAACACCATCGTGATTGCCGGCTGCGAGGCGCATGTGTGCCTGCTGCAGACCGCACTCGATCTTCTTGAAGACGAGTTTGAAGTTTGGGTGGTGACCGACGCCTGCAGCTCTCGCACCGAGCGCAATCGCGACGCGGCCTTCGACCGGTTGGCCGGCGCGGGCGCCGAGTTGGTGACCACCGAGATGGTCGGCTTCGAGTGGCTGCGCACGGCCGAGCACCCGGCATTCCCCGAGCTGCTGAAGATCATTCGATAACGGCCTTGCGTTCAGCCCCCACCCGGCCGGGGCCGGAGCGACGCGGGCGACACCTGATTGTCGGGCGCGTCAGCTTCCTGCAAGATCGATCTCCATAATTATGAATTCAGTTTTAGGCGACGCTGATCGCCGGAGCTGATTTCCATAACCAGGAGACATCGCAGATGAGCCGCTACGAAGAGTTCTATCGCCGGTCGGTGGATGCGCCCGAGGCGTTCTGGGCCGAGCAGGCCCGGCTGATCGACTGGAAGACGCCGCCGACCCAGGTTCTGGACGCCAGCCAGCCGCCATTTGCCCGCTGGTTCGTGGGTGGAAGCACCAATCTGTGCCACAACGCCGTCGACCGGCATGTAGCCGAATGCGGCGATCAACCTGCGTTGATCTTCGTATCGACTGAAACCGGAACCGAAAGAACCTACAGCTTTCGCGAACTGCATGCCGAGGTGCAGCGCACCGCGGCCAGCCTGGTCGAGCTCGGGGTGGGCAAAGGCGACCGCGTGCTCATCTATATGCCGATGATTCCGGAAGCGGCGTTCGCCATGCTGGCCTGCGCGCGGATCGGCGCCATCCATTGCGTGGTTTTCGGCGGCTTCGCCAGTGGCTCGCTGGCGGCGCGCATCGAAGACGCCGAGCCCAAGGTGGTGGTGAGCGCCGACGCCGGTTCTCGCGGCGGCAAGGTCATTGCGTACAAGCCGCTGCTCGACGAGGCCATCAGGATTTCAAAGCACAAGCCACCGGCCGTGCTCCTGACCGATCGCGGCCTTGCGCCCATGGCATTGACCGCCGGGCGCGACCACCTGGCTGCCGAGTTGAGCCTGAAGCATCGCGCCACCGAAGTGCCATGCACCTGGCTGGCCGCCACCGACATCAGTTACACCATCTACACGAGCGGCACCACCGGCAAGCCGAAGGGCGTGCAGCGCGATGTCGGCGGCTATGCGGTGGCGCTGGCCGCCAGCATGAAGCACATCTTCGACGGGCGGGCGGGCGAAACCTATTTTTCGACCAGCGACATCGGCTGGGTGGTGGGCCACAGCTACATCGTCTATGGGCCGCTGATCGCCGGCATGGCCACCCTGATGTACGAGGGCCTGCCCACCCAGGGCATCGACAAGCAGCCTGACGGCGGCATCTGGTGGCGCCTGGTCGAGAAATACAAGGTCACGGTGAAGTTCAGCGCGCCCACCGCGGTGCGCGTGCTCAGGAAGCAAGACCCGGCGCTGCTCAGAAAATACGACCTGTCGAGCCTGCGCGCGCTCTTCCTGGCGGGCGAACCGCTCGACGAGCCCACAGCGCGGTGGATTGCCGACGGCTTGGGCGTGCCGATCATCGACAACTATTGGCAGACCGAATCGGGCTGGCCGATCATCACCATTGCCAATGGCGTGGAGAAAAAGCCCAGCAAATTCGGCAGCCCGGGCGTGCCGATGTACGGCTACCGCGTGAAGATCCTGCACGAATCCACAGGTGAGGAACTGACGGGCGCCAACGAAAAGGGCGTGGTCGTGATCGAAGGGCCCACGCCGCCGGGCTTCATGCAAACGGTGTGGAAGGACGACCGGCGGTTCGTCGACACCTATTGGAAAACCGTACCCGGCAAGATGGTCTATTCGACCTTCGACTGGGGGATTCGCGACGAAGACGGTTACTTCTACATCCTCGGGCGCACCGACGACGTGATCAACGTGGCCGGGCACCGCCTCGGCACGCGCGAGATCGAGGAGAGCATTTCGGGGCACGCCGGCGTGGCCGAGGTGGCGGTGGTCGGCGTGGCCGATGCGCTCAAGGGGCAGGTGGCCATGGCTTTCGTCGTACCGCGGGACGGCCAGGCAGTTACCGACCCCGACGTGGCGCTGAAGCTGGAGGGCGAAATCATGAAAGTGGTGGCCGACCAGCTCGGCGCGCTGGCGCGGCCGGCCCGCGTGCGCTTTGTGAACGGGCTGCCCAAGACCCGCAGCGGCAAGCTGCTGCGGCGGGCGATCCAGGCCGTGTGCGAGCAGCGCGATCCGGGCGACCTGACCACCATGGACGACCCCGCCACGCTGCAACAGATCAAACAACTACTTTCTTCTGCCTGAATGAGCAAGGGTAATCTTGCGAAGTTGCGCCGAGCCGTCATATGTCTGACGTGGCACAATGCCAAGGTACTCAGGCCCTTCCCCAGCCACAGTCGCATCCGCCAACCGGTTCAGCCGTGTCGCGGAAGGTTTCTTAACCAGCTAGTGCTTCCTTCAGGGAAGCGAAGGTCAGCGGAATATGAGCGATTCTTCTACGCCATCGGCGTACACCGCCTATCAAGGCAACACATACCTCTTCGGCGGCAATGCGCCCTACGTCGAAGAGATGTACGAAAACTACCTTGCCAACCCTGGCAGCGTGCCTGACAACTGGCGCTCGTATTTCGATGCGCTGCAGAATGTTCCCGCCGTAGACGGCTCCAATACCCGCGATGTGCCGCACCAGCCGGTCATCAACGCCTTTGCAGAACGTGCCAAGCAGGGCACGACCCGCGTGGTCCAGGCCAGCGGCGCAGACTCCGAACTGGGCCGCAAGCGCACCGCCGTCCAGCAGCTGATTGCCGCCTACCGCAACGTCGGAGCCCGCTGGGCCGACCTCGACCCCCTCAAGCGCGCCGAGCGCCCGGCCATTCCGGAACTCGAGCCCTCGTTCTACGGCTTTACCGACGCCGACCTCGAGACGGTGTTCAACACGAGCAACACCTTCTTCGGCAAAGAGACCATGTCGCTGCGCGACCTGCTCAATGCCTTGCGTGAAACGTATTGCGGCACGATGGGCGCCGAGTACATGTACACCACCGACCAGAACCACAAGCGCTGGTGGCAGCAGAAGCTCGAAAGCGCCCGGACCAACCCCAAGCTGACGGCCGAGCAGAAGAAGCACGTGCTGAACCGCCTTACGGCGGCCGAGGGCCTCGAGCGCTTCCTGCATACCAAGTACGTGGGCCAGAAGCGCTTCTCGCTCGAAGGCGGCGAGAGCTTCATCGTCTCGATGGACGAGCTCATCAACCAGGCCGGCGTCAAGGGCGTGCAGGAAATCGTGATCGGCATGGCCCACCGCGGCCGCCTGAACGTGCTGGTCAATTCGCTGGGCAAGCTGCCCGCCGACCTGTTCGCCGAGTTCGACCACACCGCACCTGAAGACCTGCCAAGCGGCGACGTGAAGTACCACCAGGGCTTCAGCTCGGACGTGACCACCCCTGGCGGCCCGGTGCACCTGAGCCTTGCGTTCAACCCCTCGCACCTCGAAATCGTGAACCCCGTGGTCGAAGGCTCCGTGCGTTCGCGCATGGACCGCCGCGCCGACCCGCAGGGCAAGCAGGTGCTGCCCGTGCTGGTGCACGGCGACGCCGCCTTCGCGGGCCAGGGCGTCGTGATGGAAACGCTGGCACTGGCAGAAACGCGCGGCTACTTCACCGGCGGCACGGTGCATATCGTCATCAACAACCAGATCGGCTTCACCACCAGCGACCCGCGCGACAGCCGCTCGACGCTGTACTGCTCGGACATCGTCAAGATGATCGAGGCGCCGGTGCTGCACGTGAACGGCGACGATCCCGAAGCCGTGGTGCTGGCTACCCAGCTCGCCCTCGAATTCCGCATGGAGTTCCAGAAGGACGTGGTTGTGGACATCGTCTGCTTCCGCAAGCTCGGCCACAACGAGCAGGACACGCCTTCGCTCACGCAGCCGCTCATGTACAAGAAGATCGCCCAGCATCCCGGCACGCGCAAGCTGTACGCCGACAAGCTGGCCGCTCAAGGCCTGGGCGACACGCTCGGCGACGACATGGTCAAGGCGCAACGCGCGGCCTTCGACGAAGGCAAGAACACCATCGACCCGGTGCTCACCAACTTCAAGAGCAAGTACGCGGTCGACTGGAGCCCCTACCTCAACAAGAAGTGGACCGATGCCGGCGACACGGCCATTCCGTCCAGCGAGTGGAAGCGCCTGGCCGAGAAGATCACCACGGTGCCGGCCGGCTTCACGGTGCACCCGCTCGTGAAGAAGGTGCTGGACGACCGCGCCGCCATGGGCCGCGGCGACGTGAACGTCGACTGGGGCATGGGCGAGCACATGGCTTTCGCCTCTCTGGTGGCCAGCGGCTACCCGGTTCGCCTCTCGGGCGAGGACTCGGGCCGTGGCACCTTCACGCACCGCCACGCCGTGCTGCACGACCAGAACCGCGAGAAGTTCGACGTCGGCACCTACACTCCGCTGCAGAACGTGGCTGAAAACCAGGCGCCGTTCGTCGTCATCGACTCCATCCTCTCGGAAGAAGCCGTCCTCGCGTTCGAATACGGCTACGCATCGAACGACCCGAACACGCTCGTGATCTGGGAAGCCCAGTTCGGCGACTTCGTGAACGGCGCGCAAGTGGTGATCGACCAGTTCATCGCTTCGGGCGAAGTGAAGTGGGGCCGCGTCAACGGCCTGACCATGATGCTGCCGCACGGCTACGAAGGCCAGGGCCCCGAGCACAGCTCGGCACGCCTGGAGCGCTTCATGCAGCTGAGCGCGGACACCAACATGCAAGTGGTGCAGCCGACCACGGCCAGCCAGATCTTCCACGTGCTGCGCCGCCAGATGGTGCGCAACCTGCGCAAGCCGCTCATCATCCTTACGCCCAAGTCGCTGCTGCGCAACAAGGATGCAACGTCGCCGCTGTCCGAGTTCACCAAGGGCAGCTTCCAGACGGTCATTCCGGACAGCAAGGGCCTGAAGGCAGAGAAGGTCAAGCGCCTGATCGCCTGCTCGGGCAAGGTCTACTACGACCTGTTCAAGAAGCGCGAAGAGCAGGGCAACGAGGACGTGGCGATCATCCGCGTCGAGCAGCTCTACCCGTTCCCGCACAAGGCCTTTGCCGCCGAGATCAAGAAGTACCCGAATCTCGTCGACGTGGTCTGGTGCCAGGACGAGCCGCAGAACCAGGGCGCCTGGTTCTTCGTGCAGCACTACATCCACGAAAACATGCAGGAAGGCCAGAAGCTCGGCTACTCCGGCCGTGCCGCTTCGGCATCGCCGGCGGTGGGCTACTCGCACCTGCACCAGGAACAGCAGAAGGCGCTCGTCGATGGCGCATTTGGCAAGCTCAAGGGCTTCGTGCTGACCAAGTAATCAAGAGCCTTTTTTCACACGAACACCCTCAAGAACAAAACGGAGCTCACTCCAAATGTCTATCGTAGAAGTCAAAGTCCCCCAGCTTTCCGAATCCGTGGCCGAAGCCACCATGCTCACCTGGAAGAAGAAGGCCGGCGAAGCCGTCGCCGTCGATGAAATCCTGATCGAGATCGAGACCGACAAGGTCGTGCTCGAAGTGCCCGCACCCTCGGCCGGCGTGCTGGCCGAAATCGTCCAGCCCGATGGCGCCACCGTGGTGGCCGACCAGCTCATCGCCAGGATCGACACCGAAGGCAAGGGCGCGGCCGCCGCACCGGCGGCAGCACCCGCCGCCGCAGCCCCGGCGCCCGCCGCAGCCCCGGCGCCCGCCGCTGCACCGGCCCCCGCAGCCGCTGCCGCAGCCGCCGGCGGCTCGAAGGCCGACGTTGCCATGCCCGCCGCTGCCAAGCTGCTGGCCGACAACAACCTGAAGACCAGCGACGTGGCCGGTACCGGCAAGGACGGCCGCGTCACCAAGGGCGACGTGCTCGGCGCCGTGGCTTCGGGCGCCAAGCCTGCCGCCACCGTGGCGGCACCGGCCGCCAAGCCTGCGCTGCCGCAAGTCTCGGCACCCTCTGGCACCGCAGACCTGGGCGAACGCCCCGAGCAGCGCGTGCCGATGAGCCGCCTGCGCGCCCGCATTGCCGAGCGCCTGCTGCAATCGCAAGCCACCAACGCCATCCTGACGACCTTCAACGAGGTCAACATGGCACCGGTGATGGAACTGCGCAAGCGCTTCCAGGACAGCTTCACCAAGGAACACGGCGTGAAGCTCGGCTTCATGAGCTTCTTCGTGAAGGCCGCGGTGCATGCGCTGAAGAAGTACCCGGTGATCAACGCCTCGGTCGACGGCAACGACATCCTGTACCACGGCTACTTCGACATCGGTATTGCTGTCGGTTCGCCGCGCGGCCTGGTGGTGCCCATCCTGCGCAATGCCGACCAGATGAGCTTTGCCGACATCGAGAAGAAGATTGCCGAATACGGCAAGAAGGCGCAGGACGGCAAGCTCGGCATCGAAGAGATGACTGGCGGCACGTTCTCCATCTCGAACGGCGGCACCTTCGGCTCGATGCTATCGACCCCGATCATCAACCCGCCCCAGTCGGCCATCCTCGGCGTGCACGCCACCAAGGACCGCGCCGTCGTCGAGAACGGCCAGATCGTCATCCGCCCGATGAACTACCTTGCCATGAGCTATGACCACCGCATCATCGACGGCCGCGAAGCCGTGCTGGGCCTGGTCGCCATGAAGGAGGCGCTGGAAGATCCGTCGCGCCTGCTGTTCGACATCTGAGGAGACTGATCAGATGGCAAACAAACAATTCGACGTCATCGTCATCGGCGGCGGCCCCGGCGGCTACATCGCGGCCATTCGCGCCGCGCAACTCGGCTTCAACGTCGCGTGTATCGACGAGTGGAAAAACGGCAAGGGCGGCCCGGCACCGGGCGGCACCTGCACCAACGTCGGCTGCATTCCGTCGAAGGCGCTGCTGCAATCGTCGGAGCACTTCGAGCAGGCCGGCCACCACTTTGCCGACCACGGCATCAAGGTCGAGGGCCTTGGCCTGGACATCGACAAGATGCTGGCCCGCAAGGACCAGGTCGTGAAGCAGAACAACGACGGCATCCTGTACCTGTTCAAGAAGAACAAGATCAGCTTCTTCCATGGCCGCGGCTCGTTCGTGAAAACCGACGAAACCGGCTATGAGATCAAGGTGGCGGGCGCGGCCGAAGAATCGATCAGCGGCAAGCACATCATCGTGGCCACGGGCTCCAACGCCCGCGCATTGCCCGGTACGCCTTTCGACGAGGAGAACATTCTTTCGAACGACGGCGCGCTGCGCATCGGCGCGGTGCCGAAGAAGCTGGGCCTGATCGGCTCGGGCGTCATCGGCCTGGAAATGGGGTCGGTGTGGCGCCGCCTCGGTGCCGAAGTCACGGTGCTCGAAGCGCTGCCGACCTTCCTCGGCGCGGTGGACGAGCAGATCGCCAAGGAAGCCAAGAAGGCCTTCGACAAGCAGAAGCTCAAGATCGAGCTTGGCGTCAAGGTCGGCGAGATCAAGTTGTCGAAGAAGGGCGTGAGCGTTGCCTGGACCAATGCCAAGGGCGAAGCCCAGACGCTGGAAGTCGACAAGCTGATCGTCTCGATCGGCCGCGTGCCCAACACCATTGGCCTGAACGCCGAAGCCGTGGGCCTGAAGCTGGACGAGCGCGGCGCCATTGCCGTGGACGACGATTGCAAGACGAGCCTGCCCAACGTGTGGGCCATCGGCGACGTGGTGCGCGGTCCGATGCTCGCGCACAAGGCCGAGGAAGAGGGCGTTGCCGTGGCGGAGCGCATTGCGGGCCAGCACGGCCACGTCAACTTCAACACGGTTCCGTGGGTCATCTATACCAGCCCCGAGATCGCGTGGGTCGGGCAGACCGAGCAGCAGCTCAAGGCCGCGGGCCGCGCCTACAAGGCCGGCACCTTCCCGTTCCTGGCAAACGGCCGCGCACGCGCGCTGGGCGACACGACCGGCATGGTCAAGTTCCTGGCCGATGCCGCAACCGACGAGATCCTCGGCGTGCACATCGTGGGCCCGCAAGCCAGCGAGCTGATCTCCGAAGCCGTGGTGGCCATGGAGTTCAAGGCCAGCGCCGAAGACATCGCGCGCATCTGCCACGCGCATCCGTCGCTGTCGGAAGCCACGAAGGAAGCGGCACTTGCCGTGGACAAGCGTACGCTGAACTTCTGATCCATTGACCAGCGTCAAAGAGGCCTATGAGGCGGAACTCGCGGTGCGCGGGTTCCAGAGCGATCCCGCGCAACTGCGTGCCGTGGAGGCGCTGGATCGCTGCGCGCGGGAGTGGGCCGGCTACAAGGCCCAGCGCTCCAACGCACTGAAGAAGTTCATCAACCGGCCGGAGCTCCCGCGCGGCGTCTACATGTATGGCGGCGTCGGGCGGGGCAAGAGCTTCCTGATGGACTTGTTCTTCAACGCCGTGCCGCTCAGGCGCAAGACGCGCCTGCACTTTCACGAGTTCATGCGCGAGGTGCACCGCGAGTTGCGCGAGTTGCAGGGCACGGTCAATCCGCTCGATGAGCTTGGGTTGCGCATTTCCAAGCGCTACAAGCTGATCTGCTTCGACGAGTTCCACGTGGCGGACATCACCGATGCGATGATTCTTCATCGGCTGCTGGTGTCGCTGTTCGAGAACGGCGTGGGCTTTGTCACCACCTCCAATTTCAGGCCCGACGACCTGTACCCGGGCGGGCTGCATCGCGACCGCATCCTGCCAGCGATTGCATTGCTGAACGAAAAGCTCGAAGTATTGAGCGTGGACAACGGCACCGACTACCGGCGCCGCACACTCGAGCAATTGCGCATGTACCTCACGCCCAACGATGCGGCGGCCGAGAAGGAAATGCGCAAGGCTTTCGACAAGCTGGCCGAAACGGCCGACGAAAACCCGGTCCTGCACATCGAGCAGCGCGAGATCCGCGCACGGCGCAAGGCGGGCGGTGTGGTCTGGTTCGACTTCAAGACGCTGTGCGGCGGGCCGCGCTCGCAGAACGACTACCTCGAAATTGCCAGCCAGTTCCACACGGTGCTGCTCTCCGACGTGCCGCACATGCCGGTGCGCATGGCTTCCGAAGCACGCCGTTTCACCTGGCTCGTCGACGTCTTGTACGACCGGCGTGTCAAGCTCATCATGTCGGCTGAGGTGGCGCCGGAGGCGTTGTATACCGAGGGGCCGCTGGCGCATGAATTTCCGCGCACGGTTTCCAGGCTCACCGAAATGCAATCGAGCGAATTCCTCTCGCTGGAGCGCCGGATCGTCGACACTCGACTGACATGAAAAATATCGTTTTCGCCGTGCTGATGACCTTGGGCAGCCTGCCGGTCTGGGCTCAGTCCAATGCGGCCGCAGGCACCGCCGACTTCGAAGCCGAACGCAGCAGGCTGACGGCCGAACGCGCCGCCATCGAGGCGCGATTCGAGAAGGAGCGCGCCGCCTGCTACCAGAAGTTCGCGGTCGAAGATTGCCTGCGCGACAGCCGCAGGCGCCGCCGCACCGAAACCGATCACATCAAGCGCCAGGAAACGGCCATCAACGACATCGAGCGCCAGCGGCGCGGCGCGGCCGAGCTCGAGAAGCTAGATCAAAAGGCCGCCACGCGGCGCCCGCAAGACACGCCCGAGAAGCAGGACGAGTCGCGCCAGGCGCAGAAAGACCGCGAGCAGCGCGCTGCCGATCACGCGGCAAGCCGTGCCGCCACCGCTGCCGAAGCCGACGAGCGCCGGCGCCAGCTCGAGGCCAAGCAAAGGGCAAACGCCGAAGAGCAGGCCAAGGCCGCGCAGCGCCGCGCCGAAGCGCCGGCTGAAGTCCAACGCTTCGAGAGCAAGCAGCAGAAGGCGGCGGAGCGCCGGGCCAGCCGCGAACGGCAGAACGCCGATCGCAGCAAGCCGCGCGGGGCGCCGCTGCCCCCGGCGCCGCCGGCAGCGCCGGCGTCATCGCCCGCCCGTTAGGCGCTGGAGGTCCTGCGCCGCAAAGCGCCGGGTCGCACAGCGTCGTTGGTGCTCAGACTTCTGCCGGAAGCGCTTCGAGCTTCAATACCGCAATGGAGATGTTGTCGCCGGTGCCGCGGGCGCGGCGCCGCGCCTCGCCCACCAGGATTTCAACCGCGTCGCGCGGCTGCTCCGAATACAACACGCTGGCCAGCTCCTCGGGGCTGAAGTAGTGCCAGAGCCCATCGCTGCATGCCATGAGCAGGTCGCCGGGCTGCATGGCCGGAATGTAGTGGGGCTCGACCGGCGGCGGGGTCGTCGTCATGCCGAGGCAGCCCAGGAGAATGTTGCCCTTGGGATGGACATTGGCCTCGGCCTCGCTGATCTCGCCGCGGTCGACGAGCACCTGCACATAGGAGTGATCGCGCGTGCGCGTGACGAGCTCGCCGTCCTGGAAGTGATAGATGCGGGAGTCGCCGGCATGGATCCAGGCGCAGTCGCCCTTGGGGTTCATGAGAAAGGCCGCCAGTGTGCTGTGCGGCTCCTGCTCGCTCGACAGGGCAGTGAGCTTGATCACCGTATGCGCGTCTTCGAGCAGCTGCCGCAGCACCGCCGTGGAGCTGTCTCGATCAGGGTGATAGCGGGTGAAAAGCTGGCGTGCCGTCATCAGCACCTGGTCGGAGGCCTTGCGTCCGCCGCTGCGCCCGCCCATGCCGTCGGCCACCACGCCCAGCATGCAGCCCGGCGCGCGCGGATGGCTCATCATCAGCACCTGGTCCTGCTGGTAGGGGCGGTCTCCCTTGTGGAGGCCGGTTGCGGCGGCAAGTCGAAAGCCTAGGGTCATGAGCGCAATGCGCCAATGGCGCGCTTTCCGTTTGTGTCTTCTCGTGAATTCGTGTCAGGACGTATTATCGAGTGAACACGAGTGCGCGCGGAATACGCGCATCGCCAACGTTGGACTCCAATCTCCATTCCCTTTCCCGCCAATTGATCGAGTTGCGCATCGAACATGCCGACCTTGATGCCACCATCGACCGCCTGGCCGAGGCCTTGCCGCAGGACGAACTGCTGCTGCGGCGCCTGAAGAAGCGCCGCCTCGGGCTGCGCGACCAGATCGTGCGGCTCGAAAACCTGCTCGATCCGAGAGAACCCGCGTGACCGACACACTCGAGAACAAGGTGCGCGACGCCTTCGCGCACGGCGGTGCGCTTTCCCGTGCTGCCGAGCAGTTTCGCGAACGCTCGGGGCAAACCGAAATGGCGCTGGCCGTGGCACGCACCATCGAAGACGGCGGCGTGCTGGTGGTGGAGGCCGGCACCGGCGTGGGCAAGACCTTCTCGTATCTCGTGCCGGCGTTGCTGAGCGGTGAGCGCGTGCTGCTGTCGACTGCCACCAAGACATTGCAGGACCAGCTCTTCGGCCGCGATTTGCCGCGCCTGGTAGAGGCACTCGAACTGCCGGTGCGAACAGCACTGCTCAAGGGGCGCGCAAGCTATTTGTGCCTGCACCGGCTCGACCTTGCGCGGCACGATGCCTCGCTGCCCGAGCGAGGCAGCCTGCGAACGCTCGCGAAGATCGAGCAATGGTCCAAGGCCACCCGAACGGGCGACCTGGCCGAGCTTCCCGGTCTGGACGAGCGCTCGCCGCTTATCCCGCTGATCACTTCCACGCGCGAGAACTGCCTGGGCGCGCAGTGTCCGCAGTTCAAGCCCTGCCACGTCAACCTCGCACGGCGCGAGGCGCTGGCAGCCGATGTGGTGGTCATCAACCACCACTTGTTCTTTGCGGATCTCGCAGTGCGCGAAACCGGCATGGCGGAGCTGCTGCCCACCGTGAGCGTCGTCGTGTTCGACGAGGCCCACCAGCTCAACGAGACCGGTGTGCAGTTTCTCGGGGCGCAACTCGGCAGCGGCCAGGCGCTCGATTTCGCGCGCGATCTGCTTGGCGCGGGCCTCCAGCATGCGCGCGGACTGGTCGACTGGCAGCAGCTGGCGGCGGCCGTCGAGCGCGCGGCGCGCGAATTGCGTCTTGCGGTCGGCAAGCAGTGGCCCGGCACCAAGCTGCGCTGGGTGGGGCCCGCGCCTGAAGGCATCGATCCCGGCATCTGGCAGGGCGCGCTCGACGACTTCCAGCATGCATTCGAAATGGCGGCCGAAGGGCTCGATACCGTCAGCGAGATATCGCCCGACTTCGTGCGCCTGTACGAGCGGGCGCAGCAACTCGCCAAGCGCGCTGCGCGTTTCGCGCTGCCTTGCGAGGTCGAGTCGGTGCGCTGGGTCGACGTAGGCACGCAATTGCGCCTGGTCGAATCGCCGCTCGACATTGCCGAGGCAATGCGCACGCGCGTGCTCAAGATCAGCCATGGCGAGCCTGAACTCGATGCCTACGGCGAAGAACAGGAGGACAGCCGCCCGGCGCCGGAAGACAGCGGGCGCGCCTGGATCTTCACTTCCGCCACGCTGGGCGGCGAGCCCACGCTGCGCTGGTTCACCGAGCCGTGCGGCCTGGGCGATGCCGAGGTGCTGCGCGTGCAGAGCCCGTTCGACTACGCCGCGCAGGCGGGGCTTTATGTGCCGCGAGCCTTTCCAAAACCCAACGATGCCTCTCACAGCGCGCGCGTTGCGCAACTGGCCGCGCGCGGCGCCAGCGAACTCGGCGGCCGCACGCTGGTGTTGACGACCACGCTGCGTGCATTGCGCGCCATCGGCGACGAAATGAAGCAGCAGTTCGAACGGCTGGAAGCCGACGTGCGGCCAGAGGTGCTGGTGCAGGGCGAACTGCCCAAGCGCGTGCTCATGGACCGCTTCCGCGAAGGTGCGGAAGGCGGCCGCGCCGGTTGCGTACTGGTTGCATCCGCATCGTTCTGGGAGGGCTTCGACGCGCCGGGCGACGCACTGCAACTGGTGGTGATCGATAAGCTGCCGTTTCCTCCACCCAACGATCCATTGGTCGAAGCGCGCTCGCAGCGGCTCGAAGCCCAGGGCCGCAGTTCGTTCAGCGACTATTCCCTGCCCGAGGCGGCCGTGGCGCTGAAGCAGGGCGCCGGGCGGCTGATTCGCCGCGAAACCGATTGCGGGGTGCTTGCGATCTGCGACACCCGCCTGGTGGCCATGGGCTACGGACGGCGGTTGTTGTCCGCGCTGCCCCCGATGCGGAGACTGGAGAGCGAAGCTGATTTCGAGGCGGCCATCAGCGACCTGAAGAATTCGCTCTCAGCCTGAATAGGCACAAGGCTGGGACAGGGCACCGCGCGCTCTTGGCAGACGAAAAAAAAGCCCCGAAGGGCTTTGTTCTTTATCGAATTACCAGACCTTCCACCACGGGTCGTCCTTGCCCTTGAAGCCGCGGGCGAGGTACTCGCTTTGCGGATAGTTGGTGGTCAGCACGCGCTGGGCGTCGTCGCGCAGGTCCTTCATGCCGAGTGCGTCGTAGGAGCGAACGATGATGTACAGCGCTTCTTCGAGTGCGGGCACTTCGCGGTAGTCGGACAGCGCAAGCTGCGCCCGGTTGATGGCCGCGAGGTACGCGCCGCGCGAGTAGTAGTAGCGTGCGACGTGCACTTCGTACTGCGCGAGCGAGTTCACGATGTAGTTCATGCGCTGGCGCGCGTCAGGGGCATAGCGCGACGCGGGGAAGCGCGTCACGAGCTCCTTGAACGATTCGAAGGATTCCTTGGCCGCCTTCTGATCGCGTTCGGAAAGGTCTTGCCGCGTCAGGAACGCGAACATGCCGAGGTCATCGTTGAAGTTGATCACGCCCTTGAGGTACAGCGCGTAGTCGAGCGCCGGGCTCGCCGGGTGCAGCTTCATGAAGCGGTCGAGCGTGGAAACGGCGGCGGCCTTTTCGCCGGCCTTGTATTGCGCGTAGGCCTTCTCGAGCTGGGCCTGCTGTGCGAGCGGCGTGCCGGCGGCGCGGCCTTCGAGCTTCTCGTACAGGGGCACGGCCTTGTCGTAGGCACCGGAGCCGGCTTCGTCCTTGGCTTCGGCGTAAATACGGTTGGGGCTCCAGCTCGCCGTCTTGTCGGCGGTGGGGGTGGAGGAGCAGCCGGCTGCAAGCAGCGCTGCTGCGCTGAGCGCGATCCAGGAGGGGACCGATAATTTGGCGCGAAACATCACATACGGCTTTCGTGAAACAGTTGCCCTCAATTATATCGACCGCCCCCCTGGACCTGGTGCCTGAAACAGCCGAGGCCGACGAGAGCGCCGACCCGGTCGAATCCTGCGAGCTTCGGCCCTTCGCCATAGGGGCGGCCGAGCACGGCCAGCGGCTGGACCGTGCATTGGCCGTCCTGGTGCCGGAATTTTCTCGCAACTATCTGCAACAGCTGATCGAAGCCGGGGCGGTGGAGCTGGAGGGGCGCACGGTGCTGAAGGCTTCGGCCACTGTGCGCGCGGGGCAGGCCGGCCGCATCGAATTGCGCCCCACGCCGCAAAGCCAGGCGTTCCGGCCCGAGGTCATGAACCTCGTGACGGTGCACGAAGACGAGCACCTGCGAATCATCGACAAGCCGGCGGGCCTGGTGGTGCACCCGGCGCCGGGCCATTGGAGCGGCACGCTCCTGAACGGGCTCCTGGCGCTCGACCCAAAGGCTTCGCTGCTGCCGCGCGCCGGCATCGTGCACCGGCTCGACCGCGACACCAGCGGGCTGATGGTGGTGGCGCGGACCCGCGCCGCCATGGACGCGATGGTGGCTCTGATTGCCGCGCGCGAAGTAAAGCGGCAGTACCTTGCCGTGGCCCACAAGCCCTGGACCGGCGCAGCCGCCCGCCAGGTCGACGCGCCCATCGGCCGCGACCCGCGCAACCGTTTGCGCATGGCGGTGGTCGATCTGGAGCGGCATCCGGGAAAGACCGCACGCACGCTCATCGAGCGCCTAGACAGCAATGCGCAGGGCTGCGCGGTGCGGTGCACGCTCGAAACCGGGCGGACCCACCAGATCCGGGTGCACATGGCGTCCATCGGGCATCCGTTGGTTGGCGATGCGCTTTATGGAGGCGCCCCCGCCGCCGGACTGGAGCGGCAGGCGCTGCATGCCTTCAGGCTGGCGTTCGTGCACCCCGTCACTCAGGCGCCGATGGAATTTCGCTCCCCTCCACCGGCCGATCTTGTCCATGCGCTGCAGACCTGGGGGCTGGATTACAATCGCGCCTGACGGCCCGAGGGCCGCGCCGGCCACTCGATGCCGGCCTTGCGTTGCATTCGCCGCGTGCCGGCAACGCCTACTCCTTCCATCCCTGTGAGCCAGCGTCCAACAGACGCCTTTTCCCGGATAACGCGAACCATGAATACGGCGGATGCCAAGCGCATTCTAGAAACCGCCTTGATCTGTTCGAGCCAGCCGCTGCCAGTGCGCGACATGCGCGTGCTGTTCGACGACGAGCTGGGCGTGGACACCATCAAGGTGCTGTTGCTTGAACTGCAGGAAGACTGGGCGCAACGCGGCCTGGAGCTGGTGAACGTCGCCAGCGGCTGGCGCTTTCAAAGCCGGCCGGAGATGCGCGACCATCTCGATCGCCTGCACCCTGAAAAGCCGCCGCGCTACACGCGGGCCGCTCTCGAGACGCTGGCCATCATTGCCTACCGCCAGCCGGTCACGCGCGGCGACATGGAAGACATTCGCGGCGTCACCATCAATTCCCTCATCTTGAAGCAGCTCGAGGATCGTGGCTGGGTCGAGGTGATCGGACACCGCGAAACCGTCGGACGGCCAGCGCTTTACGCCACCACACGGCAGTTTCTCGATGATCTCGGCCTGGCATCCCTCGACCAGTTGCCGCTGATCGAGACGCCGGCCCAGCAGGCGGCATTGGTCGATGCGCTCGACCAGGCCTCCGGCAACCAGCCGGGGCTGCCGATGGACATCGCGAGCGAATCCGACGCCGATGCCTCCGCCTCAGCAGACGCGGCGCTGGAAGCGGAATTGACCCTGCCCGATGGCGGGAGCCCCGAGCCCACGGAAAACCCGGTGCAAGACGAGTCGCAGTCCGTCGAGGCGAACACCGAAGCAGTTGAGCCGGCCGAAGCGACTGCAGCCGTCGAGGCGACTGAAGCCGCCGCAGCGCAGTTCGCTGAAGACGCGGCCTCTGCCGAAGACCCGGCAGACGTTCCACCCCCACACGAAGCCGAGCCTCCCGTTGCGCTCGAATCCGAAGAAGTCCCGTCGCCCGACGAGACCGATCCCCACGCTGTTTCCCCCGGAAAAACCTCATGAGCCCCTCCGACACCGACGACGCGGCAATCGTGCCGGTCCAGCCCGAATCCGAAAAAAAAGAGGCGATCACGGAAGCGTCCGGCCCTTCTTCGGATTCCGACGCAGGCGCATCCGCTCCAGCTGCCGCCGAGGGTGAAGCTCCCAAGAAAAAGCGTGCTCCGCGCCGCAAGAAGACCGTAGAACCAGCTGCTGGGGACGATGCCGCGGCGGCCACACCTGCGGAAAATCCCGAGCCGGTGACCGAGCCCGCGGCTGAAGCCGCCCCTGCGGCGGCCCCCGCTCCTGCCGCAGATGCCGAACGCCAGGAGCGCCGCGAGGAAGAGGGCGCTCGCAGCCAGTACGACGACGAAGAAGAGGAAGAAGAGCCCGACGAGGAAGAAGACGACCTCGACCGCGCGCGCCGTGCCGCCGAGCGCGAGCAGCGCAATGCGCTGCCGCCCGAGCCGATCCGTTTCGCAGACGTCATTTCAGGCCAGTTCGACGCCGACGAGGAAAGCCCCGAAGTCCCTCCGCTCAAGCGCGTGCTGCTTCCTGAAGCCGACTCGCCCAAGCTGCACAAGGTGCTGGCCCAGGCCGGCCTCGGCTCGCGGCTCGAAATGGAAGCGCTGATTCTCCAGGGGC